>JBEEIS010000196.1:0-33448 GCA_041169755.1 Pseudomonadota bacterium | reverse complement strand
CTGGCGCCACCCCGGCCCAGGCCCTGGGCTGGATGCACACCGCCAAGTTCCTCACCACGGCCCCCACCCTGGAGTGGCTGCCCCCGCACGGCTACCCTGAAATTGCCTTCGTGGGCCGCTCCAACGCGGGCAAATCCACCTGCATCAACACCCTGACCCAGCAAAAGCGACTGGCCTTCGCCTCCAAGACGCCCGGTCGTACCCAGAGCATCAACCTGTTCACCCTGGGCCGCCAGGGCGTGACCGACGCGGTACTGGCCGACTTGCCCGGGTACGGCTATGCGGCCGTACCCAAGCAGGACAAGCTGCGCTGGCAGCGGGTGATGGCCAATTACCTCGTGAGCCGGGAGAACCTGCTGGGGGTGGTGCTTCTGTGCGACCCGCGCCATGGCCTGACCGAGCTGGACGAGATCCTGCTGGACGTGATCCGACCGCGGGTGGAGACCGGCCTGAAGTTCCTGGTGCTCCTGACCAAGGCCGACAAGTTGAACAAGACCGAAGCGGCCAAGGCCTTGTCGATCGCCCGGCTGCAGGCCGGCGGCGGCGAGGTCAAGCTGTTCTCCGCGCTCAAGAAAAAGGGCGTCGAGGAAACGGCGCACCTGTTGTGGCAATGGACGCACCCGACCGACGGGGCAAGCATGCCGGCCCCGGCACCCGCAGTCTGAGGGCCTGCGCGAGGGGCTACGCCGTGATCGAGACCTTCCTGCAGACCCTGCCTCACGGCATCACCCTGAGTTGCCGCGCGGCGGGCGAGCGGGGGCGGCCGGTGCTGATGTTCCTACATGGTTTTCCCCAGGCCGCCTTCGTATGGGACGACCTGCTGCGGCACTTCTCGCAGCCCGCGCATGGCGGCTACCGCTGTATCGCGCCCAACCTTCGCGGCTACGAGCAGTCCAGCGCCCCGTCGGACGTGCAGGCCTATCGGGCCAAGCACCTGGTGCAGGACATCGCGGCCCTGATGGACGCAGAGACCCACGGGGCGCCGGTGGCGGCTCTGGTCGCCCATGACTGGGGCGGCGCGGTGGCCTGGAACCTCGCCAACCAGCAGCCGCAGCGGCTGCAGCGACTGGCAATCATCAACTCGCCACACCCAGGCACCTTCCTGCGCGAGCTGCGCACCAACCCGCGCCAGCAGGCCGCGAGCGCCTACATGAACTTCCTGGTGCGCCCCGACGCCGAGGCGCTGCTGGCGGCGGACGATTACCGGCGGCTGTGGTCCTTCTTCGAAGGCGAACGGGGTGCCGCCTGGCTCACCGAGGCGGTGAAGGACCGCTATCGGGCCCTCTGGCGCGGCGGCGCGGGCCTGGTGGGCGGCTGCCATTACTACCGGGCCTCGCCGCTGCGCCCGCCCAGCGCCGACGACCCCGCAGCGGCCGCGATCGACCTGCCCGACGCGATGCTCACGGTGGACCGCCCCACCCTGGTGCTCTGGGCGATGGACGATGTAGCCCTGCTGCCCGAGCTGGTGGACGGCCTGCAGGCGTGGGTGCCGGACCTGACGCTGGAGCGGATCCCCGGGGCCAGTCACTGGGTGCTGCATGAACAGCCCGAGCAGGTGAGAGACCGACTGGCGCGTTTTTTCGCAGCCTAAGGCGCGATCAGTACACCGGGGGTTCGCCCGGCGGACGGGTCTTGAAGCGGCGGTGCACCCAGAAATACTGAGCCGGACACTCGCGCACCCAGCCCTCGATGCGGTGGTTCATGCGCTCGGCATCTGCCACCGGGTCGTCGCTGGGGAAATCCTCCCAAGGCGGTAGGTACCGCACGCGATAGCCCTGACCACCCGGCAGCAAGGTCACCAGCACCGGCTGCACCGCCATACCCTGGGTACGCGCCATGCGCGAGGGCGCGAGCAGTGTGGACGCGGGCGTACCGAAGAAGGGCACGAACTGCGCGTCGCGCGCGCCGAAATCCATGTCAGGCAGGTTGAAGAAACCCATGCCTGCGCGTACCGCGCGCATCAGCGGGCGGGCGGTCTCGGCGCGGGCGAAGAGCTCCGTGTTGCCATGGCGCAGGCGGGCGCGGCGCATGGCGGCGTCGATCACCGGGTTGGACTGGGCCTGGTAAATCGAGGCCAGGCCGCGACGGATATTCAATTGCGTGGCTACGCCTGCGACGTCCAGACCCACGAAGTGCGGCACCAGCCACATGACCGGGCCCGGGTGCCGGTCGGCAAACTGCCAGTCGCCCTCGACATGAATCAGGCGCTTCAGGCGCGAGGGCGAGGCGAACCAGAGCAAGCCGCGCTCGATGACGCTACGACTGAACCAGGCGAACACCTCGCGGGCGAGGCGTTCGCGCTCAGCGACGGTCAGCTCGGGCAGGCACAGCGCGAGGTTGCGACGTACCACGTGGCGTCGCGAGGGCGTCAAGTGCCACAGCAGGCGCCCCACGCCGCGTCCGAGGGCCGCCTGCCAGGACAGGGGCAGGCCATGCACCATCCAGAGGAAGGCCAAGCCGGTGTAGCCGCCCGCGTACGAGAGGAACCGCTTCATGCGCTTTCGGCCTCCGACGGCGGGGAATCGACGGGCTGCGCGCGCGGCGGCTTGTAACGCCCGTAGCTCCAGAGGTATTGCTGCGGGCACTCGCGGATCAGGCCTTCGAGTTCGCCATTGAGATGCGCCACCGCCTCGGGCAGCGCTGCGGGCAGCGGCGACTGCAGCGCGCGCGCGTGCAGCAGGTAACCGCGCCCGGCGGGCAGACGCTCCCCCCAGACCAGACGCACCTGGGCCCCAGTCTGCTGCGCGAGGCGAGCGGCCAGGGTCATGGTGTAGGCGGGCTGACCAAAGAAAGGCGCCCACAGGCCCAGGCCCTCCGGCGGAACCTGGTCGGGCAGCAGGCCCACGGCCTGGCCCTGGCGCAACGCGCGGATCATGTGGCGCACGCCGGCTAGCGTCGTGGGTACGGCCGCCAGGCCCGGGCGCTGGCGCGAGGCGGCCACCAGCGGCGCGATCCAGGCCTTGCGCGCCGGACGGAACAACACGGTGAGGGGGCCATGTTGCGCGTGATAGCGCAGGGCAAGGGCCTGGGCCACGACCTCGAAGCACCCCAGGTGGGGGGTGAGCAGCACCACGCCCTGGCCCTGGGCATAGGCTTCGTCGATGCAGGCCACGTCATCCCAGGCCACGGCGGGCGGCGCTCCGAGCCAAAGACGGGGTAGCTCGGCGACCATGCGACCGATATGGGCCACCGCCGGACGCACCTGCCCGAACCGATAGCCGGCCTGGGCGGTGTGGGCCAGAAAACGGCGACGGTAGGTGGGCGACAGCAGGAACACGCACCAACCCAGAACCGCGCCCACCGCGTGCAGCGCGCGCAGCGGCACATGCGAGAACAGGCGAAACAGGGTCAACATGGAGTGTTGGGCGTCGGACAGGCAGGCAAGGTCGCTGGAGCGTTTAGAATCTACGGGTCGCCGAGTTATTGAACTACTTGCAGGGCGACGTTAAACATCACTGCTAAAGCGTTCGCCGAAGCTCCCGCGAAGGCAACGCGCCCTTCAACTCACGGAGTATCTCAAATGGCGAACGACTACCTCTTTACCTCTGAATCCGTCTCGGAAGGTCACCCCGACAAGGTCGCCGACCAGATCTCGGACGCGATCCTGGATGCGATCTTCCAGCAGGACCCGCGCTCGCGCGTGGCCGCCGAGACCCTGACCAACACCGGCCTCGTGGTGTTGGCCGGCGAGATCACCACCAACGCGCATGTCGACTACATCCAGGTCGCGCGCGACACCATCAAGCGCATCGGCTACGACAACACCGACTACGGTATCGATTACAAGGGCTGCGCGGTCATGGTCTGCTACGACAAGCAGTCCAATGACATCGCCCAGGGCGTGGACCACGCGTCCGACGACCACCTGAACACCGGCGCTGGCGACCAGGGCCTGATGTTCGGCTATGCCTGCGACGAGACCCCCGAGCTGATGCCTGCGCCGATCCACTACGCGCACCGCCTGGTGGAGCGCCAGGCGCAACTGCGCAAGGACGGCCGTCTGCCTTTCCTGCGTCCCGACGCCAAGAGCCAGGTGACCATGCGCTATGTCGATGGCAAGCCGCACAGCATCGACACCGTGGTGCTGTCCACGCAGCACAGCCCCGAGCAGAGCGACGGCAACAAGATGAAGGCCTCCTTCGTTGAGGCGGTGATCGAGGAGATCATCAAGCCGGTGCTGCCCAAGGAGTGGCTCAAGGACACCCGCTACCTGATCAACCCCACCGGCCGCTTCGTGATTGGCGGCCCGCAGGGCGATTGCGGTCTGACCGGTCGCAAGATCATCGTCGACACCTACGGCGGCGCCTGCCCGCACGGCGGTGGCGCGTTCTCGGGCAAGGACCCGTCCAAGGTGGACCGCTCGGCCGCCTATGCGGCGCGCTATGTCGCCAAGAACGTGGTGGCGGCCGGCCTGGCCAAGCAGTGCCAGGTGCAGGTGGCCTACGCGATCGGCGTGGCACGGCCCATGAACGTGACCGTGTACACCGAAGGCACGGGCGTGATCTCCGACGAGAAGATCGCGGCCATCGTCAACGAGGTCTTCGACCTGCGTCCGAAAGGCATCATCCAGATGCTGGATCTGCTGCGTCCGATCTACCAGAAGACCGCGGCTTACGGCCACTTCGGCCGCAACGAACCCGAGTTCACCTGGGAGAAGACCGACAAGGCTGCTGCGCTGCGCGCAGCGGCGGGGCTGTAAGCCCCGAGCGACAGCGAGCTTGTCGGTCTTCGGGGGGCACTCATATCGCGCAGCGATGGGGGTGACCACCAAAAGACAGTGGCGCAAGCGCTGCGTGCAGCGGCGGGCCTGAAATAAGGTCCGCTGGCGCGCGGCGCACAAGGCGCGCGTCCTACAGGCGCTCCTTCGCTTGGCTGACGGCCAGGCGCTCCGTCCTTCGCGAGGATGGTCTGCTTCCTAGTCCGTAGCGTCCCCCGGACGCTCACGACCCCTAGGGCCGAGGAGCGACACCATGGCAGAAGAACGTGATCCCCACCGGGATCCTTTGAGCGACGAGTTCGGGTCCCACCCGGTCGGCACCGGCGTCGGTGCGGCTGGGGGTGCTGTGGCCGGCGCGGCGGCCGGCATGGCGGGTGGACCGCTGGGCATCGCGGCAGGCGGCGTGGTGGGCGCGGTGGTAGGCGGCTTGGCCGGCCGGGCCGCAGCCGAAGCCATCAACCCCAAGGCGGAAGAAGCGCACTGGCGCGCGCGCTTTCAGCAGGAGTCGTACTACGAGCAAGGCCGCAACTTCGACGACTACGGCCCGGCGTACCGCTATGGCGTGCAATCGCGCGGGCACTACGAGGACGATTGGGACACTGCGGCGTCCCGACTGGAAACAGGCTGGGAGGACGCACGCGCCGGCTCCTCCCTCAGTTGGCAGCAGGCACAACCCGCGAGCCGCGCCGCCTGGGAACGCGTGGATACCCTGCGTACGAGCACCTACCCGGACACCAGTCAGGCCATGGGCGAGGCCCGGTCTACCGGCGACACCTCGGGCCGCCGGGAGGACGTGCTGCACGTGCTCCAGGACTTGGTGGAATGCTGCAAGGACGGCGAGTACGGCTTCCAGTCCTGCGCCGAGAACACCCGGCGAGAGGATCTCAAAGCGGTTTTCACGCAGCGCATGCAGGACTGCCAGCGCGGCGCGCAGGCGCTGCAGGACCAGATCCGCCGCCTGGGTGGCGATGTCAAGGACAGCGGGAGCGTGCTCGGTGCGGTGCACCGCGGCTGGGTCTCGGTGAAGTCCGCCTTGTCCAACCACGACGACGAGGCCCTGCTGACCGAAGCTGAACGCGGCGAAGACACGGCCCTGGCCCGCTACCGCCAGGCCCTGCAAAAGCCCCTGCCGGACGCCATCCGCACCTTGGTGGAGCGCCAGCTGCAGGGGGTCCAGCGCCATCACGACCAGATCCAGATGCTGCGCAACCAGTTCGGTGCAGCGCGTTGAGCACGGGCCGGGCGTGCATCCGGTCCGCCCCTGCCCTTCGCCTGAACGCAATCGTCCGTGGTGCCCACGGCACACGGACGCGCCGCCCTACCCGGACACACGTTTCCAGGATCCCATCACCCCAGGAGAGAACACCATGGCCAGCAAGACCAACTCACGCGACACCTCGACAGCCCACGACAGCGACCTCAACGCGGGTCTGAGCGCCGGCACCAATGCCGTCGCAGACATCACCCGCCAACAAATGGCGAGCACGGCGACAACGGCCTGCGCGATGCTGCGCGCGATGGACACTTTTCAGCAAACGCAGCAGCACATGATCCAACGCGCCGCCCTGTTGCAGGAGCAGACCGCCGACCGTCTGCGGGGAGCCAGTAGCGCCGCCGAGCTGATGGCGATCAATTCGACGGTGCTACTTTCCAGCTTCAGTGAACTGGCCCAGTACGCGCAGGAAATGCTGCTCGCGTCGCTGAAGGCCCAGAACGAGTTCATGCGCCCCGCGGAGCAACAGCAACAGGCCGTCAGCAGCAGCGCCAGCGCGGCGGCGCCGCTGTTCCAGGCTTGGCAATCGGTCTTTACCGCGCCGATGTATGCCGCAGGCCCCACCTTCACGCCCCGCCATCACTGACCCCACCTGCCCGCTGCCGAGAAGTACATGAACAGGGGGCCAGGCGTCATGCCTGGCCCCTTGTGCGTGAAGTCAGTTGCGCGGGAACCGTCAGGACCCGCCACCCGAGCGCTCCTCGCGCAGGGCCGCGGAGCCGCCACCGCCCGTACCCCCCGAGGTGCGCACACTCAAGACCATGGTCACCACCAGGATCGCGACCACCACCGCCAGGGAGACCAGTGCGGGGATCTTGTAGACATCGATCAAACACATCTTGGTGCCGATGAAGACCAGGATCACTGCCAGGCCGTAATTAAGCAGGTGGAACTTGCTGGCCACAGCCGCGAGCAGGAAGTACATCGCCCGCAGGCCCAGGATCGCGAACACGTTGCTCGTGAGCACGATGAAGGGGTCGGACGTGATGGCGAAGATCGCCGGGATGGAGTCGACCGCGAAGATCACGTCGGTCAGCGCCACCAGGCAGATCACCATGAACAAGGGCGTGGCGATGCGCTTGCCGTTTTCGACCGTGAAGAACTTTTCGCCGTCGAAGTTTTGGCTCACAGGCATGACCCGGCGCAGCAGCTTCAGCGCGGGATTACCTTCCAGGTCGCTCTCCTTGCCTGCGGCCCACCACATCTTGACGCCGGTCAGGATCAGGAACGCGCCGAACACATAAAGCACCCAGTGGAAATTGGCCAGCAGCCAGCCCCCCACCAGGATCATGATCGTGCGCAGCACGATGGCTCCGATGATGCCGATCATCAGCACCCGCTTCTGAAAGGCCGGCGGCACCGCGAAGTAGGTGAAGATCAGAAGGAAGACGAAGATGTTGTCGACGGCCAGCGACTTCTCGATCAGGTAGCCGGTAAGGAACTCCAACGACTTCTCATTAGCGACCTCGGTGGAACCGGTGGTGTCCTTGACGGCCCACCAGAGCAGCCCGTTGAACACGAAGCTCAGGGCGATCCAGATGATCGACCAATTGAGGGCCTCCTTCACGCCGATCTCGTGCGCGCCCTGCTTCTTCAGGACGACGAAGTCGACGAACAGCGAAACCAGCACGATGGCCACAAACGTGGCCCATAACCAGCCGGGGGCGATGGTGTCCATGGGGGGTCTTTGTCTGAGTGAGGAAAGTCCGTACGGTACGAGTTCTTCATTTCCTTAAAAACAGCATAATCACTGAACTTAATTTCTAAAAAACAGAAATATTGTGAGCATCTCCTTCAGCTACCGCCACCTGTATTACTTCTGGGTCGTCGGCAAGGAAGGCGGCATGTCCCGGGCCGCCGACCGCCTGGGGATGGCGGTACAGACGGTCAGCACCCAGGTGCGCGAGCTCGAGCAGGCCCTGGGCTGCCACCTGCTCAAGCCAGCGGGCCGGGGCCTGACCCTGACCGAAGCGGGCCTGGCGGCCCTGCGGCAGGCGGACCAGATCTTCCAGCTCGGTGAGGCCCTGCCCGAGATGGTGCGCGCCGCGGTGGAAACACCCCGCGTGCGGCTGGCGGTCGGCATCTCTGACGGCATCCCCAAGCTGGCCGTGAGGCATTTGCTAGAGCCGGTGATGAAGGAGCCGCAACTGCGCCTGTTATGCCACGACGGTGAATTCGCCGACCTGCTCGGGGAGCTGGCACTGCACAAGCTGGACATGGTGATCTCCGACCGCACCGCGGCGTCCAGCCCGGGCCTGCGCTTTTACAGCCACCCTGTGGGCACCTCGCCCATCGCGTGGTACGCCACGCCGGTATTGGCGCGGCGCCTGCGCACCGCGGCACGACGCGCAGGCGGGTTCGCGCCGGGGCTGGCGCACGCGCAACTGCCCGTGCTGCTACCCACAGGTCATGGCGTGCTGCGCGCGCGCCTGGACCAGTGGTTCGAGCGCCATGCCTGCCACCCGCCGGTCGCTGGCGAATTCGAGGACAGCGCACTGCTCAAGACCTTTGGCGCCAGTGGCATGGGCGTCTTCCCTGCCGCCACGCTCGTCGAGGACGATCTGACGGAGCGCTACGGGGTAGAACGCGTGGGCGAATGCGACGGGGTGGAGGAACAGTTCTTCGTGATCACATCGCAAAAGAAGGTCGAACACCGGCTGGTGCGGCGCATCACTGGCTAGGTCACTCCCGGCCTCGAGCGCGTACGTGACACAGGCGAGGGAGGGGTGAAGCAGGCTGAAGTAAGCTCAGATGATGTCGCCCGCCTACGCCGACCCCGCCCTCGTCGACTCGCGTTATGCGGCGGGACGGCTCCTGGCCACCCTGGCCCTCGTCACCCTGGGCAACGGCAGCATGTATGTGGTGGCGGTGGTGCTACCCACGGTGCAGGCCGAGTTCGGAGTCGGACGTGCGGACGCCTCGCTGCCCTACACCTTGATGATGGTCTGCCTGGGTCTGGGCGGCTTGTGGACGGGCCGCATGGCCGACCGGCATGGCATCGCCCCGGTGCTGGGTATCGGCGCGGCGGCCGTCACGGCGGGCTATATGCTGGCCGCGCTCTCAGACAACATCTGGACCTTCGGCCTGGCGCACGGACTGCTGCTTGGCATGCTGGGGAGCTCGGCCACCTTCGCCCCCCTGATCGCCGACACCGCGCTGTGGTGGAACAAGCGCCGCGGCATCGCGGTGGCGATCTGCGCCAGCGGCAACTACTTGGCGGGCACGGTGTGGCCGCCCATCGTGCAATGGGGCGTCGAGCACTTCGGCTGGCGTCCCACCTACATGGTGATGGGCCTGGCGTGCGGCGCGGGTATCGCCCTGCTGTCCTTGCGCCTGCGGCTGCGGCCGCCGCGCACGGAGCCAGCGCCGGCGCCCGGCTTGTCTCAGACCGCCGCGCCGGATACGCGCCGCCCTTTCGGCTTGCCGCTGGCGCACGCACAAGGGCTGCTGTTCATCGCTGGCGTGGCTTGCTGCGTGGCGATGTCGATGCCGCAGGTACATATCGTGGCCTATTGCGTGGACCTGGGCTTTGGCGCGGCGCGCGGCGCCGAGATGCTGTCACTGATGCTGGCCTGCGGCATCGTGAGCCGACTGGTGTCGGGTTTGATCTGCGACCGCATCGGGGGCATCCGCACCCTGCTTCTGGGCTCGGCACTGCAAGGCATCGCGCTGCTGCTGTTTCTGCCCTTTGACGGCCTGGTTCCGTTGTACGTGGTGTCGGCGCTGTTTGGATTGTTCCAAGGTGGCATCGTGCCGTCTTACGCCATCATCATCCGCGAGTATTTTCCCCCGCAGGAGGCGGGGGCACGCGTGGGATCGGTGGTGATGGCCACCCTGATCGGGATGGCGCTGGGCGGCTGGATGTCGGGTTGGGTCTATGACCTCACCGGCAGCTATCACGCGGCTTTCCTCAATGGCATTGCCTGGAACCTGCTCAATCTGTCGATTTCCGGATTCCTGTTTTTCCGTGTACTGCGCGGGACACCGCGTACGGCCTCAGCGGCCTGAGGTGCTTGCCATGACGTCACCGGTCACCCCGCCCGCCGCCATCCAGCCCGGCGTCACCCTGCGCCACTACAAGGGGGGCGTGTACCGCGTGGTCGGCCTGTGCCGAATCGAGGCCACGCTCAAGACCGGCGTCTTGTACCAAGCCTGTCAGGGGGATGAAGACGTGGTCTGGATGCGGCCGCTGGCGGAATTCAGCGACCTGGTCACCACGCCCGAAGGTCTGGTCCCTCGGTTCGCGGTGGTAGCGCGCTGAACATCTGCCAAGAAGGCCGCGCCGCCCCGTGCTCTAACCGAAACGCGCCCGGCACGCTGCCTGCATGTCCGAGTCACGGATGAAACTGCACTGGCCCGAGCCGCCCCCCGTGGACGCGCGGCACAGGGCCTGCAGGTCGCCGTTTCGGATGAAGCTGCATTGGCCGCCGCCGCTGCCGGTGATCGCGCGGCAATAGGCCTGGGTGTCGTTATCCCGAATAAAGCTGCACTGGCCGGAGCTGCGGTCCGTTACGGCGCGACACAGGGATTGGGTGTCGCCGTTTCGGATGAAGCTGCATTGCCCGCTGCCGCTGCCTGTCGTGGCACGGCAATAGGCCTGCATGTCGCCATCGCGAATGAAGCTGCACTGACCGGATCCGCCACCCGAACCCGCGCGGCACTGCGCCTGCAGGTTGGGATCCTGGATGAAGCTGCATTGACCGCTCTGGGCGTGGGTCAGGCCGGCGCACAGCATGGCGGCGATCCCCAGGAGACGTCGGAGGGTTGACTGCATGGCCGAATCTTTTTTGAGTTCAATTTGACCATTACACCACTGACCCGCCACCCACCTTGGCTGGCCGTGGCCCAAAGACTCGGGGCATCCCCCAAGGATGCCGGCGAGCCTCACTCCACCGTCACGCTCTTGGCCAGGTTCCTCGGCTTGTCCACGTCCGTCCCGCGCGCCACGGCGGTGTGGTACGCAAGAAGCTGCAGCGGCACCACGTGCAGCAGGGGGCTGAGCGGTCCGTAGTGTTCAGGCATGCGGATCACGTGCAGGCCCTCTTCGCTGGCGATACGCGTGTCCGCATCGGCCAGCACATACAGCACGCCACCACGCGCGCGCACTTCCTGCATATTGCTTTTCAGCTTCTCCAGCAGGGCGTCGTTGGGCGCCACGGTCACCACCGGCATCTCGTGCGTCACCAGGGCCAGCGGCCCGTGCTTCAACTCGCCCGCCGCATAGGCCTCGGCGTGGATGTAGGTGATCTCCTTGAGCTTCAGAGCTCCTTCCTGCGCGATCGGGTAGTGCAGACCGCGCCCGAGAAAGAGCGCGTTGTGCTTGCCCGCAAAGTCCTCGGCCCAGCTGATGATCTGCGGCTCCAGAGCCAGTACGGCGGACAAGGCCGCCGGCAGATGGCGCATGGCCTTCAGGTGCGCCGCCTCCTGCGACTCGGTCAAGCGCCCTTTGGCCTGCGCAAGTGCCAGAGTGAGCAGGAACAGGCCCGCCAGCTGCGTGGTGAAGGCCTTGGTCGAGGCGACGCCGACCTCCACGCCCGCGCGCGTGAGATAGGCCAGCTGGCACTCACGCACCATCGCCGAGGTGGCGACGTTGCAGACGGTGAGGGTGTGCCGCATGCCCAATGACTGCGCATGGCGCAGGGCGGCCAGCGTGTCGGCGGTCTCGCCGGACTGGCTGATGGTCACGACCAGGGTGTTCGGGTTCGGCACGGACTCGCGATAACGGTATTCGCTCGCGATCTCCACCTGCGTGGGGATCTTGGCGATGCTCTCGAGCCAGTACTTGGCGGTGCAGCCGCTGTAGTAGCTGGTGCCGCAGGCCAGGATCAAGACCGAATCGACCTGCTGGAAGACGCGGTGCGCCCCCTGGCCTGGCGCCGGCTGGCCCGCGCCCTCGAACAGCTCGGGCACGATGGCCTCGAGGCCCTCGAGCGTGTCGGCGATCGCACGCGGCTGCTCGAAGATCTCCTTTTGCATGTAGTGGCGATAGGGCCCGAGTTCAGCCGCACCGCTGTGCGCCTGGACCGTGCGCACGGGACGTTCGGCGGGCCGACCGGACTTGTCCACCACCCAGTAGCGTCCCAGCTGCAGGTCGACCAGATCGCCCTCGTCCAGGTAGACGATCTGGTCGGTCACACCGGCCAGGGCCATCGCATCGCTGGCCAGGAAATGCTCGCGGCTGCCCTCCCCCACACCGAGCACCATGGGCGAGCCTGCGCGCGCACCCACCACGCGATGCGGTTCGTCCTTGCAGAACACCGCGATGGCATACGCGCCATGCAACCTCGCGATGGCGGCTTGCACCGCCCCGAAGAGGTCGCCTTCGTAGAGGCTGTCCACCAGGTGCGCGATGACTTCGGTGTCGGTCTGGCTGGCGAACACATAGCCCCGGGCCTGCAGGCTTGCGCGCAACTCGTCGTGGTTTTCGATGATGCCGTTATGAACCAGGGCGATGCGCCCCGCACGGTCCGTGGGCGTGGCGCCCGGGCCATGGCTGAAATGGGGGTGGGCATTGTGGACGGCGGGCGCGCCGTGAGTGGCCCAGCGCGTGTGCGCGATGCCGGTGGTGCCCACGAGGCCTTCGGCGGCCACCTGCTGCATCAATTCAGCGACGCGCGCCGTGCTGCGCGCGCGCTGGAGCCCACCCGCATGCACCGCGACGCCGCAGGAGTCATAACCGCGGTATTCGAGCCGCTGCAGCCCTTGAACGAGGATGGGAACGATGTTGCGGTCGGAGACCGCGGCGACGATGCCACACATGGGGTCACTCCTGAAGTGAAGCGACTTTAGGCGCCACGCCATGCAATAAATTATCTAGTTATTGATTTAATTGGTTTTTTATTTCTTAAAACTCATAAATCTCAATAAAATTTCATGAAATGAAGTCAATTGAACAATCATTTCTCGACGCCACTGACCTGCAGCTGCTGGACCTGTTGCAGCAGGATGCCTCTCTGAGCAACCTGGCGCTGGCGCAACGCCTGCACGTCTCGCCGCCCACCTGTCTGCGGCGCGTCAAGCGGCTGCAGGCGGCGGGCCTGATCGAGCGACAGGTGGCGATCCTCAATGCAGACCAACTCGCGCCGGTGCTGGGGCATGGACTCGAGGCCATCGTGGAGGTGACGCTCGAGCGCCAGGGCGCGGAGCATCTCGGCGCTTTCGAGTCGCGCGTCATCGCCGACGAGGCCGTGCAACAGTGCTACCGCGTGTCACCAGGACCGGATTTCATCCTGCACGTGCGCGCCAGCGACATGCCGGCCTATCTGGCCTTGCAGCAGCGCCTTTTCACCGCCGACGCCAACGTACGCAACGTGAAAGCCTTCTTCAGCGTCAAGCGGGCGAAGTTCGCACCGCGCCTGCCGTTGGTACGCGCGTCGGTGGCGCCCTAGCGCCCGCCCTTGGTGGGCCGCTTCCAGTTGGCGATGGAGACCTGCTTGCCTCGCGCCACCGACAGCGCACCGGGCGGCGTGTCCTTGGTGATGGTGGAGCCACCACCGACCGTGCCGCCCGCGCCCAGGGTCACGGGCGCGACCAGCACACAGTTACTGCCCACGTGCACGTCGGCTTCGATCACGGTGCGGTGCTTGTTCGCGCCGTCGTAGTTGGCGGTGATGGACCCCGCGCCGTAGTTCACACGCTCGCCCACCGTGGCATCGCCCAGATAAGCCAGGTGGTTGGCCTTGGCGCCCGTTGCCAGCGTGGAGTTTTTCACTTCGACGAAGTTGCCGATATGGACCTCGGCCCCCAGCACTGCACCAGGGCGCAGACGTGCATAGGGACCGACCCGCGCGCCCTCGCCGACCTGCACGCCAGCCTTCTCGCCATCGATGTGGGTGAAGGGGTGGATCACCGCGCCCGCGGCGATCCGCGCATTGGCGATCACGCAGTTCGCGCCGATGCGAACGCCATCCCCCAGGGCGACCTCGCCCTCGAAGACGCAGTTGACGTCGATCTCGACATCCGCGCCGCAGGTCAGCGTGCCGCGTACGTCGAAGCGGGCCGGGTCGGCCAGGCGCACGCCCTGTTCCATGAGGGCGCGGGCGCGCCGCCGCTGGTAAGCGCGCTCGAGTTCGGCCAGTTGCAGGGGACTGTTCACGCCATCGGCCTGCACGCGGTCCGGCGTGCGCAGGGCGGTGACGGCGACGCCGTCCTGAACGGCGAACGTGACCACGTCGGTGAGGTAGTACTCGCCCTGAGCGTTTTCGTTGGAGAGGCGCGAGAGCCAATCGCGCAGCAGCCGGTTGGGTGCAGCCATGAAACCGGTGTAGACCTCGGTGATGCGGCGTTGCGCCTCGCTGGCGTCCTTGTGCTCCACGATCGCGCGCACAGCGTCACCTTCTCGCACGATGCGGCCATAGCCGGTGGGATCGGGCATGTCCACGGTGAGCAGGGCCAGGCGTTCACCCGCGCAGGCCTGTACCAGGGCCTGCAGGGTGGCGGTCTCGATCAGGGGCACATCGCCGTTCAGAACCAGGCAGATGCCGTCTTGCGGCAGCAGCGGCAGGGCCTGCTGCACGGCGTGGCCCGTCCCCAGCTGCGGCTCTTGCAGCACGGTGTCGCAAGCGGCCAGGTCCGCAGCCTCCGCATCGTCCCGGGCTGCGGCCTGGACCCGGTCCGCGCCATGGCCCGTGACCACGATGAGGCGGCGAGGCTTCAACCCCGCAGCTGAGTCGATCACATGGGCGAGCAAAGCGCGCCCCCCCAAACGGTGCAACACTTTGGGCAGGCCGCTTTTCATGCGCGTGCCCTTGCCGGCCGCCATGACCACCACATCCACTGACGCCATCGCGTTTCCTTTGTCGTTCATGACCACTCTTGCATCGAAGCTCCTGCGGATTATCGGGGCGCTGGCCCTGCTGGCGGCCCTGGCCGGCTGCAGCGCCATCAAGCTGGGGTACAACAACCTGCCCGAGCTGGCCTGGTGGTGGCTTGATGGCTACATGGATTTCAACGACGCGCAGCGTGCGCCGGTGAAGGACGAACTGAGCCGGCTGCACCAATGGCACCGGACGAACGAGCTGCCTCGCTATGCCGAGTTGCTGGCCCGAATCGAGCGGATGGCCGCTGCCGACGTCACGTCCGAGCAGGTGTGCAAGCTCGCCGAGGAGGGGCGCGTGCGCTTTCTGGCCCTGGCGGCGCAGTCCGAAGCCGCCATCGCCACGATCGCGCCCACGCTCACGAACGAGCAATTGCGGCACCTGACCCAGCGCTACGAGCGCAACGACCAGGACTTTCGAAAGGACTGGGTGGACCTGCCCCTCACCGAACGCCGCGACAAGCAATACAAGCAATTTCTCGAACGCATGGAGGACGCCTATGGGCGCCTGGACGACGCCCAGCGTTCGGTGCTGCGCCAGCGCATCGAGGCTTCGCGCTTCGACCCGGCGCAAGTGCTTTCGGAAATGCGCCGGCGCCAAGCGGACACGCTGCAGGTGCTGCGCCAGCTGCGTGGCGGTGGCTCCGGCCCGGAGGCGCGCCTGCAGGTGAAGGCCCTGGTGGATCGGGGCCAGTTTCCACCCGATGCCGGCGCGCGCCGCTACCGCGAGGCGGTCACCGAGGACAACTGCGCGCTGGTGGCGGCGGTGCACAACGCGACGACACCGGCACAACGCCAGAGTGCCGCCCGGCGCTTGCGGGCCTACCAGCGGGACTTGGCCGACCTGGTGGCGGCGCGTTGAACCTGCTGGGGCGCGACGGCTTCAGGCCTGCAGCGCGGCCCACATCTCCTGATCGCGCTCGGCGGTCCAGATGCGGGGCGTCTTGATGCCGCGTGCCTCGTCGTAGGCGCGACTGACATCGAAGGGCAGGCAGTGCTCGTAGATGAACACGTGGCCGAAGACCGGATCCATGGACTTGCGGGTGTGGGCCATGGCGGCCTTCAGGTCCATGTTGGCTGCGGCGGCTTCGCGCCCGCAGCGATACAGCGTCTCGACCCAGCGCTGGGTGTAGTCCAGGGCCTTGTTCACATTGGCATTGCCCTTCATGGCCTCGCCGCGACCCGGGACAATGGACTCGGCCTTCAGGGCGCGCAGAGCCTCCAGGGTCGCGGGCCACTCCTCGAGCTGGGCGTCGCCGGTGTAGACGCCGGCTTCGTATTCGACCAGATCGCCAGAGAACAGCACTTTTTCCTCCTCGACCCAGGCGATAGTGTCGCCGCGCGTGTGGCCGGGGCCCGGGTGCCAGATCTGCACCTTCACGCCGCCCAGGTCGATGGTGAGCTTGCCCGGCGCTTCGCCCTTCGCGGGGTTACCGCCGCCGACCACCAGGGTGGGCCAGGTCAGGCCCGGCACGCTCTCCGCGTTGCGAAACAGGCGGGGAAAGCGCTCCATCTCGGACTTCATGTCCTCCTTGCCCCGCTCGATGATCAGATCGAGCGTGCCCTGGCTGGCGATGACCTCGGTCGCGCCCTCGGCCACAAAGGCGCTGGCGCCAAGCACGCGCACCGCGTGGTAGTGCGTGAGCAGGACGTACTTGATCGGCTTGTCGCTCACCGTGCGGATGCGGGCGATCAGGTCGCGCGCCATCGCGGGCGTGGCGGTGGCGTCGCTCACCATGATGAACTTGTCACCGATGATCACACCCGAATTGGGATCCCCCTCGGCGGTGTAGGCCCAGCAATGGGGGCTCAGTGGTTCGAAGGTGATTTTCTTGTCGGACAGGTCGGCCTGGCTGGCAAAGGCTTTGGACATCGTGGGGTACTCCTCTGGGCGGCAATCTTAGCGAGGCAAGAAGGTGACCACGCTCAACGCACCGGCCAGACCACCCCGTTGTCATTGAGGATGGCGTCCAGCGGTACGTCATGGGGCTGCGGCTCGAAGTCGGGCAGGAAACCGAGGGTGTAGCCCAAGCCCACGGTAAAGGGCCGAGGTTGAAGGCTGGCCAGTGTGCGGTCATAGAAACCACCGCCATACCCCAGGCGGTAGCCGCCAGGCCCATAGCCCACGCAGGGCACGAACAGCAAGGTGGGCGCGATCACCTCGGTGTCCTTGGGCTTGGGGATGCCGTAGGCGTCTTCTTCCATCGGGCAGCCAGGGAACCAGGCATGGAATTGCAGGGTCTTATGGACCTTGTCCACCACGGGCAGGCCGATGCGCCGGCGCTGGGGCTGGTCCAGGAGTTCGCCGTCTTCCTTCCAGCGATGCAGGGCGGGCAGGGGGTCAAACTCGCCCTTGATCGGCCAGTAAGCGCCGATCACGAGGTCAGGACGGCCCACCAGCCAGATGCGCATCACCCGCTGTAGCAGGTCGGCGCGCGCCAGGCGATCGGGCATCTCCAGGCGCGCTTGCAACAGCTGCTGGCGCAGGGCCTTTTTTTCGTCTGACTTGTCCATAATCCACCAATGAAGTTCCGAAAGATTCTGACACTGATCGCGGCTCCCCTCCTGGCCTGCGCGGTGCAGGCCCAGGGGCGGACCGACGCCGCGGGCGACCAGGCCCTGACTGAGATGGCACAGGCCTTCCGCCAGGGCCAGAAAGCCCGCCTCGCCCAGCTCCTGCCGCAGGCGCGGGGCCACCTGCTCGAACCCTGGGCCGCCTACTGGGAGCTGCGCGCCCGCCTGGACACCGCCAACCCCCAGGAGGTGCAGGAATTCTTCACCCGCTACGCCGGCACCTACCAGGAAGACCGCCTGCGCAACGACTGGCTGCTCCTGCTGGGGCAGCGCCGCGACTGGACCGCCTTCGCCGAGGAGCACCCCCGCTTTCGCATGAATGACGACCCGCAGGTGCGCTGCTACGCCCTGCTGGTGCAGCAACTGCGCGAGGGCGCTACGCCGGCGCTGGTCGACGAGGTGCGCCGGCTGTGGCTGGCGCAACGCGAAGCCGAGGACGGCTGCACCACCGCCGCACGCAACCTCGCGGGCCCGGGCACCGGCCCGCGCCTGGCGCCCCTGGACATCTGGCGCAAGGCGCGCCATGCCGCCGAACACAATCGCACCCGCGCCGCACTGGCCGCCGTGGAGATCGCCGCCCCGGACCTGAGCGCGCAGGCCGGCGAGGCCCTGGGCAACCCGGCGCGCTACCTGGGCAACCGCGTAGTGGCCATGTCGCGCGCGCGCAAGGAGCTGGCCACCCTGGCCTTGGTGCGCATGGCGGCCAACGACCCCGAAGTGGCAGCGGCGACCATGAACCGCAAGTGGGAGCTGCACCTCACGCCTGAGGAACGCAACTGGGTCTGGGGCACGATCGGCCGGCAGGCTGCACAACGCCTGCAGCCCGGGGCTCTCGCGCATTTCGCCAAGGTCACCCGAGATACCGACCTGAACGACGAGATGCTGGCCTGGAAAGTCCGCGCCGCCTTACGCGCCGGCACCCAACCCGATTGGCGGGCCATCATCGGAGCGATCAACGCCATGGCCCCCGCGAGCCAGCAGGACCCGGCCTGGACCTACTGGCGTGCCCGCGGCCAGCTGGCCACCGGTGGTGAGGCCGACAAGGCCGAGGCACGCCGGCAGTTGGCGGGCCTGGCCTCACCGCGCGGCTTCTACGAGCAGCTGGCATTGGAGGAACTGGGCCAGAAGATCACCTTGCCCGCCCGCCCCGCGCCGCTCACCGCCGAGGAGCGCGAAGCGGCACGCCGCAACCCGGGGCTGACGCGGGCGCTGCACGCGATCGCCATCGGACTGCGCGCCGACGGCGTGCGCGAATGGAACTACACCACCAACCTGGCGCGCCCGGGCGGCATGGCCGACCGCGAGCTGCTGGCGGCGGCTGGCCTGGCCTGCGAGCGCGAGGTCTGGGACCGTTGCATCAACACCAGCGAGCGCACGCGTGGCGAGTTCGACAGCGAGCAGCGCTTTCCGATGCCCTTTCGCGAGTCGGTGGTCCGCCGCAGCAGCGAAATCAGCCTGGATCCTGCGTACGTCTACGGCCTGATCCGCCAGGAAAGCCGTTTCATCATGGACGCGCGCTCGCACGTGGGTGCCTCGGGCCTGATGCAGGTCATGCCGGCCACCGCGCGCTGGACGGCGCGGCGCATAGGCCTCACCCACTTCACCCCCAACCAGATCAACGATCGCGAGACCAACATCGCCATCGGCACCGGCTACCTCAAGCTGGTGCTAGACGACTTCACCGGCTCGATGCCCCTGGCCGCGGCCGCCTACAACGCTGGCCCCAGCCGACCACGTGCCTGGCGCAACGGCCCGGTGATCGAGGGCGCGGGCTGGGCCGAGAACGTGCCCTTTCACGAGACGCGCGACTACGTGAAGAAGGTACTGGCAAATACCACGGTCTATGCGGCCATCCTCACCGGGCAGCCGCAGTCCCTGCGCGCCCGCCTGGGGAGCGTGGGCCCGCGCGACCCCGCACAGGCGGAGCCCAATCGCGACATCCCCTGAAGGCCAGTCCCCATGCTCAAGCTCTATATCGGCAACAAGAACTACTCCTCGTGGTCCATGCGCCCCTGGGTGCTGATGCGGCAGGCAGGCATCCCCTTTGACGAAGTGATGGTGCGCTTCGACTCCTTTGAGCCGGGCTCCGCCTTCAAGACCACACTGGCGGGCGTGACGCCCACTGGCAAGGTGCCGGTGCTGGTCGATGGCGACCGGGTCGTCTGGGACACGCTGGCGATCGCTGAATACCTGGCCGAACGCTTCCCGGAACGCGCGCTATGGCCTGCCGATGCCCACGCACGCGCGCAGGCTCGCAGCGTCTGCGCCGAGATGCACACCGGCTTTGGCGCGCTTCGCAGCCACTGCCCGATGAACATCGAGGCCTCGCTGCCCGAAGTGGGTGAGCGCATCTGGCGCGAACAGGCCGGCGTACGCGCCGACGTCGAGCGCCTGACCGCGATGTGGACGGGCCTGCTCGCGCAACACCCGCAGGGCGGCTTCCTGTTCGGCGGCTTCTCCATCGCCGATGCCTACTACGCACCGGTGTGCATGCGCCTGGCCACTTACGCGCTGCCGGTGGCACCCGCCGTCGCAGCCTACGCACAGCGCGTGCGTGCTCTGCCCGGCGTGCAGGCCTGGATTGAGGGCGCGCTGGTCGAGCGCGACTTCCTGGACTTCGAAGAACCGTACCGGAAGGCACGCTGATGCAGGTGTATGAGGTGGGTGGCGCGGTGCGCGATGCCCTGCTGGGTCGCCCCGTGCAAGACCGCGACTGGGTCGTGGTCGGTGCCACGCCTCAGGCCCTGATCGAAGCGGGCTACCTGCCGGTGGGCAAGGACTTCCCGGTTTTCCTGCATCCGCAAACCCGCGAGGAATACGCGCTGGCGCGCACCGAGCGCAAGACCGCGCCGGGCTACCGCGGCTTCAGCGTCCAGGCCAGTCCCGGCGTCACCCTCGAGGAAGACCTGGCGCGGCGCGACCTCACCATCAACGCCATCGCTCGCGCCGCGGATGGCTCGCTGGTCGATCCCTACGGCGGCCGGCAGGACCTGTCGGCCCGCGTGCTGCGACACGTCACCGACGCCTTCCGCGAGGACCCGGTCCGCATCCTGCGACTGGCGCGTTTTGCTGCGCGCTTTCCCGAGTTCAGCGTCGCGCCCGAGACGATGGCGCTGATGCGTCAGATGGTGGCTGAGGGCGAGGTCGATGCCTTGGTGGCCGAACGCGTCTGGCAGGAGCTCGCGCGGGGCCTGAGCGAGGATCGACCCTCGCGCATGTTCGAGGTGCTGCGTGCCTGCGGCGCGCTGGCACGGCTGCTGCCCGAGGTCGATCGCCTCTGGGGTGTGCCGCAACGCCCCGAGCACCACCCCGAGGTGGACACCGGCGTACACCTGATGATGGTGCTGGACATGAGCGCGCGCCTGCAGGCACCGCTGCCCGTGCGCTTTGCCTGCCTGGCCCACGACCTGGGCAAGGGCACCACACCCGCCGAGGTTCTGCCCCGCCACATCGGCCATGAAGAACGCAGCGCGCGGCTGCTCCAAGACATTGCCGAACGCCTGCGCGTGCCCACCGAATGCCGCGAGCTGGCCGATGTGGTGGCGCGCGAGCACGGCAACATCCACCGCAGCGGCGACTTCGGCGCGTCCGCCTTGGTGCGCCTGCTGGAACGCTGCGACGCCTTGCGCAAGCCGGCACGCCTGGCCGACATCCTGCTGGCCTGCGAGTGCGACGCGCGCGGACGCTTGGGAAAATCCGAAGACCCATACCCGCAGCGCCCGCGTCTGCTGGCCGCCCTGGCCGCGGCGCAGTCGGTGGACACCGCCGTGGTGTCGCAACAGGCTCGTGACGCCGGCGCCGAGGGGCGCCGTATCGGCGATTGGATCCACGCGGCGCGGGTTGCGGCAGTCGAGGCAGCCGCCCTCGGGTCCTGACTCGGCGCAGCGCCTAATCCAGCAAGGCCAGCGCTGCGTAATCCCCCACATGCGCGCCCAGGCCGGCGGGCACGAGCTCGCAGCCGTCGGTGACACTCGCCAGCCGACCGCGCACCTGCGCGATCAACCGCGGCAAGAGCAGCGGCTGGTGGTGGAAGAACACGCTACCGCCCAGGCTGATGCGTTGCAGGTCCAGCAAAGCGATCAGGTCGTACAGCGCACGGCCCATCACGCGGCACATCGCGTCGACCTCGGCGCAGGCGCCCGGATCGCCCGTCTGAGCGGCCGCCAGAAGTTCAGGCGCCGACACCCCGAGGCGCCGCTGCAGGGCGTGGCCGCCGGCCAGCGACTCCACGTCCCCCAGGTTGCCGCACCCGCACTGGGCCCTGTCGTTGTCGGACACGAAGATGTGGCCGATGTGGCCGGCGTTGCCCTGCTTGCCACGCAACACCCGTCCGCCCACGCACAAGCCACCCCCCACACCGGTGCTCCAGGTGACGTAAGCGCAATCATCGACGCCCTGCAGCGCACCCCATCGGCGCTCGGCCTCCAGTGCGGCGACTGCGTCGTTCTCGATCCGCAGGTGCGAAAAGCGCTGACGCAGCGGCGCCTCCAGGGGGACGCTGCGCCAGTGATTGGGCAGGTCGGCACCCGCCGCCGACAGGCCACCACAGAGATTGGGAGAAACAAGCGCCAGGCCACCGTCCTCGCGCACAAAGGGCCCCGGCGCGCACACACCTGCAGCCTGTACCTCTCGCGGCGCGATCCCGAGCTGCGCGCAAGCCGCATCGACCATGCGCACCACCTGGCCAGCGAGCGCCTCGGACGGGCCGGAGATGACGGTGGGCTCAACGCGCGTGGCAAGCAAGACGCGATCACCGCCACCCGCATTCAAGCTCACCGAGACCTTGGTGCCGCCGACGTCAACGCAGGCCCGCATGGCGCGCTCCTTGGGTGTGGGTGATTCAGACCAGCTTCGCGATCAGCCCCGCCAGCAGGCTCAGGAGCACGGTGGTGGTGAGCGGGATGAACCACTCGCGACCGAACAACCGAAAGCGCAGGTCGCCGGGCAGCTTGCCGAACCCCAGCTTCTGCAGCAGGGGGGAGAACCAGCTGATAAGCACCAGCGCGAGAAAGATCACGAGAAACCAGCGGATCATGGCTCAGAGCCTCGCGGTGCGGTCACCCTGGGTGAAACCGATTGCATCCCAGGCCGGTCCCCTGTGAAAGGCAATGACCTTGAACAACTCCCCCATCTCGTGCTCGGCGATCAGACGCTGTCCAGCCACGCGCTGGTCGAGCGGCGCCTCGGCCAGGGCCTGGGCCAGGCCGCAATTGAGCAGAAAGCGCCCCTGGCTGGTGTAGCCCAGCGTGGGCAGGCCCGCGTCCTGCGCCGCCAGCGCGGCGCCCGTGAAATTGACATGGGCGGTGATGTCCTTGAGTCCCACATCGACCAGCGGGTCGGGGTCGGCGCGGTGGCCCTGGTGGCACATGAGCGTACCCATATGGCGTTGCGGGTGGAAGTATTCGCTCTCGGGAAAACCGTAGTCCAGGAAGAAGGCCGCACCCTGCGTGAGGCGGTCGGCCAGGGTGCGCATGAACGCCTCGGCCTGCGGGTGGATCTCGGTGAGGTAATCGTGCGTGCCGACGATCTCCACCGGGGGGCGAAGTTCCGTCGGCCGGTCCGACCAGACCAGGTGGTCGTCCTGCCACACCACGCCGCGCTCGTGCCAGGTGCCGCCGATACGTGCCAGCAGCTTCACCGGCATGGCGTCCAGCACTTCGTTACCCACCACCACGCCGCGCAGGGTCTCGGGCAGTTCGCTGGCCCATTGCACGCGGTCGCCGTAGGCCGCCAAGGCCTCCTGCTGGCGCGCGCGCAGCGCGCCCGACAGATCCACGATGGTGTAGCGCTGCACCCGATCGCCCAGCGCCTGCAGCAGCTGCGAGGCCAAGGCGCCGGTGCCTGCGCCGAATTCCCAGACCTCATCGCACTGCGTGGCCGCGAGAGCGTCCCCTAAAGCCACCGCCAGCGCCTGGCCGAACAGGGGCGTCATCTCTGGCGCGGTGACGAAGTCGCTGCCGCTTTGCGGCAGGTGGCCGAACTTGCGTGAGCCATGGGCGTAATAGCCCAGGCCGGGCGCATACAGCGCCAGCGCCATGTAGCGGTCAAAAGGCAGCCAGCCGCCGGCACGCGCGATGGCCCCACGCAGCAGGGCCTGCAGGGCGCTCGTTACACTGGCCGCATTGAAAGCCGACCCGGTATCCATCTTGGAAGCAGTCACCCCGCGATTGTCGTTGCAATGAGCCCTCCCTCCCTGCCCACCGTTCTCGTGACTGGCGCCGCCCGCCGCCTCGGCCGGGAAATGGCCCTGGCCCTGGCGGCCGCGGGCTGGCAGGTGGCCGTGCATTACCGCGGCTCGGCCGACGAGGCTCAGGCCACCGTGGCCGATTGCATCCAGGCGAGCCGCCCCGGCGCGGGCTTTGCAGCCTTCCAGGCCGACCTGTCCGACGAGGCCGCCACCCGCGCGCTCTTGCCCCAAGTGCTCTCCCACTTCGGGGCGGTGGATGCGGTCGTGAACAGCGCGTCCCTCTTCGAGCACGACGCACCCGCCACCTTCAGCTATGGCGCGATGCACGCCCATTTGGCCGCCAACACCGGCGCACCGGTGCTGTTGGCGCAAGCCCTGCACGCGCACGTGGCGGCGCGCGGAGCAAGCGGCGTCGTCGTGAACATGCTGGACCAGAAACTCTGGAACCAGAACCCCGACTTTTTCAGCTACACACTGTCCAAGGCGGCTCTGGAAGCCGCCACGACCATGCTGGCCCTGGCCCTGGCGCCGCAGCTGCGCGTGGTGGGTGTCGCACCGGGCCTGACCCTGACCAGCCACATGCTGTCGGACGACAAGTTCCAGCAGCTGCATCGCCTGTCGCCCCTGGGCCGTTCGTCCACCGCTGCCGACGTGGTGGGCGCGGTGCGCTTCGCGCTGGAGAACCAGTCCATCACCGGCACCACCCTGCTGGTCGACGGCGGCCAGCACCTGATGAAGTTCGACCGCGACTTCTCGCTGATGTAACGCCTCGACACGCGCACGACATGACCAAGGCCGGCACCCAGATCCTCACCCTCACCGGGCTGCGCTTTGATGCCAACCTGGGCATCCTGGACCACGAGAAGACGGCGCCACAGCCGATACGGGTGGACGCCGAGCTCAATTTAGGCACCCAACCCCTGCTGCCGCACGACGACGACATCCTGCACGTGCTCGATTACCGCAAGGTGCGCACCATCATCATCGACGAGTGCACCGCCGAACACGTGAACCTGCTGGAGAGTCTGATCGGCAAACTCGCTGCGCGCCTGATGCAGCTGCCCGGGGTGATCGGCGTGCGCGTGTCGATCGCCAAGCTGGAGATCTTCGACGACTGCGAAGTGGCGATTCGGGTCGAGACGGGTCAGTGGTGAGGGGCTAAGCGGGCGCGAAGCTACCAGGTGGCTCCGAGCCGTTTGAGCGCCGCCTGGGCGTCATCGTGGCCCTGCCTCGCAGCCAATTGGTACCAGTCCTTCGCGGCGGACAGGTCCGGGTTCAGACCGCCTAGTCCCTGTTCAAAAAAATAACCCACCTTGTATTGCCCGCTGGCATCGCCCTGGCTCGCGGCAAGCCGGAACAGCCTGAGGGCCTCGAGGTGATTTTTCGCAACGCCGCGGCCGTTTTCGTACATCCAGCCGAGGTTGTCGTGTGCCGCCGCCAGCCCTTGGTCGGCGGCCAGCCCGAAGAGCCGGACCGCCTCGACATCGTCCTTCGAAACGCCTCGGCCTTCCAGGTGCAGCACGCCGAGATTGCGCTGGGCCTTCGCAAGCCCCTGGTCGGCGGCCAGCCGCAGGAGCCGGGCCGCCTGCGCGTCATCCTGGATCACACCTTGCCCGCTCAGGTGTCGCAGCGCGAGGTTGAATTGGGCGGGCGCATTCCCCTGATCGGCCGCCAACCGGTACAGCCGGATCGCCTCGACATCATCTCGCGGGACGCCGCGACCTTCCGCGTGCATGAAGGCGAGTCGGTTCTGGGCGTCCGCATGCCCCCGATTCGCCGCCAGCCGATACAGCCGGACGGCCCGAACGTCGTCTCGGGGGACGCCACGGCCATTGGCGTACATCCAACCGAGATGGGACTGGGCACGCGCATCTCCCTGCTTCACCGCCAGTCGGTAAAGCCGGACTGCCTCCCCGTCATTGTTGGCCACCCCGCGACCGGTTTCGTACATGAACCCCAGATTGGTCTGGGCCACCGACAAACCTTGACGGGCCGCCAGCCGGTAGTAGCGCGCCGCCTCGACATGATCTTTGGGGATGCCTCGGCCGTTTTCGTACATCCAGCCGAGATAGAGCTGTGCATCGGCGTTTCCCCGGTCGGCCGCCCAGCGAAAAAGCCGAACTGCCTCGACATCGTCACGCGTGGCGCTGCGCACGTCCGCAAGCCGAGCCCCTTGCTGGTAGGCCTGTACCGCAGACAGGGAAGCTTGCGTGGACCCGGCGCTGGACGCGGATTCGCGTGGCTGTGCGTCAACGCCGAGGGACGTCACAGCCAATACCAGGGCCACACACCCCAGGGTGAGGAGCCGAGACCACCACGGAATCATGAGTTGTTTCAAGATTTGATTTTAACGACGCGCTTATTTCGATCTTGACCCGAGCGGCCCAGCCTCAAGACCGCAGTCGCCAGGCCAGCACGGTAAACCCACCCACAGCGGCCAGCACCCCGACCAGCGCGCCGGGTGCAGGCGGCGCGAGCTTCATCAAGGCCTGCACCGCCGGCACGGAGAGAGCGATCGCCACCAGCGCGGCGGCCACAGCAGCCACCCACCAAAACGAACGAAATGCCCCGGTGAACAAGTCGCGTGCCGTCAGGCCCACGCCGGCATTGACCGCCACCAACGACAGATTGCCCGCCGTGAGTGCAACGAAAGACAAGGCCCGCGCCTCGTTGACAGGCAACTCGGCCCCCAGGGCCAGCGCATAAGCGAGCAGCGCCACGCCCAGCAGACCCACCCCCTGTGCAGCGGCCCGTATCGCCAACGACCGGTCCACCAGCGGCGCGCTGGCCGATCGTGGCGGACGCTCCATCAGCCCGCGCGCGGGCGGTGCGTTCTCGAAGGCCAGCGAGCACACCGGGTCGATGATCATCTCGGTCACCACCACATGCACCGGCAACATCAGCGGCGGCAGCCCCATCAGCAGCGGCAGCAGGGCAAGGCCGGCGATGGGCACGTGGATCGCGATGATGTAGGTCATCACCTTGCGCAGGTTGTCGTCGATACGCCGTCCCAGGCGCACACCCTCCACGATGCGGCCGAAGTCCTCGTCCAGAAGTACCACGCTGGCCGCCTCGCGCGCCACATCGGTCCCGCGCACGCCCATGGCGATGCCGATGTGCGCCGCCTTCAGCGCCGGCGCGTCGTTCACGCCATCGCCGGTCATGGCCACTACCTCGCCATTGCGATCGAGCGCGCGCACCAGCCGCAGCTTGTCTTCTGGCGCGACGCGGGCGTAGATGCGCACCTGCCGCACCGCCCGGGCCAGCCCCGCATCGTCCAGCGCCCGCAGTTGGCTGCCGGTCAGGACACCGGCCTGCGCGTCGATGCCCGCCTGGACCGCGATGGCCCGCGCGGTGTCCGGATGATCGCCAGTGATCATCACCACCGCGATACCGGCCCGGCGCGCCTGGTCCACGGCTGCGGGCACGCTCGCACGCAAGGGGTCTTCGAAGGCCACCAGCCCCAGCAAGGTGAAATCGTGATCGTGCGGGTGGCGGGCGGGATGTGCCAGGCCGCGCCCGCGGGCCACGGCCAACACGCGCAAGCCCTGCGTGGCCAGGGCCTGCGCTTGCACGCGCAGCGCCTCGCGCGCAGGCGGTACGAGGTGGCACAGGTCGGCGATGGCCTCGGGCGCACCCTTGGCGACCACCCGATGCTGGCCGTCCTCGTCCACCCAGTCCTGGGTGACCGCCAGCAGCTCGGGCGTGATGCCGAGGGATCGCACCAGGCGCCAGCGCGGATGCAGATGACGGGTTCCCGCCAGGCTCGCGTCGCCCTGAACGTGCAGGGCGGTATCCATGGGCTCGGCGCCGCCTCGCTGCGAAGCCAGCAGCGCATGCGCCAGCAGGTCTTGCGCCGTCTCGGGCAGCGCCTGGCCCACGGGCAGAGGCAGGGTAGCGGCCTGTGCAGCGCTGGCGTCCGCACCCATCGCCACGAGGGTGCGCACCTGCATGCGGTTTTCGGTGAGCGTGCCGGTCTTGTCCACACACAACACGGTTGCAGCACCCAGCGCCTCGACCACCGCCGGCCGCCGGGCCAACACCTGCACCCGGGCCAGCCGCCATGCGCCCAGGGCGAGGAACACCGCCAGGGCCATCGGAAATTCCTCGGGGAGCAAAGCCATGGCCAGGGCGATCCCTGCCAGCAGGCCCTGCACCCAATCGCCGGCGCGCAGGCCGTACCACAGCACCAGCAGGCTGCTGACGGCAAGCGCACCGAGCGCCAGCCAGCGCACCAGCTCGCGCAGGTGGCGCTGCAGGGGCGTGGGGGCCAGGTCGATATCGGCCAGCGAGGCACCGATGCGACCCATCGCGGTGTCGGCCCCGATGGCAAGAACCTCGGCCACGCCCGCCCCCGCCACCACGAGGGTGCCCGCGTGCAGGCGCGACGCGTCCGCGCCGGCGGCGTCTGCACCCGACGCAGGTCGCTTGTGCACGGGCGCGGATTCCCCGGTCAGCAGGGACTCGTCCACCGACAGGGCGCCCGACTCGCGCAGCACCGCGTCGGCGGTCACCCGCTCGCCCTCGCCGACCGCGATGAAGTCGCCGGGCACCAGGTCACGTGCCGGGATCACGACGGGCTGGCCATCACGCCAGACCCGCACCTGCGGCGCAGCCAGCTCGCGCAAGGCGTCCAGGGCGCGGGCGCTGCGCTGCTCCTGCCAGACCACCAGGGTCACGGAGAGGACGGCGAAGGCCGAGAGCAAAAGACCTTCGCCGAGATCACCCAACGCCAGGTACAGACCCGCCGCCACCAGCAGGAGCAGGAACATCGGCTCGCCCAACACCGCAACCACCGTCTGGCGCAGGCCGCGGCGTTCGCTCTGGGTCAGGAGGTTGGGGCCGAAACGGACCTGGCGCGCACGAGCCTCTGCGGTGCTCAGGCCCCTGGCGGCAAGCGGCGGGACAGGCGCGGGGTCCATCGGCCCATCATAGGTTCGCCTCGCGGGGCAGTGAGACAATTGCATCCATGAGTTCCGCCTGGATCGAACCCGATACCGTCACCCCTGCGCCTGTTGGTGAGGGCGGGGCCGCGCGCACCGCCAAGATCGAGCGCGAGACCCACAAGCTGGAAAAGCGCCTGTGCCGCCAGGTGGGCCAGGCCATCACCGACTACGACATGATCGGCGAGGGCGACAAGGTCATGGTGTGCCTGTCCGGCGGCAAGGACAGCTACACGCTGCTGGACATCCTGATCAAGATGCAACAGCGCGCGCCAGTGCGCTTTGACATCGTGGCGGTCAACCTGGACCAGAAGCAGCCGGGCTTTCCCGCCGAGGTGCTGCCCGCCTACCTCTCGAAGCTGGGCATTCCCTTCCACATCGAGAACCAGGACACCTACTCCATCGTCAAGGACAAGATCCCCGAGGGCAAGACCATGTGCAGCCTGTGCTCGCGGCTGCGCCGGGGCATCCTGTACCGCGTGGCCGACGAACTGGGCGCGACGCGCATCGCACTGGGCCACCACCGCGACGACATCCTGCAGACGCTGTTCCTCAACATGTTCTTCGGCGGCAAGCTCAAGGCCATGCCACCCAAACTCGTGAGCGACGACGGCCGCCATATCGTGATCCGCCCGCTGGCCTATGCGGCCGAAAAAGACATCGTGCGTTGGGCCACGCACCGCGCCTTTCCCATCATTCCCTGCACCCTGTGCGGCAGTCAGGAGAACCTGCAACGCAAGCAGGTGTCGGCCATGCTGCAGGAATGGGAGAAAAAGCACCCCGGCCGGCTGGAGAACATGTTCTCGGCTTTACAAAATGTCGTGCCTTCGCACCTGGCCGATGGCACACACTACGACTTCAAGGGCCTGCAGGTCACTGGCGTGCCCAGCGAGGACGGCGACAAGGCGTTCGACTCCGAATCGTTTGACGCGCCCGCCGCGTCCCTGCCGGGCCTGCAGGTCGTGCGTCTCTGACGCAGACCGCCCGCGCCTGCCGTGGCGGCGCCTGTCCACCACGGAGTCCCAGCCATGACCCCCTGCCCCCTGTCTCTGAATTCGGCCCTGGCGCGTGGCCTCGCCGTTCTGGCGCTGGTGGCGGCGGCCCTGCTGACTGGCTGCGCCAGCGTCTACCGCATGGACAACACCGTCCAGTCCTTCTCCTCGTTGGCGCAAGTGCCAGCGCCAGCGGGCTACCGCTACGAGCGCCTGCCGTCGCAGGTCAGCGATCCGGCACAGCCTCGGCTCGAGGCTCTCGCCGACGCCGCACTGGCGCGGGTCGGTCTGCGCCGCGACGATGCCGCGCCCGCCTACAGCGTGCAGGTCTGGACCCGCATGCAATACGCAGTGTCGCCATGGGCGCAGCCCCGATGGGGCGGCTTCAGTGGATGGGGCGGGGTGGGCCTGGGGTCGCACCAGGGCGTGGGCCTGGGCATGGGCATCGGTTTTCCCATCGGCGGTATCGACAGCCCCTGGTACCAGCGCGAGGTCGGCCTGATCCTGCGCGAGGTCGCCAGGGGTCGGGTGGTCTACGAGACCCACGCCTTTCACGAGGGCTACTGGATTGACCCGGCCCGCGCCTGGCCCGCCATGCTCGATGCCGCCCTCCAGGGCTTTCCACAACCGCCCGCCGGCGTGCGCCGGGTGGATGTCACGCTCACCCGCTAACCGACCCCACCGGCGGGGCGCTGCCTAGAATCTGCGCATGAAGGTCACCCGTCTCGTCGCCGTCCGCCACGGTGAAACCGCCTGGAACGTCGACACCCGCATCCAGGGCCAACTGGATATCGCGCTCAATGACAACGGCCGCTGGCAAGCGCGTCAGGTCGGCCATGCGCTGGCGCAGGAACCGGTGGACGCCATCTACGCCAGCGACCTGCAGCGCGCCTGGCACACCGCGCAGCACATCGTCGAATCGACCGGTGCACCGATCCACGCCGAGCCCGGGCTGCGCGAGCGGCGCTTTGGCCTGTTCGAAGGCAAGACCTTCAAGGAGATCGAAGCCAGCTGGCCCGACCATGCGCACCACTGGCGCAAGCGTGTCCCCGGGTGGGTGCCGCCAGAAGGCGGCGAATCCCTGCTCGCCCTGCGTGAACGGGTACGCAAGACCGTGCATGCCATCGCCGAGCGCCACGTGGGCGAGCTCGTGGTCGTGGTGGCCCATGGTGGCGTGCTCGACGCGCTGTACCGGGTGGCCACAGGCCAGGAGGTCGATGCGCCGCGCACCTGGGAGCTGCCCAATTGCGCGATCAATCGCCTGCTGTGGACGCCCGAGGGCCTGACCCTGGTGGGCTGGTCCGACACCCAGCACCTGCGCGAAGGATCAAGAGAAGACCTCAGCACCTGACGGCGACACAGGCTTGCAGGTGTCCTGTTCAATACGTCCGTCCACGAGCACGATGCGGCGGTCGCAGCGATCGGACAGACGGGGGTCGTGGGTGACGATCAGAAAGCAGGTCCCGTGCTGCGCATGGACGCGCCGCATCAACGCGAACACCTCGTCGGAGGACGCGGTATCCAGGTTGCCGGTGGGTTCGTCGGCCAGCACCACGGCCGGCTGGGGCATCAAGGCGCGGGCGATCGCCACGCGCTGGAGCATTCCGCCGGACAACTGCGATGGTCGCCGGTCCATCGCACGCTCCAGACCCACCGCGACCAGCAACTCGCGGGCACGCGCCAATTGAGCCTCGCCGACGCGGCCTTGCGCCATCAGCGCGGGCAGCGTCACGTTCTCCAGGGCGGTGAAGGCGGGCAGCAGATGGTGAAACTGGAACACGAAGCCCAGGGTACGGCGCCGTAGCAAGGTGAGTCGCTCGTCATCGAGGTCGCCCACTTCCTGACCTTGCAACCGGTAGCTGCCTGCGGTCGGACGCTCGAGCAGGCCCAGGATATTGAGCAGCGTGCTCTTGCCCGAGCCGGAGGGCCCCACCAGGACGGCGAACTCGCCCGCCTGCAGGCACAGGTCAATGCCGTGCAGCACCTGGACCTCACTGGCCTCGCCCAGGTTGTAGGTCTTGCAGATACCGGTCAGCTCGATCACGGGCGGAACCATGCGGGTACCTAAAGACGTATGGCCTGCGCTGGATCCAGCAAGGCGGCCCGGCGCGCCGGCATCACGGCGGCCAGGATGCCGCAGGCGGTGGCAATGCCGGCGACCTGCAAGGCCAGCATCGCAGGCAAGTCGATGACGAACAGGGGCAAGCCGTCCAGACCGCGCACGAAATACATGAAGGCCTGAATCATGCCGACGGCCAAGGCCAGGCCGACCACGGAGCCCAGGGCGCCCACCAATCCTCCTTGCAGCAGAAAGACCCTGAGCACCTGCGCGCGCGTGGCACCCATGGCACGCAGGATGCCGATCTCGCGCCGCTTCTGCACGACGGACACCACCAGCACGCTGGCAACGCCCAGGACCACCACCACCAGCACGACGCCGCGTATCAGCAAGGTGCTGATGGACTGCGCGTGCAGCGCCGAGACGAGTTGGGCATTGGCCTCCTGCCAACCCTCGATCCTGTACGGATAGCGCTGGCGCATCGACTGCGCCAGCACCTGCGCCTGCCAGGGATCGTGGAGCGACAGGTCCAGGCCGGAGACACCCCCGGGCAGCGCCATCAGGCTCTGCGCGCTTCGCAGCGGTACGAACACCATGCGCCGATTCACATCCCGCATGCCCAGGTCCACCAAAGCGGTGATGCGCACGGCGTCACTGGCCGTAGCGGTCTGCAGCGTCAAGCGGTCCCCCACCTGAAGGCCCAGGTCCTGCGCCAGCTCGCGGCCCAGGATGGCCTCGCCCGGCTCGAGCCGTGCCTGACCCGCCACCACCTTGGCACGCAGGCCCACCACCCGGTCGTGACGGTCCAGGTCGATCCCGGTGAGGGCCACGGCCTGCGAAGCCTCGCCACGTAGCGCCAGGCCGCTGACCGACACCTGCGGCGAGACGGTAGCCACCGCCGGGTCCTGCTCCAGCACGGACAGCAGGACCTGCCAGTTCGCCAGCGAGCGCAGATAGCGGGCTCGCGCCTGGGTCTGTGTCATGGGCGTCTCACCCGACGCGGGGCGGGCAGCCGGCAGGACGACGTCATCGGGTACGCGCACCGTGATGTGGGGTTGCGCACCCAGGGTCTTGGTCAGCGTGTTGCCTTGCAGGCCGGAAACCAGGGCCGAGATATAGGCATACACCGCCACACCGGCCGCCACCCCCACCACGATCAGGACCGTCTGCTGGCGACCCTCGCGCAGAAAGCGCCAGGCCACCCGCCACTCGAAGCCCAGATTCCAGGCCATGGGTACCCTAAGGTCCCGGGCGCAGCCGTACCCGCTGGCCTGGAAGCGCCGCATCGCCCACAGCGACCCGCTCGCCAGGCACCAGGCCCTGCACCACCTCGACGGCCTGCAAGGTACGCAGGCCCAGACGCAGGGGGCGCACCTGCAGGCGGTCATCCTGCACCACCCAGGCCGCATCGCCTTCACGCAATGCGGACAAGGGCAGGACCAGGGCCTGCTCACGCCGACCCGTCTCCACCTCGACGGAGACGGTCAGGTCCTCGCGCAAGAACGTAGGAGGTTCTCCAGCGAGATCGAGCTTGACCTCGACGGCACCGCGCTGGGGGTCGACTGCGGGCGCCAGCGACGCGACACGCGCCTCGAAGCGGCGCTGGGGGAAGGCGTCGGCCACCGCGTCGGCGCGCTGCCCGACCTGGAGCTGTTCGAGAAAGCGCTCATCGACCGCAGCCACCAGCTGCGTCGGACTGGCCAGCGCCAGGGACAGCAGGGGCTTGCCGGCCTGCACGATCTGGCCCGGCTCGACATGACGCGCCAGTACTCGGGCCGCCGTCGGCGCAGCAATGCGGGCCTGCGCCAGACGGGCACGCGCAACCTCCGTGGCGGCGCGGTTAGCGTCTCGCTGGGCCTGGGCCACGTCCACGGCACGGCGCGCGTCA
>JBEEIS010000195.1:0-5129 GCA_041169755.1 Pseudomonadota bacterium | reverse complement strand
GCGCAGGAGGTGTTGAACTCGATCAGCTTGCCCATGGCGTCGACCATCGCGGGGGGCATCACGAGCCAGCCCAGGCGCCAGCCGGTCATGAGAAAACTCTTGGAGAAGCTGTGCGCGACGAGGAGGCGGTCGTCGGGTTCGGCGATGTCCAGGAAGCTCGGAGCGCTGGACATGGCCCCCGGAGCGCTGCGCGCCTCTTCACCGAAATACAGCCGTTCGTAGACCTCGTCGGCCAGGATCCAGGTGCCGGTCTGGCGGCAATGGGCCAGGAGGGCGCGCTGTTCGTCGTGCGTGAGCGTCCAGCCCGTGGGGTTGTTGGGCGCATTGACCACGAGCAGGCGCGTCGCGGGTGTGATCGCGGCCAGCAGGGCCGGCAGGTCCAGGGTCCAGGCCCCCGCCACCGGGCGCAGAGAGACAGTGCGCAGGCGCGCACCCATGATCAGGGGCTGGGCGGTGAGGTTGGGCCAGGTCGGGGTGACGACCACCACCTCGTCGCCGGCATCCACCAGCGCCTGCACCGCCAGCATCAAGGCGCTGACGCCACCAGAAGTGATGGCGATGCGCCCGGCATCGACCGGCCGGTGCAGCCGCGAGGTGTAGCCCGCCACGGCCTCGCGCAAGGCGGGCAGGCCCAGGTTGTGCGCATAGAAAGTCTCGCCGGCGCGCAGGGACGCGATGGCGGCCTCGCGGATGAAATCGGGCGTGGCCTCGTCGCTCTCGCCGAACCAGAAGGCCAGTACGTCCTCACGGCCCAGGCCCGCATTGGCCACCTCGCGGATCTTGGAGGCTTCGAGGTTCAGGATGGCAGAACGCATGGCGGTGATCGGCAAGAGGTGGGTGGACAGGGGCTGGGTCGGCAAGGCGGGTACGACCCCGGCCATCAGGACTCAGGCCGGATCATGCGACAGGTCGTGGGCAGCTGCGCGTCGTCGGGCGCGACGACCTGGATCACCCGAAAGCCGTAGCCCGAGCCCTCCACATCGAACTTCACACCGGGCGCACCCTGGCGGTCCATCACGCCCACCACCAGCGGCTGCTGGAACTGGTGGTCAGTGGCGCGCATCGCGCCCTTCTGGCCAAAGAGATCGGGACGCGCGCGCTCCAGCTGCGTGGCGAGGGCGCCGGCCTCGGTGCTGCCCGCGCGCTCGATGGACTGGGCCAGGGCCTCGACCATCAGCTGCATGCGCATGTGGACGTAGTCGTCCTGCGGCTTCGGGAACCGCTGGCGAAAGGCGCGGTAGAAGCTCTCGCTTTGCGCGCCAGGCAGATTGGGAAGCCAGTCGGCCACCGCGATCACCCGACCGATGCCCGCGTCACCGATGGCGGCGGGCGCGCCCAGCGCGTTGCCGTAGAAGGTGTAGAACTTGCCGTCGTAGCCGACCTCGCGCGCGGCCTTGACCAGCAGGGTCAGGTCGTTGCCCCAGTTGCCGGTGATCACGGCCTGCGCGCCGCTGGCCTTGAGCTTGGTCGCATAGGGCAGGAAGTCCTTGACGCGGCCCAGAGGGTGCAGCTCCTCGCCCACCACCTTCACGTCCGGCCGCTGCGCCGCCAGCTGGCGGCGCGCCTCGCGCAGCACCGCCTGGCCGAAGCTGTAGTCCTGCCCGATCAGGTAGACGCTGTCGATCGCGCGGTCGTCCTTGAGCACGCGCATCAGGGCGGCCATGCGCATGTCGGCATGGGCGTCGAAGCGGAAATGCCAGAAGCTGCATTTCTCGTTGGTGAGGATCGGGTCAACGGCCGAGTAGTTGAGGAACACTACGCGGCGCTGCGGCTCGCGCTCGTTGTGCTTGTTGATCGCGTCGATGAGGGCGGCAGCCACCGCAGAAGAATTGCCCTGGACCACGATGCGCGCGCCGTCGTCGATGGCCGCGCGCAGCGCGGACAGCGCCTCTTCGGCCTGGCCCTTGCTGTCATAGCGCTCCAGCGCCAGGGGCCGCGCGCCGCCGGGCAGTCGCACACCCCCGCGCTGGTTCACACGCTCGAGGGCCCAGGCCAGGTTGCGGATCACCGCCTCGCCAGTGTTGGCGAACGGGCCGGACAGTGCCTCGATCATCGCGATTCGGATCGGAGCGCCAGTGGACGCAGGTACCGAGGTCACCTGCGCGCCAGCGGGGATGGCTGCGACGCCTGCGCACAGCGTCGCAACCAGGGTTTTCAAGATACTGCGGCGGTGTTTTTGATCGCTCACGCGTTCTCCCTTGAGGTCCAGGCCCGCTCACAGATCGTAAGCAAGCGCGATGTCCGGATGCCGGACGCCGCGCAGTGTACGTGCCATCCATGTTTTTTTTCTGAGGGGCGAAACCATGCTCTTCACACCGGAAAGTGGCGTGAAGAACGCGCGATCCTCACGACGCCAGATCGTGCAGCGGCCAGCGTGGGCGCACATCAAAGGCGTAGGCCGTGTCCGCCTGCTGCACGCCGGCCTGCAGGCGCATGGCAGCGGCCATGGCGATCATGGCGCCGTTGTCGGTGCACAGGTCCAGCTCCGGGTAGTGCACACGCACGCCACGGCGCGCGCAGGCGACATTGAGTTGCTCTCGCAGCAGCCGATTGGCCCCGACACCGCCGGCCACGACTAGGCGCTGGAGGCCCGTGTCATCGAGTGCCGCGATGGACTTCTTCACCAGCACTTCGACGATGGCCGCTTCGGTGGCGGCGGCGAGATCCGCCTTGCGATCCGGCAAGGCCTCGCCCAGCTTCTTGCACTGCGTGAGCACCGCGGTCTTCAGGCCCGCGAAGGAAAAATCCAGATCGCCGCTATGCAGCAGCGGTCGCGGCAGCTTGAAGGCCTGCGCATCGCCCTGCTGCGCCAGGCGCGACAGCGCAGGCCCACCCGGGTACCCCAGCCCCAGCAGCTTGGCGGATTTATCGAAGGCCTCTCCAGCGGCGTCGTCGATGGTCTCACCCAGGAGGGCGTAACGGCCCACGCCATCCACCCGCATCAACTGCGTGTGCCCCCCAGACACCAGCAGGGCCACGAAGGGAAACGCCGGCGCGTCGGCACTGAGAAACGGCGACAGCAGGTGCCCCTCGAGGTGGTGCACCCCGATGACCGGCGTGCCCAGGGCCGCGCCCAAAGCACACCCGACCCCCGCACCCACCAGCAGGGCCCCGGCCAGGCCCGGGCCCCGGGTATAGGCCACCACATCGACCTGCTCCAGGGCGCAGCCGGCCCGCACCATCACTTCAGAGGCCAGGGGCAGGACGCGGCGGATATGGTCGCGGCTGGCAAGCTCGGGCACCACCCCGCCATAGGCCTGGTGCATTGCCACCTGGCTATGCAGGGCGTGCGCCAGCAGGCGCGGCACGCCGGCGCCGCCGGCCTCGACCAGAGCGACGCCGGTTTCGTCACAGGAGGATTCAATTCCAAGGACCCGCATCCTGCGAGTGTAGGCGCGGCGTGAATCAGCTTATCGCTGAAAGTCATGAGGCTTCCCCGAGAATCCGTGCATGGGCAGCATCAGTCACTACATCAAGGAAATCGGTCGCGGCAAGGACGGCGCGCGCGCCCTCACACGCGTGCAGGCTGCCGACCTGTTCGGACAGCTGCTCGATGGCGCGGTGAGCGACCTGGAAGTGGGCGCCTTCTGCCTGGCCATGCGGATCAAGGGCGAGACCGCCGCCGAGATGGCCGGGTTCCTGGATGCCACCGCGCAACGCACGACCCGCATCCCTGCCAGCGCGCAGCCCCTGGTCGTGATTCCCAGCTACAACGGTGCCCGCAAGCTGCCCGTGCTCACCCCCCTGCTGGCCCTGCGCGTCGCACAGCAGGGTCTGCCAGTGGCGATCCACGGCACGCCCACCGAGGATGTGCGTGTGCATGTGGCCGACGTGATGCAGGCCCTGGACCTGCCGCCCCGGCAGGCGGTGGGGCCTGTCGCCGCGGGCGAGGTCGCCTTCTTTCCCACGGGACTGCTGTGCCCAGGCCTGGTGCGCCTGCTGGAGGTACGTCGCGTGGTGGGCCTGCGCAATAGCGCGCACAGCCTGGTCAAGCTGATGAACCCGGGCGCCGGCGCCGCCGTCGTTGTGAGCAGCTACACCCACCCCGAGTACGCAGTGTCGATGGCCGAGGTCTTCGAGCACATGGGCGCCACCGCCTTGCTGCTTCGCGGCACCGAGGGCGAGGTCGTCGCCGACGCACGCCGGGTGCCGGCGATGGACGGCTTCATCCGGGGCGCGCGGGTGGCGCTGGAGGTCGGCCAGAAAGGTACGCTGTCCGCCCTGCCCCCGCTACCCACGCAGACCGACGCGGACGCCACCGCCGCCTACATCCGCGAGGTCATGGCAGGCCGAACGCCCTGCCCGCCCGCGATCGACATGCAGGTGGCACATATCGTTCGCTTGGCCCGAGCGACCCTGGAGGCTTGAATGACCCCGACACCCGCTTCAGCGCTGCCCGCCCCCGGTACCGTCACCCTGGTGGGCGCCGGACCCGGCGACCCGGAGCTGCTCACGCTCAAGGCGGCCCGCGCAATCGGCGCGGCCAGCGTGCTGTTCGTTGACGACCTGGTCAGCGACGAGATCGTGGCGCTGGCACCGGCTGGCGCGCGCATCGTCCACGTGGGCAAGCGCGGCGGCTGCAAGAGCACGCCGCAGGCCTTCATCGAGAAGCTCATGATCACCGCCGCCCGCGAGGGCGAGACCGTGGTGCGCCTCAAGGGCGGTGACCCCTTCATCTTCGGACGCGGCGGCGAGGAGGTAGAGCATCTACAGGCCGCAGGCCTCACGGTGCGCGTGATCAATGGCATCACCTCGGGGCTGGCCGCAGTCACTTCCCTGGGCGTGCCGCTCACGCACCGCGATCACGCCCATGGCGTGGTCTTCGTGACCGGCCACGCGCGCCCCGGCGATGCCGGCCCGGACTGGGCCCGGCTGGCCGCTACCGCCCGCGAGGCGCGGCTCACGCTGGTGATCTACATGGGTGTGAGCGGGATCGAGGCCATTGCCCACGGCCTGCTGCAAGGCCTGCCGGCTGCCACGCCCGCCGCCGTGATCCAGCATGCGAGCCTGCCGCAGCAGCGGCAAGTGGGCACCACCCTGGGCGCGCTGGCGGCCACGATCGCGCGTGAAGGCCTGGGCAGTCCGTCGGTGATCGTGGTGGGCGATGTGGTGGCGGGTGTGGCGGCAGC
>JBEEIS010000194.1:0-5953 GCA_041169755.1 Pseudomonadota bacterium | reverse complement strand
CGGGCGCGGGCCGACACTGGCGGCATGACCGTCACCGCCACTCCCGCCGCGCTCGCCGGCCTCAAGGTCGTCGAACTGGGTCAGCTCATCGCCGGCCCCTTCGCCGCCAAGACCCTGGCCGACTTCGGCGCCGAGGTCGTCAAGATCGAACCGCCCGGCGCCGGCGACCCGCTGCGCAAGTGGCGCCTGCTCAAGGACGGCACCTCCGTATGGTGGCAGGTGCAGTCGCGCAACAAGCGCTCGCTGGCGCTGGACCTGCGCACGACCGAGGGGCAGGACGTAGCGCGCCGGCTGGCGGCCGAGGCCGACGTGCTGATCGAGAACTTCCGCCCCGGCGCGCTGGAAGGCTGGAACCTGGCTCCCGAGGATCTGCTCGCGGCCAACCCGCGCCTGATCGTGCTGCGCATCAGCGGTTACGGTCAGACCGGACCGTACCGCAACCGCCCGGGCTTCGGCGTAGTGGGCGAGGCCATGGGCGGCCTGCGCCACCTGACGGCCGAGCTCGGTCGCGTGCCGGTGCGCGTGGGCGTGAGCATCGGTGACACGCTGGCCGCGCTGCATGGCGTGATCGGCATCTTGCTGGCCTTGCAGCACCGGCACGCCAGCGGCCACGGCCAGGTCATCGACGTGGCGCTGTACGAGGCGGTCTTCAACTGCATGGAAAGCCTGCTGCCCGAGTACAGCGCCTTCGGCGCGGTGCGCGGTCCGGCGGGCAGCGCCCTGCCCGGCATCGCGCCCTCCAACGCCTACCGCTGCCGGGACGGTGGCTACGCGCTGGTGGCTGGCAACGGCGACAGCATCTTTCGCCGTCTCATGACCCTGATCGGCCGTGAAGACCTGGCCAGCGACCCAGCCCTGGCGGACAACACCGGACGCGTGGCGCGCGTGGAGGAACTCGACGCCGCCATCGGCGCGTGGACCGCGCAGCGCAGCGTCGAGGAGGTGCTGCAGGCCCTGGAAGGCGCCGAGGTGCCAGCAGGCCGCATCTACACGGTGGCCGACATCGCGGCCGACCCGCATTACCGGGCGCGCGACATGCTGCAGCAGGTGCAGATGGACGACGGCAGCGCCCTGACCGTGCCGGGCGTCGTGCCCAAACTCTCGATGACGCCCGGCGCGCACCGGCGCAATGCGCCAGCCATCGGCCAGGACACCGAGGCGGTGCTGCGCGAGATCGGGCTCACGCCCGAACAGGTGCAGGCCCTGAAGTCACGCGGCATCGTGGCTTGAAGCAGGCGGGCCATGTCGTCCTCCCGTTCCGTCCGTATCTTTCTCTCCAGCACCTTCCGCGACTTCGGCGGGGAGCGGGACCTGCTAGTGCGCCGCGTCTTCCCCGCCCTGCGTGCGAAGCTGCGAGAGCGCTTCGTCGAACTGGTCGACGTGGACCTGCGCTGGGGCATCACCGTGCAGCAGGCCGAGCGCGGCGAGGTGCTGCCGATCTGCCTGTCCGAGATTGATCGCGCGCGGCCCTTCTTCATCGGCATGCTGGGTGAACGCTACGGCTGGATCCCGCCACCCGAGGGCTATGCCCCCGACCTGGTCGAACGCCAACCCTGGCTGAAGCAGCACCAGGGTGGCAAGAGCGTCACCGAGCTGGAAATCCTGCACGGCGTCCTCAATAACCGGCGCATGCACGGGCGGGCCTTCTTCTACTTCCGCGCCCCGGGCTATGCCCGGACCCAGGGTGGCGACTACGTGGCCGCCAGCCCCGAGGACCGCCAGCGCCAGTCCGACCTCAAGCGCCGCATCCGCGCCAGCGGCTATCCGGTCACCGGCTACCGCGACCCGCAGGCCCTGGCCAGGCGCCTGGAGCAGGACCTTTGGGCGCTGCTCGATGCCGAATTCCCCGCCTCCTCGGTACCCGATGCCTTCGAGCGCGAGGCCATGCGCCATGAGGCCTACGCCATCCCCCGCCGTCGCCTCTACCTCGGCGGCGATCGCTACCAGGCGGTACTCGAGCAGTCGCTCACCGCCGGCGACGCCCGCATCCTGGTCGAGGGCGCGTCCGGTGGCGGCAAGAGCGCGCTGATGGCGAACTTCTTCGCGGGGTGGCGCCAGCGGCATCGGCGCCACGTGGTCCACGAGCACTACCTGGGCGCCAGCGCCGATGCGGCATCGCCCCACGCGCTGGTGCGCCGCCTGGTGGAACGCATCCAGCGCACCACCGGCAGCCAGGACCCGATTGCAGACGACCCGCAGGCCCTGATGGAGAGCCTGCCGCAGTGGCTGGCCGTGGCCAGCGCGTGGGCGCGCAAGCGCCGCACGCGGCTGGTCATCGTGCTGGACGCCCTGAACAACCTGCGTGAGCAGCAAGATCTGCGCTGGTGGCCAGACTACCTGCCCCAAGGGATCACGCTGGTGGTCTCATGCCTGCCTGGCCCGGTCTTGCAGGCGCTGCAGGGGCGCACGCCCCAGGGCCCGGGTTGGCGACAGATCACGGTCAAACCCCTGACCGCCGCCGAACGCCGTGACCTGCTCACGACCTACCTGGCCCGCTACAACAAGGTGCTCCCGCGCGATCTGACCGCGCAGGCCCTGGCCCACCCGTTGGCTGGCAACCCACTGTTCCTGCGCACACTGGCCGAGGAACTGCGCCTGTTCGGGGTGCATGAACAACTGACCGATCGGCTCGCGCACTACCTGGAGAGTCAGGCCATCGACGACCTGTTCGAGCGCGTGCTGGCCCGGGTGGAGGGCGACTGTGGTGCGCGCGCCGTGCGCGCCGCCATGACGGCGATCTGGGCCAGCCGTGCAGGCCTCACCGAGGGCGAGATCCTGGCGCTCGCCGGCCTCGTGCCCGCCACCTGGGCGCCGATCCGAAACGCCCTGGACGAAGCCCTGCTCGAGGCAAACGGTCGCATCACGTTCGCCCACGACTACCTGCGCGTGGCGGTGAAGGATCGCTACCTGCCAGATCTCACGTCACAGCGCGCGGCGCACCGGCGCCTGGCGCGCTGGTTCGCCAGCCTGCCACCGCAGGCACGCCGGGCCGAGGAAGAACCCTGGCAATGGCAGCAAGCGCAGGACTGGCCACGTCTGCGGCGCTGCCTCTCGGACCAGGACATGTTCCTCGCGCTGCGGCACACGCAGGGCACGCAGGCCCTGCTGTCCTACTGGATCGCACTGGAGACCGCGCAAGGCCTGGATACCGCGCGCGCCTGCCTTGGGGCCTGGCGTCGGTGGTCGAGGCGCGGCAGCGCGCGCGAGCAGGCCGGGACCGTCGCGGAACTGGCCCGCTTCCTGATCGACACCGGACGCATCGGCGCGCCCACCCTAGCGCTGGCACAGGAAGCCGTGCGACGGTTGGAGGTGGCACGCGGTCCACGCCATGCGGCCACGCTGTCGGCCCGCAGCGCGCTGGCATCGCTGCACACCGATGCGGGCCGCTACGAACAGGCCCTGGCGCTGCAACAGGACATCCTCGCGCTGCGCAGACGGCGCCTGGGGCCGGACCACCCCGACACGCAGTCCACGCTGGGCAACCTCGCCCTGCTCCTGACCTACATGGGAAGGCATGCCCAAGCCCAGTCGGTCTACGACGAACTGCTCCCGAGCCTGCGCCGCACTCTGGCCACTGGAGCCTCGCGCGAGGACTACCTGACCGCCGTGAATAACCAGGGCCTGCTGCATTACTACCAGGACCGGCACGCGCTGGCCGAGCCCTGCTTCCAGGACGCCTGGCGGCAGCTACGCACCCTCCTGGGCCCGGACCATCCGGACAACGGCGACAAGATCAACAACCTGGCCAACCTGTATTTCAAGCAGGGGCGGCTGGACGAGGCCATCGCTCTGCACCGGCAGTGCCTGGCGCTATGGCAAGAGGGTCTGGGCGCGAACAACCCGCGTACCGCCAGCAGCTGCAACAACCTGGGCTACATCCTGCTCACGAAAGGCGACTTCGCGGGTGCAGAGCCGCTGCTCGACCGCGCGCACGCGGTCTACCTGCAGCGGCTGGGGGAGCGGCACCCGAACACCTTGTCCTGCGCCAACAGCCTGGCGATCGTGTACAGCCAGACCGACCGGAAGGCGCAGGCGATCGAGCGCTTCACGCGCGTGCTGCACGCGCGGCAAGAGGTGCTGGGCGTCGACCATCCCCAGACGCAGGCCACGCAAAAGCGCCTGAATGGATTGCTGGCGGGGCCTAGCGCTGCAGGCTCAGTCGGTAGCTAAAGGCACCCGGGTGGTAGACGCTGCGCTCGTGGTGCATCGCCTGGTCAGACAGGGTGTAGACGGTCCGCTCCACCCGCAAGATGGCCGATGGCGCCCGAAGCTTCAGCCGGGCGCATTGCGCTGACGTCGCCAAGTCGGCCTGGATATCGACCGTGGCACGCGCCACGCGCAGACCGAGTTCGGTCTCGTACACAGTCAGAAGGTCCGCCTGCTGCAAGGCCTCGACGTCCAGTCCCTGCGCCGCGTCGGGGTGGATCCAGGTGTGGTTCTCCGACAGTGGATGCGCGTCGGCATAGCGCAGGGTGTGTAGCTGGAGGCACTGCTCGCCGTCGTCCAAACCTAGGGCCTCACACACGTCGGCCGCAGGACGGCGTGGGCGCAGCGACAGCACCCGAGTGCGCACCTTGCGACCCTGGCGGGCCAGGGCTTCGGTCAGGCCCTGCAGGCGGCTGAGGTCTTGCACGATCGCCACAGGGGCCACAAAGGAGCCCTTGCCCTGCGCGCGGTCGATCAAGCCTTCAGCGGCCAGATCCGCCAGGGCATGACGCACCGTGATGCGACTGACCTGGTGATGCGCCATCAAATCGGCCTCGCTGGGAAGCCGATCACCGGTACGCCATTGGCCGCTGTGGATGCCCCGGCGCAGGTGCTCGCGCACCTGACTGCGCAAGGTGCGCGTGGACCCAGCGTCTGGGTCGGGGCGAGGCTCGGCCGCGCTTTTCATAACTTGTTATAACATGTTGCCCATCCCCTTCCCCTGTCCCGCCCTGCCCCTGAGGAGTACCCCATGTCTCTGATTTCCCCCCTGCGTCGCCACCTGCTCAGTGGCTGCTGCCTCTCCCTGCTGGCCGGCGCCTGCCTGGCGCAGGCCGGCGACTACCCGCAAAAGCCCATCACCGTGGTGGTGCCCTTCGCCGCGGGCGGTAGCGTGGATTCGGCAGCGCGCGTGGTCCTTCAGGGCATGAGCGACCGGCTCAAACAAAGCTTCGTGATCGAGAACGTCGCAGGCGCCTCAGGCACTATCGGTACGCAAAAGGTCGTGCGCAGCCCGGCGGACGGCTACACGCTGCTGTTTGCTGTGGCCAGCCCGATCAACGTGGCGCCCGTGGTCAAGCCCTCGACCGTGAAGTACGACGCGCTCAAGGAACTGGTACCGATCGGCGTCGCCGCCAGTTCGCCCTTCGTCCTGATCGCCAACCCCAAGCTACCGATCAACTCGGTGGCCGAACTGGTCGCGGCCGCCAAGAAGGAGCCGGGCAAGCTCAATTACGGCACCGACGGCGTGGGCACCTCCATGCACCTGACGGCCGAAATCATCAAGCTCAATGCCGGCATCGACATCGTGCATGTGCCGTATAAGAGCGGCCCGCAGGTACTGACCGAGCTGGCCGGCGGCACGCTGGAACTGGCGGTGATGCCGGTGTCTCTGGCGCAGCCCTTCATCCGCGATGGCAAGGTCAAGGCCCTGGGCGTGACCTCCCGTAACCGCTGGCCGAGCCTGCCCAATGTCCCGGCGATCGCCGAGACTGCCGGTCTGCAGAAATTGGACGAAGACTCCTGGTACGGTCTGCTTGCCCCGGCCGGCACACCCGCGCCGGTGCTGGACCGCCTGACCCTCGCCCTGCGCGAGACGCTCAAGGACCCCGCCATCGTCGAGAAGATGAACACCGGCGGACTCAAGCCCATGGCACTGGAGCGCGGCGCCTTCGCCACCCTCCTGCAACGCGAGCGCGATAGCCTGGCCGCGGCGGTCAAGGCCGCAGGCATCAAGCCCGAATGAGCC
>JBEEIS010000193.1:0-3842 GCA_041169755.1 Pseudomonadota bacterium | reverse complement strand
AATCATGTTCTTCATGAGCACGACGTTGGACTTGAGGTACTCCTGCACCGGCTCTTTGTTGAGCTTGATGGTGCAGCCAGCGGCCGAGCGCTCGGCCGAGGCGTCGGACAGCTCAAAGGCTTGCTCGACCTTGAGGTCGGGCAGGCCTTCGATCTCCAGGATGCGGCCCGAGAACACGTTCTTCTTGCCGGCTTTGGCCACGGTCAAGAGCCCAGCCTTGATGGCGTACAGCGGAATGGCATGCACCAGGTCGCGCAGGGTCACGCCCGGCTGCATCTGGCCCTTGAAGCGCACCAGCACCGACTCGGGCATGTCCAGCGGCATCACGCCGGTGGCCGCGCCAAAGGCGACCAGGCCCGAGCCTGCGGGGAAGGAAATGCCAATCGGAAAGCGGGTGTGCGAATCGCCACCGGTGCCCACGGTGTCGGGCAAGAGCAGACGATTGAGCCAGGAGTGAATCACACCATCGCCCGGGCGCAGCGAGACACCGCCTCGGCTGGAGATGAAGTTGGGCAGCTCGCGGTGCATCTTCACATCGACCGCCTTGGGGTAGGCGGCGGTGTGGCAGAAGGACTGCATCACCATGTCGGCTGAAAAGCCCAGGCAGGCCAGGTCTTTGAGCTCGTCACGCGTCATGGGGCCGGTGGTGTCTTGCGAGCCCACGGTGGTCATCTTGGGCTCGCAGTAGGTGCCCGGGCGCACGCCCTGCCCTTCGGGCAAGCCGACGGCGCGGCCCACCATCTTTTGCGCCAGGGGCAAGCCGGCCTTGGTGGCGGCCGGGGCCTGCGGCAGACGGAACTGGGTCGCGGCGGGCAGGCCCAAACACTCGCGGGCCTTGCCGGTCAGGCCGCGCCCGATGATGAGGTTGATACGCCCGCCAGCGCGCACCTCGTCAAACAGCACATCGCTCTTGAGCGCGAACTCGACCAGCGGCGCACCGTTCTTGGTGATCTTGCCGTCGTAGGGATGGATGTCGATCACATCGCCCATCTCGAGCTTGCTCACATCGACCTCGATCGGCAGCGAGCCCGAGTCTTCCTGGGTGTTGTAGAAGATGGGGGCGATCTTGCCGCCGAGCGTGACGCCGCCAAAGCGCTTGTTGGGCACGAAGGGAATGTCTTCACCGGTGGCCCAGATCACGCTGTTGGTGGCCGACTTGCGGCTCGATCCGGTGCCCACCACATCGCCCACGTAGGCCACCAGGTGGCCCTTTTTCTTGAGGTCCTCGATGAACTGCATCGGCCCGCGCTTGCCGTCTTCTTCGGGTTTGAAGGCGGCGTCGGGACGGGTGTTCTTGAGCATGGCCAGGTAGTGCAGCGGAATGTCCGGCCGGCTCCAGGCGTCGGGCGCGGGCGAGAGGTCGTCGGTGTTGGTCTCGCCGGTCACCTTGAACACGGTGACGGTCAGGGACTGGAGCACTTCGGGACGGCTGGTGAACCACTCGGCGTCGGCCCAGGACTTCATCACCGCCTTGGCGTTCGCGTTGCCCTTGTCGGCCTTTTCCTTGACGTCATGGAACTGGTCGAACATCAGCAGGGTCTTCTTCAGGCCGTCGGCGGCCACCGCGCCCACTTCCTTGTCATCGAGCAAGTCGATCAGCGGGCTGATGTTGTAGCCGCCCAGCATGGTGCCCAGCAGCTCAGTGGCCTGGGCGCGCGAGATCAGCGCGCACTTCTCGGTGCCGTGAGCCACGGCGGCCAGGTAGCTGGCCTTGACCTTGGCCGCGTCGTCCACGCCGGCGGGCACGCGGTGGGTGATCAGGTCCACCAGGGTCTGCTCCTCGCCCTTGGGCGGGTTCTTCAGCAGCTCGATCAGTTCGCCGGTCTGCTGCGCCGACAGGGGCAGCGGCGGGATGCCGAGCTTGGCGCGTTCGGCGACATGGTCACGGTAGGCGGTCAACATGGTTTTTTCTCCGTACAAGAACTTCAAACAAGGGCGTCGTTATTTAGGTGCGGGCGCGTCCAGGATGCTGGGCGGCGGGTTGCGCTTCAGGGCGTCGGCCACCTCGAGCTGCTGCGGGCTCTGGCATTCATCGGCCAGACGTTGCCCGAGCTTCTGGCTCATGAGCATGGACTTGTTCGCCAGTTGCAGCCACATCGCGCCGCGCTTGGGATCTTCCAGACGGATCGCGCCGGTACGGCTCTCCGTGGGATGCATGCGAAAGCGATGGTTCTTGGTCGATACGATGAAGAAGCCCTCGCGCCGGCCCGGTGCGATGGTGACGCTGGCCCCCAGCTCGCAGCGGATCGTGCCCACGTGCACCGTGCGTGCGATTTCCAGCTCGGTGGGCGAGAGCTCGTGCATCGGCTCGTCCTCGATGGGGGTGCGCTCCTCCACGGCCTTCTGCGCGGAGGGCGCCAGACCCGTGGTGCGCGCTGGCTTGGCCGGCGTGGGCTTGGGGGCCGGGGCCTGGGCCAGCGCGATCGCGGGCAGGCAGGCGGCCAGGAAGGTGGCGAGGACTTTCATACTGCAGTCTCCTTGAACCATGCGCGCACGTCGGACGGCAGCGGACGCCCCGTCCGGTGCGCGCGTTCCAGCACCTGCCAGTGCAAGCGGTAGCTGGCCCGGTCTTCCAGTTTGCCACCGTGGCTGATCGGCGCCCACTGGGCGTTCGATGCCGCCAGGAGGATGGCGCTGGCCAGCTCGATGTCCCGGTCGTCGGGGGCGAAGGCCTCGAGTACGCCGCGAATCTGGTCTGGGTGGATGCTCCACATGCGGGTGTAACCCAGCGTGCGGGCTGCCTGGCGGGCTGCGGCGCGAAAGGCCGCCGCGTCCTTGAATTCGGTGACCACGCAATGCGACGGCACCTTGCCGTGGGCATGGCAGGCGCTGGCGATGTCCAGCTTGGCGCGTACCACCAGCGGGTGGGTGAATTGGCCCTGCACGCCCATGGCCTCCCCGGGGATCGCACCGCCGTGAGCGGAAACGAAATCCATCAGGCCGAAACTGAGGGACTGCATGCGCGGGTGCGCTGCGATGTCAAAGGCGCGGTGCACCGCCGCCGGCGATTCGATCAGGGCATGCAGCGGCAGCTGCGTGGCCCCAGCCGCATCCAGCGCACGCACTGCACGCTCGACATCGGCCACGGATTCGACCTTGGGGATCATCACGTGGCACAGGCGCGCACCGGCGCGGCCCGCGATGGTGGCGATGTCGGATTCGAACGCCGGATGATCCACCGGGTGCACGCGCACCGCGACGCGGGCGCCAGGCGCGCTAGCCAGGGCCAGCTCGGTCACCAGTGCCGCGTGTTCGGTCTCGCCACCCACCGGAGCGCCATCCTCGCAGTCGAGGGTGACGTCGAACACGCAAGCGCCGAATTCGGCCGTCATCTCGGCCTGCAGCTGCAGGCTCTTTCGCATCCGCACCTCCACGCCGCTGTAGTGGTCGCACACCGGCAGCAAGCCGGTGCGCGCCTGGGCGCCGAGGAGGACCTGTCGCGGGTGCACTGAACGCGTAGGGATCGGGTTACAGCAGGTGGGCCACGCCGGCCTGTTCGTCCTGCAGTTCCTTCAGGGTCTTGTTGATACGTTCTTGACTGAACGCATCGATTTCCAGGCCCTTGACGATCTCGTACTTGCCGTTCTGGGTGGTGACCGGGAAGCCGAACATCACGTCCTCGGGAATGCCGTAGTCGCCATTGGAAGGCACGCCCATGGTGACCCACTTGCCGTTGGAGCCCAGGGCCCAGTCACGCATGTGGTCGATGGCGGCGTTGGCGGCAGAAGCCGCGGAGGACAGGCCGCGCGCGTCGATGATGGCGGCGCCACGCTTGCCCACCGTGGGCAGGAACACGTCGGCGTTCCAGACCTGGTCGTTGATCATGTCTTTCACGGCCTTGC
>JBEEIS010000192.1:0-6039 GCA_041169755.1 Pseudomonadota bacterium | reverse complement strand
GTGCTGCACATCCAAGAGTTTCAGCCCGAATAATTTTTCAAGAGGTCCCACATGGCCACGTTCAAGAAGTTCAACAAGGACAAGCGCCCCAAGCGCAACACCCAGTCGCTGCTGTTCAAGCGCAAGCGTTTCTGCCGTTTCACCGTCGCCAATGTCGAAGAGATCGACTACAAGGACATCGACGTCCTGCGTGATTTCATCGCCGAAAACGGCAAGATCATCCCCGCGCGCCTGACCGGCACCCGCGCCATCTACCAGCGTCAGCTCAACACCGCCATCAAGCGCGCGCGCTTCCTGGCTCTGGTCCCGTACAGCGACCAGCACCGCATCTAAGGAGCACCCCATGCAAGTCATCCTGCTCGAGAAGGTTGTCAACCTGGGCGACCTCGGCAACATCGTCAAGGTCAAAGACGGTTACGCCCGCAACTTCCTGATTCCGTCGGGCCGTGCCCGCCGTGCCACCGACGCCAACAAGGCCGAGTTCGAAGCCAAGCGCGCCGAACTGGAAAAGGCGGCCGCAGCCAAGCTGGCCCAGGCCCAGGCTGAGGGCGAGAAGCTCGCTGGCACCACCATCAAGCTGACCCAGAAGGCCGGCGTGGACGGCCGCCTGTTCGGTTCGGTCACCAACTTCGACATCGCCGAAGAACTGGGCAAGCAAGGCTACAAGGTGTCCAAGGCCCAGGTGCGCATGCCCAACGGTCCGATCAAGGTCGTCGGCGACAGCAGCGTCAGCGTGGCCCTGCACACCGACGTCGTGGTCGACATCAACGTGACGGTGCTCGGCGAGACCGCCTGAGCTCACTCGCGCAACTGCGAAAAGCCGCCCTCGGGCGGCTTTTTCTTTGGGAGGGGCTGCCTCGGCACTTGCCCACAGGATCAACCCCCTTGGTCCCAGCTTGGCCACGGTTTATCCACAGGGTTGTCCAATGACCCATCCGTGAGGCCCGCATACCATTGGGGATTCCCGAGGAAATCATGTCTGCAGTCTTGAGTCCCGTCGATGACGGCTTTCCCCGCGACCGCGAAGTCGCCCAGCTGAGGATCCCCCCGCACTCCATCGAGGCCGAATCCAGCGTTCTGGGCGGCCTGCTGCTGGACAACCAGGCCTGGGACCGCGTGGCCGACCTGCTCAGCGCCGGCGATTTCTACCGCTACGAGCATCGGCTGATCTTCCAGGCCGTCCACACCCTGATCGATGCCAACAAGCCGGCCGACGTCATCACGGTCTTCGAGGCCCTGCAGAGCCTGGGCAACGCCGACGAGGTAGGCGGTCTGAGCTACCTGAACTCCCTGGCCCAGTACGTCCCCAGCGCCGCCAACATCCGCCGCTACGCCGAGATCGTTCGCGAACGCGGCATCCTGCGCAAGCTCGTCTCGGCCTCTGACGAGATCGCTACTGCAGCATTCAACCCGCAGGGCAAGCCGGTCGACATCATCCTGGACGAGGCTGAGGCCAAGATCTTCAACATCGGCGAGGAAGGCTCGCGGATGAAGGAGGGCTTCCAGGACATGAGCTCGCTGGTGGTCGACCTGATGGACCGCGTTCAGGAGATGGCGGACAACCCCAACGACATCACTGGGGTGCCCACCGGCTTCTACGACCTGGACCGCATGACCTCGGGTCTGCAGGGGGGCGACCTCATCATCCTGGCGGCTCGCCCCTCCATGGGCAAGACCTCGCTGGCCATCAACATCGCCGAACACGTGGCCCTCTACGAGGAACTGCCCGTGGCCGTGTTCTCGATGGAAATGGGCGCCGCTCAGTTGGCCGTGCGTATCGTGGGCTCGATCGGCCGCATCGACCAGGGCCACTTGCGTACCGGCAAGCTCACCGACGAGGAATGGCCGCGCCTGACCGAAGCCATCGAGAAGCTGCGAACCATCTCGCTGCATATCGACGAGACGCCGGGCCTCACAGTCAGCCAGCTGCGCACCAACGCGCGCCGCCTGGCCCGCCAGTGTGGCGGCAAGCTGGGTCTGATCGTGGTCGACTACCTGCAGCTCATGAGCGTGTCCAGCGGCATGAGCGATGAAAACCGCGCCACCGCCGTGGGCGAGATCTCGCGCGGCCTGAAGATGCTGGCCAAGGAACTGGGCTGCCCGGTGATCGCCCTGTCCCAGCTCTCGCGCGGCGTGGAATCGCGCCCCGACAAGCGCCCCATGATGAGTGACCTGCGTGAATCCGGCGCCATCGAGCAGGACGCCGACGTGATCATGTTCATCTACCGCGACGACTACTACAACAAGGACTCCAAGGAGCCCGGGGTCGCCGAGGTGATCATCAGCAAGCAGCGTAACGGCCCCACCGGCACCGCCAAGCTGGCCTTCCTCAAGCCGCTGACCAAGTTCGAGTCGCTGGCCTCGGGTGGGGCGGGTGCCGATTACTTCTGACCACTGAGGCAGCGGTCGGCAAAAAGGGCCCCGAGGGGCCCTTTTGCTTGGTCCGGGCCGACGAGACCCGGGCGAGGGATCACAGCACTTCGCTCGCGAAGTCCGCCAGCCGCGAGCGCTCGCCGCGTGCCAGGGTGATGTGCCCGGAATGCGGCCAGCCCTTGAACTTGTCCACCGCGAAGGTCAGGCCCGAGGAGCCCTCGGTCAGGTAGGGCGTGTCGATCTGGGCCAAGTTGCCCATGCAGATGATCTTGGTGCCCGGGCCCGCGCGCGTGACCAGGGTCTTCATCTGCTTGGGCGTGAGGTTTTGCGCCTCGTCGATGATCAGGTACTTGTTCAGGAAGGTGCGCCCGCGCATGAAGTTCAGGCTCTTGATCTTGATGCGGCTGCGAATCAGCTCGTTGGTGGCGGCGCGGCCCCACTCGCCGGCGCTGGTTTCAGTCTTGGCCAGCACCTCCAGGTTGTCGTCCAGCGCGCCCATCCAGGGGCCCATCTTCTCCTCCTCGGTGCCGGGCAGGAAGCCGATGTCCTCGCCCACGCTCACCGTGGCACGGGTCATGATGATCTCGGTGTAGCGCCGGTCGTCCAGCACCTGGGTCAGGCCCGCCGCCAGCGCCATCAATGTCTTGCCGGTGCCCGCCGTGCCGGTGAGGGTGACGAAGTCCACCTCCGGGTCCATCAGCAGGTTCATCGCGAAGTTCTGCTCGCGGTTGCGGGTGGTCACGCCCCAGACCGAGTTCTTCAGGTGACCGAAGTCCTTGAGCGTCTTGAGTACCGCGGTCTTGCCGCGGATCTCGGTCACCCGGGCATAGAGGCTGGGCTCGCCGGGCGCTTCAAAGTACACGAACTGGTTGATCAGGAGGCTGGGCACGATCGGCCCGGCGATGCGGTAGTAGGTGATGCTGCCGCTTTGCCAGCTTTCCACCGTCTTGCCGTGGCGGGCCCAGAAGTCCGCCGGCAGGGCCAGGGCACCCGAGTACAGCAGGTCCAGGTCGTCCAGGGTCTTGTCGTTGCGGTAGTCCTCGGTGGCCAGACCCAGGGCCCGTGCCTTGACCCGCATGTTGATGTCTTTCGACACCAGCACCACCTCGCGCGGCGCATGCTGGTCACGCAGGGCCTGCACCACGCCCAGGATCTGGTTGTCGGCCTTGCCCTGGGGCAGGTTGTGCGGCAGGGGGTTGGCAAAGGCCTGGGTCTGGAAGAAGAGGCTGCCGCCGGCTTCGCGGTGGCCGGTGGAATCGAGGCGAAGGCCGCTGCCGATGTCTGCACCTTGCTCACCGGCCAGTGCGTCTAGCGAGCGGCTGGCCTGGCGGGCGTTGCGGGCGACCTCGGTCATGCCCTTCTTGTGGCCGTCGAGTTCTTCCAGGACGATCATCGGCAGGAAGATGTCGTGTTCCTCGAAGCGGAACAGACACATGGGGTCGTGCATCAGCACGTTGGTGTCCAACACGAACAGCTTGGCCGGACCGGTGGCGCGGGTCTTGGCCTTGCGCGGGCGGGTGTCCGGCGCCGGCGCGGAGGCGGGCAGGGGGGCGCTCTTGCGGCGTGCCGAGGCGGGGGCACGGGCCGGGGATGCGGCGGGCGTCAGATCGGCCTCGGGCTCGAAGCTCAGGGCGGAGCCACCGCTGCGGGGGTCGAAGTCTTCAAGCTGCGGCCGTTCAGGCAAGGGGCTGCCCGTGGGCGATACCGCTTCCGATTTCCGGGCCGCCTTGTGCGAGGACCGGGCGGGCGCGTCGTAGGCCTGGGCTGGGAGCAGGGCGGCGCGCTTGGAGGGGGCGGGAGGCAGGGGCATAAGGCGTGGGATTCCCGAAAGTCAGGAGGGGCTGAAAACAAAAAAGCCGTCGGACGGGCCGGACGGCTTTCTCGGGGCTGGCAGTGTTGACGTCGCGCGTCAGGAACAACAGCATGAGCCCATTATGCACAAGCCCTGTGACCGGGCAACCGCGGCGCAACCCCTGTTGTTGCAGGGCGTCAACGGGCGCCGGGCGGGGGCTCAGGCGGCCTTTTTCAGCTGCTTGACCGCCTTGAGAACCTCGTCGGCATGGCCGGGGACCTTGATGCCGCGCCACTCTTGCTTGAGGGCGCCGTCGGCGCCAATCAGGAAGGTGCTGCGCTCAATGCCCTTGACCTTTTTGCCGTACATGATCTTGTTCTTGACCACGCCGAACATGTGACACATCTTTTCCTCGGTGTCGGCGATGAGCTCGAAGGGCAGTTCGAGCTTGGCCTTGAAGTCGTCGTGGGACTTCATGTTGTCACGCGAGACGCCGAAGACGGTCGCGCCCGCCTTGACGAAATCCTTGTACTTGTCGCGAAACTGCATGGCCTCGGTGGTGCAGCCCGGCGTGTTGTCCTTGGGGTAAAAGTACAGCACGACCGTCTTCCCGAGGTGTGTGGTGTTGGACACCTTGACCCCACTGGTGGCCAGGGCCTCGAACTCGGGGATGGGTTTGTTGACAACGATCGCCATGGATTTGTATCTCGTGTGACAGGGGTTGGTCGTTGTGCGCGGGCGCAGCGGTCCGCGAAACCCCCGATTTTAACCCAAACGGTTTTGTCCCCCGGCCAGGGTGTACGGCAGGGCGCTGGCCCCGGCCCCCGGGCGCTATCCGGCTGGCGGTTCGAGCAGAAGGGCTGCCGCGACGGTGCGGCCTTCCTGGGCCAGGATGTTGTAGGTGCGGCAGGCCGCTGCGGTGTCCATGGTTTCCAGGCCGATGCGCCGAGCCGCCAGCGGGGCGATCCAGGCGGGGCGGGGAAAGCGGATGCGTGCGCCGCTGCCGAAAAGCACCACCTCCACGCCGAGATCGGCCAGCGGGGCGAAATGGGAGGCGTCCAGAGCTTCGAAGGCGGTGGCCGACCAGGCAATGCGCTGGCCGTCGGAGCCGACGATCACGCTGTGGGTGATGCGCTCGCCGTTGACGGCCACCCAGCCCGGGCCGTGGCCGGTGATGGTGGGGGCGAGGGATCGATCCGGCTGCAGCTTCATGACGCGTCAACTATGGTCAAATTATAGGTTTTCACCTGCGCGAGCGCCTTCGGAGGGCCTTTGAAGACAGTCCAGAAATCGGCCAAGCTGGCCAACGTGCTTTACGACATCCGTGGCCCGATCATGGATGCAGCGCGTCGCATGGAAGACGAAGGGCACAAGATCATCAAGCTCAATATCGGCAACCTCGCCGTGTTCGGCTTTGATGCACCCGAGGAGATCCAGCAGGACATGATCCGTAACCTGCCGAATTCGGCAGGTTACTCGGACAGCAAGGGCATCTTCGCCGCGCGCAAGGCGGTGATGCACTACACGCAGCAGCAAGGCATCACGGGCGTCACCCTGGACGACATCTATCTGGGCAACGGCGCCAGCGAACTGATCGTGATGGCGACCAACGCCCTGCTCAATGATGGCGACGAACTGCTGCTGCCCGCACCCGACTACCCGCTGTGGACCGCCGCCGCCACGCTGGCCGGCGGCAAGCCTGTGCACTACCTGTGCGACGAGGCCAATGGCTGGATGCCCGATCTCGACGACATCCGCCGCAAGATCACGCCGCACACCAAGGGCATCGTCGTCATCAACCCCAACAACCCGACGGGCGCGCTGTACTCCGACGCGCTGCTCCAGGGCATCGTCGCCATCGCCCGAGAGCACGG
>JBEEIS010000191.1:0-13087 GCA_041169755.1 Pseudomonadota bacterium | reverse complement strand
ACCGCCGGCACCCTGGTCAAAGCCGCCGAGGTGCTCAAGGAACGCGGCGCCAAGAAGGTCTACGCCTACTGCACGCACCCGATCTTCTCGGGTCCGGCCATCGAGCGCATCGCCAAGGGCCAGGCCCTCGATGAAGTGGTCGTCACCAACACCATCCCCTTGTCCGACAGCGCCAAGGCCTGCGGCAAGATCCGCCAACTCTCCGTGGCGCCGCTGATCGCCGAAACGATCCAGCGCATTGCCAAAGGCGAGTCGGTCATGAGTCTGTTCTCGGACCAGGAAAACCTGTTCTGAGACGGTAGCCGGTCTGCCCTGGCGTCTTGCCAAGGCAGGCCTTTTTCAACCTGGCATCACACTGGTCGCGGTGGGTGCTGGACATCGGAGTGAACAACATGAAATTCGTCGCTTTTGAGCGCGCCAAGCAGGGAACGGGTGCGAGCCGCCGTCTGCGCATCTCGGGCAAGACGCCCGGCATCGTCTACGGGGGCGAAGGCCAGCCCAAGCTGATCGAGCTCGATCACAACGCGCTGTGGCATGCCCTGAAGAAGGAAGCCTTCCATTCCTCCATCCTCGAGATGGAACTGGGCGGCCAGAGCAGCAAGGTCCTGCTGCGTGACGTGCAATACCACCCCTTCAAGCAGCTCGTGCTGCACGTGGACTTCCAGAAGGTCGACGCCACCACCAAGCTGCACATGAAGGTACCGCTGCACTACGTGAAGGCCGACGAGTCTCAGGCCGTCAAGTTCGAGCACTGCGTGGTGAACCACGTCATGTCCGAACTGGATATCACCTGCCTGCCGGCCGACCTGCCCGAATTCATCGAGGTCGACCTGTCCGGCCTCAAGAAGGGCACTTCGCTGCACCTGGACGACATCACCCTGCCCAAGGGCGTGACCGCCGTCACCCGCGGCAAGAAGAACCCGGTGCTGGTGTCCGCTGTGACTACGGCCGAAGAAGCCGCCGAGCCGGCCGCCGCCGCTGCAGCACCCGCTGCGGATGCCAAGGCCGACGCGAAGGCCGCCAAGAAGTAAACGCTGCTTGCGCTTGCACGAAAGGCCCGCCCACGCGGGCCTTTTTCATGCGCTCCCCATTCACCCGCCAGGTGCGGTCTGCGGCCCCTGCGGCCTTTTCGCTTTTAATACGTCCCCATGATCAAGCTGTTCGTCGGCCTGGGCAACCCGGGCACCGAGTACGAATCCACGCGCCACAACGCCGGCTTCTGGTGGGTCGATGCGCTTGCGCGCGAATTGAAACTCTCGCTGGTGGCGGACCGCAGCTACCACGGCCTGCTGGCCCGCGGCAACGTGAACGGTCAGACCGTCTGGCTGCTGGAGCCCCAGACCTACATGAACCTCTCAGGCAAGTCGGTGGCGGCGCTGGCGCGTTTTTTCAAGATCGCGCCGCAGGACATCCTGGTGGTGCACGACGAACTCGATGTGCCACCCGGCCAGGCCAAGCTGAAATTCGGTGGCGGCCACGGCGGCCACAACGGCCTGCGCGACATCCACGCCCAATTGGGCACTGGCGACTACTGGCGGCTGCGTCTGGGCATCGGGCATCCCGGCGACAAGAACGAGGTCGCCGACTGGGTGCTGAAAAAACCCGCCCCCGACCAGCGCGAGGCCATTGAGGCCTGCGTGGCCCGCACCCTCAAGGCGGCGCCGGAGATGCTGGCGGGCGACATGGCCAAGGCGACCCTGGTGGTACACACCCACAAGCCGCCACGACCCAAACCGCCTCGGCCCGAAGGGGTTTGATCAGGCGCCGGTGAGGCGTCGGTACTTCTGCCAGAGCGTCTCCTGGTCCTCCACCCGCTGCGGATTGACCGGGATGCAGGCCACCGGGCAGACCTGCACGCACTGCGGCGTGTCGAAGTGGCCCACGCACTCGGTGCACTTGTCCGGGTTGATCTGGTAGATCTCGGGCCCCAGGAAGATGGCCTCGTTCGGGCACTCGGGCTCGCAGACATCGCAGTTGATGCACTCGTCGGTGATCATCAGGGCCATGCCGGAATCCTCGCTGCCATAGTTCTGGCATTATCCCGCGCCTGCATGGCCCTGTTTCTCTTCAAGCGCCTGATCACCCTGATCGCCACGTTGGCAACGACCTCCGTTGTGGTCTTCGCGGTGCTGGAAGTCCTCCCGGGCAATGCGGCCCAGGTCCTGATGGGGCCCGACGCCTCGCCCGAGGCGGTCGCGGCCCTCACCGCCAAGCTGGGGCTGGACCAATCGGCCCCCACCCGCTATGGCCTCTGGATTGCGGGCCTGCTCACGGGCGACCTGGGCCTGAGCGCCACCTACAGCACGCCGGTGGGCGAACTGGTGCTCGAACGCCTGACATTGACAGTACCCCTGGCGGTGATGGCCATGGCCCTTACCCTGGTGCTGGCGCTGACGGCCGGCGTATACGCCGCCTCGCGCCACCACAAGCTCGGTGACGTGGGCGTGATGGGCCTGACTCAGGCGGGCATCGCCATTCCGAATTTCTGGTTTGCCATCCTCCTGATCCTGCTGTTCTCGGTGCACCTGAAATGGTTTTCGGCTGGCGGCTTTCCAGGCTGGGAAGACGGCGTTCTGCCGGCGCTGGGCGCGCTGCTGCTGCCTGCGTTGTCGCTGGCCGTGGTGCAGGCCGCCATCCTGGCGCGCATCACCCGCTCGGCGGTGCTCGAGGTGCTGCGCGAGGATTTCGTGCGCACCGCGCGCGCCAAGGGCGCCAGCCCGCGCCGTGTGATGTGGGGCCATGTGCTGCGCAACGCCATGATTCCGGTGGTCACGGTCATGGGACTGCAGTTCGCCGAGCTGCTGGCCGGCACCATCGTGGTCGAGAGCGTGTTCTACCTGCCGGGGCTGGGCCGACTGATCTTCCAGTCCATCGCCAACCGCGACCTGATCGTGGTGCGCAATTGCGTGATGTTGCTGGCAGTGATGGTGGTGGTCGTGAACTTCGTGGTCGACGTGCTCTATGCGGTGATCGACCCCCGCGTGAAAGCCAGCGACCTGTGAAGCCCGCCCTGGCCCGCGCCCTGCGCCACCCGAGTTTCGCCATCGGACTGGCTCTGTGCCTGCTGCTGGTGCTGGCTGCTGCGGTGTCGCTGGTATGGACGCCGCACTCGCCCTACGAAATCGACATGGGTCTGCGTCTGCGCGCGCCCGACACCCGCCACTGGCTCGGCACCGATCCCTATGGCCGGGACATCCTCTCGCTGCTGCTGGTGGGCGCGCGTGCATCCATCCTGGTGGGCATCATCGCCGTGGGCATCGGTCTGGTGATCGGTGTCGCCCTGGGCCTGCTGGCCGCGGCGCGGCGCGGGTGGGTGGAAGAAGCCATCATGCGCGTGTGCGACTTCGGCTTCGCCTTTCCTGCCATCCTCTCGGCCATCATGCTCACTGCCGTCTTCGGCCCTGGCATGGTCAACGCCATCATCGCGATCGGCATCTACAACATTCCCACCTTCGCGCGCATCACCCGTGCCAGCGCCAACGCGGTCTGGGCGCGCGAGTACGTGCTGGCCGCACGCGCCAGCGGCAAGGGCACGCTGGCCATCACCTGGGAGCATGTGCTGCCCAATATCGCCTCGGTACTGATCGTGCAGGCCACCATCCGCTTTGCGATCGCCATCCTGGCCGAAGCTGCTCTGTCCTACCTGGGCCTGGGCACGCAACCGCCCCAGCCCTCCTGGGGGCGCATGCTCAGTGAGGCGCAAACGCTGTTGTTCCAGGCGCCGATGCTGGCGGTCTACCCCGGCCTGGCGATCGCGCTGGCAGTGCTGGGCCTGAACCTCCTGGGTGACGGTCTGCGTGACCTGTCGGACCCCAAACTGGCGCGCCAGCGCTGAACCTGCCATGAACCTGCTGGACGTTCAAGACCTGCGCATCGAGTTGCAAACGCACCGCGGCCCGGCGCTGGCCGTGCTGGATGTGAGCTTTTCGCTGGCGCGGGGCGACACCCTGGGTCTGGTGGGCGAATCGGGCTGCGGCAAGTCGCTCACCGCCATGGCCCTCATGGGCCTGCTGCCCGAAGGCGCGCGCGTGTCCGGCAGCATCCGCCTGGACGGACAGGAACTGATCGGCCTGGACGACACGGGCTGGTCGGCGCTGCGGGGCAACCGCATCGGCATGGTTTTCCAGGAACCGATGACAGCCCTCAACCCGGTGCACACCGTGGCACGCCAGGTGGCCGAGCCGCTGCGACTGCACCGGGGCCTGTCCGCGAGCCAGGCGCGCCAGGAAGCCATCGCCCTGCTCGATCGGGTGGGCATCCCCGACGCCGCGCGCCGCGCCGATGGCTACCCGCACCAGTTCTCGGGCGGACAGCGCCAGCGCATCACGATCGCCATGGCGCTGGCCTGCGGGCCCGACCTGCTGATCGCGGACGAACCCACCACCGCGCTGGATGTGACCGTACAAAAGCAGATCCTGGACCTGCTGCGCGGGCTGGTCGCCGAACGGGGCATGGCCCTGCTCCTGATTTCGCACGACCTGGGCGTGATCGCCCAGAACGCAGCCCGCATGCTGGTGATGTACGGCGGCAGTGTGGTTGAAAGCGGTCCCACGGCCCGTGTGTTCGCGGACCGCAGTCACCCCTACACCCGGGGCCTGTTCGGAGCCCGGCCATCGCTGCTGGCCCCGCGCGGGCAACGCCTGGTCACGATTGCCGGCACCGTGCCCGAACTGGTGGACCTGCCAGCAGGCTGCCCCTTTGCGGGCCGCTGCGCCCACACGGCGCCGTCGTGCCTTCACACCACGCCCGCGCCGATCGACCTGGGTCAGGGCCATAGGGTGCGCTGCTTGCGGCTGGACGATATCGCGGCGGCGACCGCAACACCGCAGGGAGTGACGCCATGAGCGACCACAGCACGCCGCTGCTGCGCGTCGAGGACTTGACGCGCACCTACACCCTGCCGCGAGAGCGTCTGCTGCAAGCCCCGCCCACCGTGCAGGCCCTTCAGGGCGTGAGCTTCACGCTGCAGGCGGGCCGCAGCCTGGGCATCGTCGGCGAATCGGGCTCGGGCAAGTCCACGCTGGCGCGCCTGGTGATGGCGCTGGATACGCCCACCTCGGGCCGCGTGCTGATGCAGGGCCGCGACCTGCACGCGCTGCCCCCGGGCGAATTGCGCCAGGCACGGCGCGATTTCCAGATGGTGTTCCAGGACCCCTATGGCTCGCTCGACCCGCGTCAGACCGTGGCGCGCATCGTGGCCGAGCCCCTGCAGGCCCAGGGCCAGAGCGACCCGGCGCAGCAGCGCACACGGGCGGCCGAGGCCATCGAATCGGTGGGACTGCGCGCCACCGACCTGGACAAGTACCCGCATGAATTCTCCGGCGGTCAGCGACAGCGCATCGCCATCGCGCGGGCCCTGGTCACGCGCCCGCGCCTGATCGTCGCCGATGAACCCGTGAGCGCGCTGGACGTTTCGGTGCAGGCCCAGGTCCTGAACCTGATGCAAGACCTGCAGGCGCAATTCGGGGTGACCTACCTCTTGATCAGCCACGACCTGGCGGTGGTCCACCACCTGTGCGACGAGGTGGCGGTCCTGTGGCAAGGGCGCATCGTCGAACAGGGCCCGCCGCACCAGTTGTTTAGCGACCCGCAGCACCCCTACACCCGTGCCCTGCTGGAGGCCGTCCCGCGCGTGACGCCGTGACGGGCCAACGGCGGGCCATGAGGACTTCCTTCCTCTTGCCTGCCTGCGTGCATCTCGGGGATGATGCGCCGGTCCTTCTTTTGGAAACCCACGAATCATGAAACGACGCCACCTGCTCACGAACGCGGCTTCGCTCGCGGCTCTCGCCCATCTGCCCACCGCCGCCCTGGCCCAGGGCAAGAAGGACAGCATGACGCTGGCCATGGCGCTGGAACCCCCGGGCCTGGATCCCACCGCCGGCGCGGCGTCGGCCATCGCCGAGATCACCCTCTACAACGTCTACGAGACCCTCACCAAGATCAATCCGGACGGCAGTGTGTCCCCGCTGCTGGCCGAGAGCTGGGAGGTCTCGCCCGACCTGCGCACCTATACCTTCCGCCTGCGCAAGGGCGTGAAATTCCACAACGGCGAAAAATTCAATGCAGAGACCGCGCGCTTTTCCTTCGCGCGCGCAGGCTCGGACAAGAGCACCAACAAGGACAAGCGCACCTTCGCCACCATGGAGGTGGTGCGCGCGGTCGACGAATACACCCTGGTCATCGTGAACAAGGAGCTCGACCCCGACTTCCTGTTCCTCATGGGTCAGGCGACGGCCATCATGGTCGAGCCCAAATCGGCCGACACCAACGCCACCCGCCCGGTGGGCACCGGCCCCTACACCCTGGACAACTGGGTCAAGGGCTCCTCGGTATCCCTCAAGAAGTGGCCCGAATACCGCAACGCCGCAGCCATCAAGCTCAATCGCGCGAGCTTCCGCTTCATCTCCGACCCGGCGGCCCAGGTGGCGGCGCTGATGGCGGGCGACATCGATGCCTTCCCGCGCGTGACACCGCGCAGCGTGGCGCAGTTCAATGGCAATGCCAAGTTCCAGGTGCTGGTCTCGGGCTCGCGCGCCAAGACCATCCTGGCCATGAACAACAAGAAAAAGCCCCTGGACGATGTGCGCGTGCGCCGCGCCATCGCCGCGGCCATCGACCGCAAGGCCGTGATCCAGGGGGCGGGTGACGGCTACGGCGCCCCCATCGGCAGCCACTACGTGCCCAGCGCCCCGGGCTATGTCGACACCACCGGCGTGAACCCCTACAACCCCGACAAGGCACGCGCCCTGCTCAAGGAAGCCGGCATCACCACGCCCCTGGAGCTGACGATCACCCTGCCCCCGCCGCCCTATGCGCGCCAGGGGGGCGAGGTGATCGCCGCCATGCTGGCCAAGGTGGGCATCAACGCCAAGCTGCAGAACGTGGAGTGGGCGCAGTGGCTCTCGGGCACCTTCACCGGCAAGAACTACGACCTCACCATCATCTCGCACGTCGAACCCTTCGACCTGGGCAACTTCTCCAAGCCCGATTACTACTGGAACTACCAGTCGCCCAAGTTCAACGACCTGTACACCAAGTACAAGAACACCGCGCGCGCGCAGGACCGCACCAAGCTGCTCGGAGACATCCAGCGCCTGATCGCCGAGGACAGCGTGCACGCCTTCCTGTACCAGCCCCAGTGGGTCACCGTCGCGAACAAGAATGTGCGCGGCCTGTGGACCAATATGCCGCTGTTCGTGAACGACCTGTCGGCGCTGTCCTGGGCGTGAACGGCCCGCTTCATGCCCTGACGGCCACCGAGATGGTGGCCGCCTACCGGGCGCGCACGCTCTCGCCTGTGGACGTGGCACAGGCGGTACTGACCCAGGTGGAGCGGTGGGAACCGCAGCTGCAGGCCCTGTTCCTGCTGCGGCCCGAGCGGGTCCTTGAACAAGCCCGCGCCAGCGAAGCTCGCTGGCGGCGCGGCGATCCCCTGGGGCCGATCGACGGCGTGCCGGTCACCCTCAAGGACAACATCGCCACACAGGGCGACCCCACGCCCCTGGGCACGCGCGCGGTTGCACCCGTGCCCGCGGCGGCCGACGCCCCGCCGGCGGCGCGCGTGCGCGAATCCGGCGGCGTGGTGCTGGCCAAGACCACCATGCCGGACTACGGCATGCTGTCCTCCGGGCTTTCGAGCTACCACGCATTGGCGCGCAACCCCTGGGACCTGCGCAAGACACCCGGCGGTTCCAGCGCTGGCGCGGGCGCGGCGGCGGCAGCCGGCTACGGGCCGCTGCATGTGGGCACCGACATCGGCGGCTCGCTGCGCCTGCCTGCGGGCTGGTGCGGCATCTTCACGCTCAAGCCCAGCCTGGGGCGCATCCCTATCGATCCGCCCTATACCGGGCGCGCTGCAGGACCCATGACCCGCACCGTGGGCGATGCCACCCTGTTCATGCAGGTGCTCAGTCGGCCCGACACGCGTGACAGCATGAGCCTGCCCTGGCAGGACATCGACTGGGCGCGCTTTGAGGCCGGTGTGGACAGGCTGCGGGGCCTGCGTATCGGCCTGCTGCTGGAGGCCGGTTGCGGCCTGGCGGTCGAGCCCGAGATCACGCGGGCTGTCGAGGCGGCCGCGCGCCTGCTCGAACGCGCCGGCGCGCGCGTCACGCCCATGAAGCCCTTCATGACACAGACCCTGCTCGATGGCATGGACCACGCCTGGCGCATGCGCTCGCATATCGACCTGCAGGCTCTGGCACCTGAGGCGCGCGAGACGGTGCTGCCCTATATCCGCGCCTGGGCCGAAAGCGCTGCGGGCATGAGCGGCGAGGCTGTCTTCAAGGCGTTGAGCCAGTTCCATGCGACGCGGGTGGCCGCGGTGGCAGCCTGCCAGGCCTTCGATTACGTGATCTCGCCGGTCTCGCCGGTACCGGCGTTCAACGCCGAGCTGCCCTCCCCGACCAACGACCCGTTGCGGCCGCTGGAACACATCGGATTCACGGTGCCCTACAACATGTCGGAGCAGCCGGCAGCGTCAATCAACTGCGGCTACACCGCCTCGGGCCTGCCGATCGGGCTACAGATCGTGGGCCAACGCTTTGACGATCTGGGGGTGTTGCAGCTCGCCCGCGCTTACGAGCAATTGCGCGAGCCGCAGCGGCCCTGGCCCGAGCCGACCTGAATCATCCCTGCTGGCGCACCTTGGCCATGAGGCGTTCCTGCACCAGGGGAGAGACGAACTTGTCGATCTCGCCGCCCAGCGAGGCGATCTCACGCACGAAGGTACTGCTGATGAACTGGTACTTGTCGCCAGGCGTGAGAAAGACCGTCTCGACGTCGGGCATGAGGCTACGGTTCATGCCCGCCAGCTGGAATTCATAGTCGAAGTCGGTGACCGCTCGCAGGCCACGCACCATGGCCTTGGCGCCACGCGCCACCACGAAGTCGCGCATGAGGCCGCCAAAGCTCGCCACCTCCACACCCGGATAGGGCTTGACCAGCTCGCGCACCATGGCCATCCGCTCGTCCAGCGTGAACAGGGTCTGCTTCTTGTGGTGCCCCACGGCTACCACGACGATCAGCTTGTCGAACAGCTGCGAGGCGCGGCGCACCACATCCTCGTGGCCGAGGGTCATGGGGTCGAAGGTACCGGGGTAGACGGCGGTGACAGAAATGGCCATGGGGTGCTCCTGCGAAATTATGACCCGGCGCCTGCCTCGGCCCTTTGCAGCAGGTGGGCATGGACGGCGCCCGCCTTGAGGTGACGGTGCAGGGCCAGGCCCAGCGGTGCCAGGGCGGCCTCGGTCCAGGCGGTGGGGGCCTCCAGGTACAGCCAGCCTGCGGGGCGCAGCGCGGGCGCCGCAACGGCGAGCGCTTTGTCGTAGAGGCCCGCATCAAAAGGCGGATCCAGCAAGACCAGGTCGCAGCTGGCGGGGGCCAGACGCTGCAGGACGCTGATGGCATTGCCTCGTTCCACGGTCACGGCCTGTGCGGACAGCCGCTTCACCAGAGCCCGCAGGGCGTCGACCTGAGCCGCCTCCTGTTCCACCAGCAGCACCCTGGAGGCACCGCGCGAGGCTGCTTCCAGGCCCAAGGCGCCGGTGCCGGCAAAGGCATCGACCACCTCCCAGCCGGCGAGGTCCTGCCCCAGCCAGTTGAACAGGGTCTCGCGCACCCGATCGGGTGTGGGGCGCAGGCCGGGCCGGTCGGCCACAGGCAGCTTGGTGCGTTTCCACTGGCCGCCGATGATGCGGACTTCGTGGGGGGCGCGCGAGGCGGGACGGGGCGCAGGGGGAGCCATGGGCGCATTAAACCGCAAGGGTGCGCGCGTGCGCCTTCAGTCCTCCAGGGCCAGCAGGTGACTCGGGTCCAGGTCCAGCGGCAAGGTCTGGTCGGAGACCTCCACCACCACGCGCCGCAACGTTCCGCCACCGAAGGTGTAGGGTCGCTCGTACGCGTCGGTCACCGGATGGCCGCGGTCGGCGCCACAGCTCAGACCGGCGGTCATGCCATGCGTGGGCCAGGTACGTGCGATCCGCAGGGTGGCCGGTGCCAGACCTGTCGCCGTCAGCGTGAGGTCTACGCTCTGATCGGGGCGGCGCGCGAAGTTCGCCATCACCACCGCCGGCCCGTTGAGGAGCGTCTCGGGCAGTCGCAAGACGTGCGACTCGTCTTGCGAGAACACATACTCGAGCACGATCTGACCGTCCTGAATGAAAAAGCTCAGGCCACCAAAGCGGCTCCCCCAGGCCAGGATCACGCCCTGCAGCGCCTGGTCCTTGACGATCTCGGCCTTGATGGAGAAGGAGCGACCCGTCACGTCGGGCGCCATGAGCCGGTCCACGCGTGACATGCCCGGATAGAACACATGCTTGGCGCGTGAATGCCGACGGATGCGATCGGCCGCCCGGTCCCATTCCCGATCATCGAGGGGCAACACCTGGTGGGCCGTCGCCTCTGCGAGCCAGATGGCCTTCAGGCGTGCCAGGCGCTCGGGCTGGGCCTGGGCCAGATCACAGGTCTCGGAAAAATCCGTGTCCAGGTGATAAAGCTCCCAAGGCTCGGTCTCGGGATCGATCCCCTTGGTATGACGGCAGATCGCCTTCCAGCCGTCCTCCCAGATGGCGCGATCCCCCAGCAACTCGAAGTACTGGCGCTTGCGCCGTAGCGCGAGTTGGTCGCTGGCGAAGCTGGGACTCATGTCCATGCCGTGTATCGGCTGCTGCGCGACGCCCGCGATCGTGGCGGGTGCCTGGATACCCAGGTTCGCCAGGAGCGTGGGCATGATGTCGATCACGTCATAGAACTGAGGACGCACCGCATGGGCCGCCGGCACCACGCCCGGCCACTTGACGATCAGCGGCGCGCGGATGCCACCACCATGGGTCTGTTTCTTGTACCACTTGAGGGGGGTGTTGCTCACTTGCGCCCAGCCCGTTGAATAGTGGTTGTAGGCACGGTCCGATCCGATCTTGTCCAGGTGCTTGATCGCCTGCTTGGGATCGTCTTTCTCGTAGACCATGTGCTTGCGCAAGTTGATCGCGCCCGTCGGTCCTCCCTCCGGGCTCGCACCGTTGTCGGACATGAGCAAGACGGCGGTGTCCTGCTCCAGACCCAATACCTTCAATTCATTGAGCAGTCGCCCGATCTGCGTGTCGGTGTGCTCCAGGAAAGCGGCATACGCTTCCTGCAAGCGGGTGCTGAGTTTGACCAGGTCGTCGTCGGCCTGCACCTGCTCCCAAGGCTGAACGCCCGGGTTACGTTCAGCGAGTTGGGTGTCGGCGGGTAGAACCCCCAGTTCGATCTGCCGTTGAATCCGAGTGTGGCGGATCGCGTCCCAGCCGCTGTCGTAGCGGCCCCGATAGCGATCCAGGAATTCCTTGGGTGCATGGTGGGGCCAATGGCATGCACCCAAAGCGAGGTACAGGAAGAAGGGGCGGTCGCCCCCACTGACCTGGTGATCGCGCACCATGCCGATCGATTGATCGATCAGGTCCTCGGTCAGGTGGTAACCCGGCTTGGCATCAAAGTGAATCGGGTGGTTGTCGATGTACAGCTCGGGGTGGTACTGGTCGGCTAGCGCGCCATGAAACCCATACCAGCGGTTAAAGCCCTTGCCCAGCGGCCAGTTGGAAAAGGGGCCTGCAGCGCCGTACTCCTCGGTGCCTGCCAGGTGCCACTTGCCCACGGCCAGGGTGTGATAGCCCTCGCCCCGCAAGACCTCGGCCAAAGTGCCCGCTGAGGCGTGGATGCGACCGTCGTAGCCCGGCATGCCGTTGGCCCACTCGGCGATGATGCCCACGCCCACCGAGTGAGGGTTACGCCCCGTGAGCAGCGAGGCGCGCGTGGGCGAGCACATCGCGGTCACATGAAAGTTGTTGTAGCGAACCCCCTGAGAAGCCAGGCCGTCCATGGCCGGCGTTGCGATCTCTGACCCATAGCAGCCCAGGTCCGAGAAACCCACATCGTCCAAGACGATGATGACCACGTTCGACGGCGACTTCACGCTCATGACTTGGTCAACCCCGCTTGTCGGAACAGCGCGGGCCACTGATCGAACTCGACACGCAGGGCGTTGGCGAAGTCACTGATGCTGTGCTCCGCCACCGGCGTCGCCCCGAAGCGGGCAAGGCCCTCCTTGTACGCCGGGGTCGCCGCCACTGTGCGGATCTCGCGGTGCGCGCGCTCGATCACGGCGTCTGGCGTGCCCGCCGGCACCAAGATGCCAAACCAGGGGACCACGTTGACGCCATCAAAACCGACTTCCTTCATCGTCGGCACCGCCGGCAACTTGGGTAGGCGCGCAGGCGCCACCGAAGCCAGCGCTTTGAGCTTGCCCGACTCGATATGCGGGGGCGCCAGCGAAGAGCTCATGAGCATGAAGTCCACACGACCAGTGAGCAGGTCGGTGATGGCGGGGGGCTGGCCCTTGTACGGGATGCCGAGCATCTCGATGCCGGTGGCATTGCGAAGCTGCTCGGTGCCCAGATGATTCGACGACCCCGTACCTGGGTTGGCATAGGTCAGGCCGCCGCTCTTGCGCTTGCCCAGCGCCAAGAATTCGGCCATCGTGTTCACACCCAGCGTGGTGGGCACGACCAGTACGTTAGGGCTGGTCGCGAGGTTGTGGACAGGTTTGAATTCCTTGAAAGGATCAAAGGGCGGTGTGGTGCGCAGGTGCGCGGTGGTCGTGAACGGAACCGATCCGCACAGCCAGGTGTAGCCATCAGGCTCGGCTCGGGCTACCGCCTGGGTGCCGATGGCGTGATCCGCGCCCGGGCGCGACTCAATGACAAAGGGCACCCCCAGCTTGGGGCCCAGTGCGTCAGCGAGGTTGCGCGCCACCAGGTCGATGATGCCGCCGGCCGCCACCGGCACGACGATCTTGATCGCCTTGTTCGGCCAGGCGCCCTGCGCGTGCAAGGACCAGGGACTCGCTGCAGCGGCGGAGGCGGCGATCGCCTTGAGGGCAAGACGACGGGTGGGCTGGTTCATGGTTTCTCCTCGTTGGGTTTGAAAGGGGGACTCACGGCAATCAAGCATGGGGCTGTGACGGACTTGCCAGCGCGTGCAGCTTCGCAAGAAGCTCGTCGCGCACCGGCACGCCCTCGGCCAGTGCCTGGTCACGCAGCGCCTCGCG
>JBEEIS010000190.1:0-25668 GCA_041169755.1 Pseudomonadota bacterium | reverse complement strand
CCAGGCGCGGCATGTCGGCGATCAGGAGCGCGGCGCCCAGGGTTTCTTCCATCAGCTTGTCCACCGGCACCACGCGGCTCACGAGGCCCGAGCGCTCGGCCTCGGTGGCGTCCATCATGCGAGCGGTCAGGGCCAGGTCCATGGCCTTGGACTTGCCCACCGCACGGGGCAGGCGCTGCGTGCCGCCGGCGCCGGGAATGATGCCCAGCTTGATTTCAGGCTGTCCGAATTTCGCGTTGTCGGCAGCGATGATGAAGTCGCACATCATCGCCAGCTCGCAGCCGCCGCCCAGCGCGAAGCCCGCGACCGCCGCGATGACCGGCTTGCGGATGCTGCGGATGGTTTCCCAGTTGCGGGTGATGTAGTCCTGGCCGTAGGCGTCGGCGAAGGTGTAGCTGGCCATCGCGCCGATGTCGGCGCCCGCAGCAAAGGCCTTCTCGCTGCCGGTGATGATCATGCAGCCGATGGCGTCGTCGGCGTCAAAGGCCTTGAGGGCGGCGCCCAGTTCGTTCATCAGGTCGCCGTTGAGGGCGTTGAGCTGCTTGGGGCGATTGAGCTGGATGATGCCGACCTTGCCGGCTTCGGTGCGCACGTCGATCAGTTCGTAGGCCATGGGGCTCCTGCGTGGGTCAAGTGGAAAAAGGTTGCCGGGGACTATACCCAAGGGCCTGAGGCCCTGTAGGGGGCGTTCATCGCTGCTCGAGGGTCTCGACTTTCAGGTCGATCTCGGCTTCATCGCCCAGGGCGATGCGGATACGCACCGGCAGGTAGCGCAGGCTGGGGGCGAACCAGATTTCTGCGCTGAGGTTGTCGCGGCGCGCGGCCATGGGTCGCGGTCGCAGGCGCCAGGCCATGACTTCGCCCAGGCGCGGGATGGTGACCAGGTCCTGGGCAATGACGTCGTAGGTCCAGAGGTCCACGTGGCCGGGGCGGGCCAGCGGCAGGGTGATGACTTCGCCCAGGGCCAGGGCGTGGCGCCCGGTGGCGAAGCGGTGCCCCAGTTCGACGAATTGGCTGGCGGTGTCCTGCACGTCGGCAGGGCGCGGCACGCGACTACCGTCGGCCAGGGTGATGTCGGTGTCGCCCAGTTGCAGGGCGCGTCGGCGGGTGCGTGAGCGCTCCTCGTAGACGCGTGGTACCAGGCCCTGCGGTGTCACCTCGCCCTGGCTGGTGAGGCTGCGATGCACGAAGGGCGCGATGTCGATGTCCACCTGCGCTTGATAGCGGGTGCCCTGGCGTTGCCATTGCACACGAGCCGTGCCGTGCAGGGGGCCGCTGCGCCAGCGGCCTTCAAGGCGGTAGCTGAGGCGGGCGTCGGGCGGCCAGGTGTCGGCGTTGGCGGCGGTGCTGGCAGAGGCAGGGGCAGCAGCGGAAGTTGCAGGCGTGGAGGCCGCGGCCGACACGGTGGATACGGGCTGCTCGGGCTGCTCGGGCGTGGGGCGTGCGGGCGCTGTCGCTGTCGGGGCGGCGTCCGACCCGGCAGGCGGCAGCGGCGACTGCGTGGTCGACGGCGTCGGCTCTGGCGCTGCGGCGGTCTGTGCCGGGGCGGAGGCCGCCGGTGTGGGTGGGGGTGCGGGCGTGCGTACGGGTGCAGAGGCAGGTTCGGCCACGACTGCGCGGATGACGCCTGGCGCGGCAGCGGCCTGCGGCGCCGGGGCGGTGGCGGCGACGGGCGGGGCAGGATCGACGGGGGCGATGAGTCGGGTGAAGAGCGGATCCGGCAGCTCTTTCAGGGAGGAGGTGACTGTGGCCTGCTGCCCGTCCCACCAGCCCAGCACCGCGACATGGCCCGTGATCGCCAGGCCCAGGCACAGCGCCAGGGCCACCAGGGATCGGCGCGTCAGGCGGATCCCGCGAGCCATGCGCGGACCCGCTCCGCCTTCCCGAGGGACAGGCGCCAGGTGGTGGCTGCTACCGGCAGAACCAGCTCCAGTCGCAAGAGGCGGCGGTCGCGGGCCACGAGGGCCGTGAGCTTGCGCTGCGCGCCGGCGTACAGCGGGAGGTCGTCCAGCTTGGTGATGCGCCAGCCCTCACCGCCGACCTCGATGGCCAGCCACTCGTCGCCCGCTGCGAAGCCCGCCTGTTCGGCGGCGCCGCCGCGCAGCACGTTCTTGACCGTGAGCATGCCGCCGCTGTCGCTGGTGCGCAGGCCCAGCAACTGCTGCCGGGCCGCCGTGTCTTCTTGCACCTGCACGCCTGCCCCTTGCAGCAGCGTCTGCAGCGGCAGCTCGCGGGTGCCGTGCACCCACGCGGCCAGCTCGCGCGTGTAGGCGCGACCCCCGAGTTCCTTGAGGGTGGCGGCCAGGTCGGCCTCGGTCATGGGGCCACCCTTGCACCTTGTCCACAGCGCACGCATGACGTCGTCCATCGTGGTGCGGCCTTCGGCACGCAGTGTGAGGTCCAGGCACAGGGCCACCAGCGCGCCCTTGGTGTAGTAGCTGATGGTGGCGTTGGGCGTGTTCTCGTCCTGGCGGTAGTACTTCACCCAGGCGTCGAAGCTGGCCTGCGCCACCGACTGCACTTCGCGGCCCGGCGCCTGCATCACCTGGTTGATCGTCTTGTTCAACAGGCGCAGGTAGCTGGTGTCGTCGATGAGGCCGCAGCGCCGCAGCAGCAGGTCGTCGTAGTAGCTGGTGAAGCCCTCGAAGAACCACAGCAGCTGCGTGTAGTTCTCGTGGTCGTAGTCGTAGCGGGTGAATTCGGCGGGGCGCAGCCGCTTGACGTTCCAGGTGTGGAAGTACTCGTGGCTGATCAGGCCCAGCAGCGTGGTGTAGTCCTCGGACTGGCGCGCGTCACCCAGACGGGGCAGGTCGCGACGGCCCGCGATAAGGGCGGTGCTGTGTCGGTGTTCCAGGCCGCCGTAACCGTCGTCGACCGCATTGAGCATGAAGACGTAGTGCTTGAAGGGCGGGCGCTTGCGGTCATGCCAGAAGCGGATGGCCGCTTCACAGATCTTCTGGGTGTCGGCGACCAGGCGATCACCGTCAAAGGAGCGCGTCGCGCCAGCCACCACGAAGCGGTGTTCGACGCCGCCGGCCTTGAAGTAGGCACTCCAGAAGGGGCCAAGCTCGAAGGGGCTGTCGACCAGTTCGTCGTAGTCGCCAGCCAGGTAGGTGCCAAAGCCGCGCTTGTCCACCTTGTGCGGGGTCAGGCCGGTGGCGGCTTCCCAGTGCGGCTGCGGCGAGACGACCTCGATCGCATGCGCGAGTTGCTCCTGGCCTTGCACGCGCAGGCACAGGCTGGTGCCATTGAAGAAACCCCGTTGCGTGTCCAGCCAGGCCGTGCGCACGGAGTTGTCGTAGGCATAGACCTCGTAGGTCAGCACCAGCGGGCTGCTGGCCACGCAGTCGACGTCCCAGTGGTTCTTGTCGACCTGGTGCAGGGTGACCGGCTTGCCGTCCTGGCGTGCGGTCAGGTGTTGCAGGTTCTTGGTGAACTCGCGCACCAGATAGCTGCCCGGAATCCAGACCGGCAGGGCCAGGCGCTGCGGCGCCGCCGGCTGGTTCACGGTCAGCGTGATGCGAAACAGGTGGGCATGCAGGCTGGCGGCCTCGACGCGGTAATGCACGGGGGCGACGCGGTGGGCGGTCATGGGGGTCTTGGAGGGCTTCACTTGGCTTCGGCCAGTTGCTTCTCGACCTGCGCCGCGGAGATCGCGCCCGGCACGCGGCTGCCGTCGGTGAAGATCAGGGTGGGCGTTCCGGTGATGCGGTGCTTGCGGCCGAACTCGGTGTTGCGCGCGAGCGCGCCCGCATCGCAGCTGGCCTTGGGCGGTACCTGGTCGCGGACCATCCAGTCCAGCCAGGCCTTGGCCTTGTCCTTGGCGCACCAGATGTTGCGCGCCTTCTCGGTGGAGTCGGCTCCGAGGATGGGGAAGAGGAACATATGGATGGTGACGTTGTCCACGTTCTGCAGGTCACGCTCAAAGCGCTTGCAGTAACCGCAGTTGGGATCCTGGAAGACCGCGATCTTGCGCTTGCCATTGCCACGCACCACGGTGAAGGCGTCGGTCAGGGGCAGGCTGTCGAAGTCGATGGCCAGGAGCTTGTCCATGCGCTCCTCGGTGAGGTTGCGGCGCTGGCGGGTGTCGAAGAGAGACCCCTGGATCAGGAAGTTGCCCTGGGCGTCGGTGTAGAAAAGATCGGTGCCCACGCGCACTTCAAAGAGGCCCGCCATGGGCGTGCGGCTGATCTCGTCGATCTTGGTCAGCTGGGGAATGCGCTCGGCGAGGTTCTTGCGGATGGTGGCTTCCTGTGCGTGCGCGGCGCCGGGTGCGGCCAGCGCCAGCAGCGTGAGCGTGGCCAGCGCCCAGGATCCGATCAGGGCGCGCGCACGTCGCGCGTGGCAGGAGAGGGTGGAGGCGTTCATCGTGGGGTTGCTTTCGTACGGCGGGGGCTGCATGCGCTCGCGCGGATGGCGGGTTAGAGCCGGCCGGCGGCCTGGCGCGCGGCCCACTGCTTGAGGGGGGACAGGCGGTCGAAGCCACGCAGACCCCATTGGCGCAGCCAGCCCACCGCGGGGGCATCGTGCGCGAACAGCTGCTGCAGGCCGTCGGTGGCCAGTTGCATCGTGGCAACCTGCGCCTTGCGCGCGCGCTCGTAGCGTCGCAGCAGGCGTTCGTCGCCCACGCTGCGCCAGTACTCGCGCGCGTGCAGCACCCGGGCCAGTTCCTGTGCGTCGGCCAGGCCCAGGTTCAGGCCTTGGCCCGCCAGGGGGTGCACCGTGTGGGCCGCATCGCCGGCCAGGACCCAGCCCGGGCCGCACCAGCGCGAGGCCTTGGCCAGTTGCAGGGGCCAGCCAGCGCGTTCGCTGGCCAGGGTGAGACGGCCCAGGCTGTGGTGGCTGGCTTGGGTGAGGCGTTCTTCGAACTCGGCGGCGGGCAGGGCCAGCAGCGCGCCGGCACGCTCCTGGGGCACCGACCACACCAGGGCGACGGCGCGCCCTTGGGGGCCGTCCAGGGGCAGCAAGGCCAGGACCTCGCCGTTGGCGAACCACTGGCGTGCCACCTGGCCGTGCGGCAGCTCGCAGCTCAGGCGCGCGGCGATGGCGTGCTGGCTGTAGCGGGTGACGTCGTAGTGCACGCCCAGGCTGGCGCGTGAAGCGCTGGCCTTGCCTTCGCAGATGACGCTGAGGGTGGCCTGCGCGGGCTCGGAGAGCATCTCGATACCGGGTTGGTAGCGCACGGCTTCGCGCAGGCGCCCCTGCAAGGCGGCGGCGCCGGCGATCCAGGCCAGGGCCTCGGCGCCCTGATCCTGCGCGTGAAAGCGCACGCACGCGCCTTCGTCGGCATGGACTTCCATCCGGAGCACGGGGGTGGTGGCTTGGGCCTCGTCGGGCCAGGCGCGCAGTTGCGAGAGCAGCTCGCGGGAGGCGGCGTTCATCGCGTAGGCGCGGACATCGCCGGCAGCTGCGGGGTCGGGGGTGTCGACCAGGCCCACGCGCAGGCGGTCTCGCGCCAGCAGCAAGGCCAGGGCCCGGCCCACCACGCCGGCGCCGCGGATGCAGATGTCATAGGGCGCTGCCATCCGGGGATTGTAGGAGCCGGGCACAATCCGAGGCGCCGTCCACTCCCGTGTAACCCCACGACATGAGCGCCTCCTCTTTCTCCGAAGTCCCGGCCCGGATTTCCCGCCTGTTCATCTACCCCATCAAGTCCTGCGCCGGCATCGAGTTGCGTGAGGCCGAATTGACCGAGGCCGGTCTGGACCTGGACCGCGCCTGGATGGTGGTCGATGACCAGGGTGAATTCGTGTCCCAGCGCGAGCTGCCCCGGATGGCCCTGGTGCAGGTGCAGTTGAAATGGAACGAGGTGATCGTGCGCGCACCGGGCATGCTGTCGCTGCACCTGCATGTGGACCGGGTGGAGGCGCCCGCGAAGGTCAGGGTCTGGGACGACGTGGTGCCGGCCTACGACATGGGTGAGACCGCGGCGCAGTGGTTCTCGGATTTCCTCGGGCACAAGCTGCGCCTGGTGCGCTTCGACCCCGAGCATCGCCGGCTGTCCAGCCCGCAGTGGACCGGCGGCGTGGAAGCGCCCAATGCGTTCAGCGACGGCTTTCCCTTGCTGGTCGTGAGCGAGGCCTCGCTGGAAGATCTCAACGTACGCCTGGCCGCTGGGGGTCAGGCGCCGGTCGGCATGGAGCGGTTTCGTCCCAACATCGTGCTGGCCGGTCTGCAGGCCCACGACGAAGACCGACTCGGCGTGATGCACGTGCAGGCCGATGCGCCCGTGCAGTTGATGCCGGTCAAGCCCTGCCCGCGTTGCCCCATCCCCGATATCGACCCGGCCACCGCACAGGCTGGCACGGTGGTGGGCGACACGTTGCAGGCCTATCGCCGCAACGACAAGCTGGGTGGCGCGGTGACCTTCGGCATGAACGCCATCGTGCGTGAGGGCGATGGCGTGATGCTGCGCGTGGGCCAGTCGGTGACAGCCGCCTGGGCGTTCTAGGCCCGGGCCTTCACACCAGCTGTCGCGCCAGCGCCTGCAGTCGCGGCGCGATCTCGCGGCGCAGCCAGGCTTCGTCGAGTTCGCGACCCTGGAAAGAGCAGTTGATCGCGGCCGGCTCGCCGCGGTTGATATGCCCCAGCGGCACGGCCACCGCCTGCACGTCGGGGTAGACCTCACCCACCTGCACGCAGCAGCCATGGCGCGGGTACTGCCGCACGTTGTCCATCAGACGTGCGCCATAGCGTTGCCACTCCTCGGGGGCCTTCACCTGCAGCTGATTGATCAGCGCTTCGCGTTGTGGCGGGCGACAGGACATCAGGTAGGCCCGCCCGACGGCGGTGCCCGCCAGCGAGTGGTTGGTGCCGACCTCGATGGGGTAGATGCGCTTGCTGTAGGCGCGCACCGACTCGATGTAGACGATGGTGTAGCGGTCGCGGATGCCGATGGAGACCGTGCCGCCGGTGGCCTGCGCCAGCTCCATCATCAGCGGGCGAGCCTGGCGCCGCAGAGTGAACTGCGCGAGCAGGGGGTTGCCCAGGGACAGCACCGCCGAGCCGAGCTGGTATTTGCCGTAATGCTCGGTGGGCGCGAGGTAGCCCATGGCGGTGAGGGTGTAGGTCAGGCGCGAGACGGTGGCCGCCGGCAGTCCCAGGCGCTGCGAGAGTTCCTTGTTTCCGAGTACGGGCTGTTCGGGCGTGAAGCAGCGAAGCAGCTGCAGCCCGCGCGCCAGCGTGGTGGCGAATTGGCGGTCGCCCGCGTGCTCCTGCAGGCCCGCCGGGACGCGGCGGGTGGGGGGCTGCGGTTCTGGTTTCAACATATCGAAAAAAGATTCAACATATCGGAATAGTAGCGCGCCGGCCAACCCCCCTTCCTAGACTGCGCCGACGCCCGCTTTAGACGGCGCACGGAGACACGCCATGACTGCCACCCCCCTGGCCGACGAACTGCCGGTGCACGACATCCCTGCGCTGGATGGCAACAACGCGCCGGTGCGACAGGAAGATGTGTTCACGCAGATGGAGGTGATCGGGCAGGTGCCTGCCGACCTCAATGGCCTGTACGTGCGCAACGGGCCCAACGCCTACTTCCCCCCGGACTGGCGCTATCACGCCTACGACGGCGACGGCATGGTGCATGCCGTGCACTTTCGCCAGGGTCAGGTGGAGTACCGCAACCGGTGGGTGCAGACCACGGGCCTGAGCGAGGAGCAGTCCGCAGGCCGTGCGCTGTGGAAAGGGCTGAAGGAGGGCTGGCGCGCCGATCGGCCCGACGAACCGCTGAAGAACACTTCCAACACCGATGTGAAGTACCACGCGGGTCGCCTGATCACCATGTGGTACCGATCGGGCATGCCTTACGCGCTGGATCCGCAGACGCTGGAGACCTTGGGCACCGCGGACTTCGATGGCGCGGTCGACCGTCTCTCCGCGCACTCGCGCCCGGACCCGCACACCGGCGAGCTGCTGTACTTCGACTACGGCCTGAAGCCACCCTACATGCGCTATGGCGTGGTGGGACCGGACCGCAAGATCCGGCACCAGATCGAGGTGCCGCTGCCCGGCCCGCGCCTGCCCCACGACATGGCGGTGACCGAGCACTACACCATCCTGCACGACTTCCCGCTGTGGCCCGACGCCGACGCCTTGGCGGCCGGCCGCTACAAGGTGCGGTTCCACGCCGACCAGCCCACCCGCTTTGCGGTGGTGCCGCGCTACGGGCAAGCCAGCGAGATCCGCTGGTTCACGGCAAAGCCCACTTACCTGCTGCATGTGGTGAACGCCTGGGAAGAGGGCGACGAGGTGGTGATGGTGGGTACGCCCTACCGCATGCACCTGGATGCGGAAGGTCGACCCGATGCGCGCCGCCTGGAGCAGACCATCCACCAGCGTCAGCGCGATTTCCTTTTGTATGAGTGGCGCTTTGACCTGCGCACCGGCCAGACGCGCGAGCGCGTGATCGACGATGTGCTCAACACCGAATTCCCGGTGATCAACAGCCTCTACCAGGGGCGCAAGAACCGCTACTCGTACCACGTGCTCTTTCCTTATGGCGGGCGCGAGGAGCCGCGTTTTCCGGGGCTGGTGAAGTACGACCTGCAGACCGGCGGCTACATCGCCTACAGCGCCGGGCCCCGCTACTTCTATAACGAGCCCGGCTTCGCGCCGCGCGACGGCGCAAGGGGTGAGGACGACGGCTACCTGGTGGTACCGGTGTGGAACCCGGACGAGCGCCGCTCGGAAATCCAGGTGTTCGACGCCGGCGAGGCGCGCATGGCTGCCGGCCCGATCGCGCGCATTCTGCTGCCACGCCGCATGCCGCATGGCTTTCACGCCACCTTCGTGGACCAGCAAACGCTGGATCGCTGGAAGTGACCCCATGATCCTGGTGCCACGCGAAACCATCGACGACTACGTCGCCCGGGGCTGGTGGGGCGAGCGGATGATCGGCGAGATCTTCCTGGAGACCGCGCAGCGCCAGGGCGCAGCGCTGGCGGTGGCCGATCCACCCAATCGGCCGCAGATCACCGGCGACGCGCCACTGCGCTGGACCTGGGGCGACTTGCTGCAGCAGGTGGGTCGTTATGCCGCTTTCCTACACGCACAAGGCGTGAAGAAAGACGACGTGATCGTGGTGCAGATGCCCAATGTCGTTGAACTGCACGCCCTGTATCTGGCCTGTGCGATCAGCGGTGTCGTCGTCTCGCCGGTGCCGGTGCAGTACCGCGCGCACGAACTCGCGCACGTGGTGGGCCTGACGGGTGCGCGCGTGGCGATCACCGCCACGGCGGTGGGCAGCTACCCCAGCGCGCAGGAGTGGGTGGCGCACCGCCACCTGTACTCAGGTCTGCGCGAGGTCTGGGCCCTGGGTACGCGCTGCCCGCAGGGCGCCGTACCGCTGTCGGCCGCCCTGGACGCCCAGCGACCCTGGAGCGCCGCCGAGATGACCGCCCACATGCGCGCCATCGGCCTGACCGCGCACGATGTCTTCACCATCTGCTGGACTTCGGGCACCGAGGCCCAGCCCAAGGGCGTGCCCCGCAACCACAACGAGTGGCTGATCGTGGGCCAATCGGTGATCGATGCGGGCGAGCTGCGGCCCGGCGCGCAGATGCTGATGCCGTTTCCCTTTGTCAACATGGCGGGCCTCTCGGCCAGCCTCATGTCCTGGTTGCTGGTCGGGGGTGGACTGCACCAGCACCATCCCTTCGACCTGGACGTTTTCATTCGCCAGCTGCGCGAGCACCCGATCGACTACAGCGTGGCCGCGCCCGCAGTGCTGAACATGCTGCTCAAGGAGCCGAAGAAGCTGGACGGCGTGGACCTGACGCGCCTGCGTCGCGTGGGCTCCGGCGGCGGACCGCTCTCGGAGTGGATGGTGCAGGCGATGGAGCGGCAGTTCGGCATCCAGGTGGTGAACTACTTCGGCTCCAACGAGGGGGCGGCCCTGTCTTCCTCGCCGCGGGACATTCCCGATGGCGCGCAGCGCGCGTTGTACTTTCCGCGCTTTGGCGTTGCGGGCTTTGAGTGGAAGATGTCCAACGCGAAGAAGATCAGCACCCGTCTGGTGGATGTCGACACCGGTCGCGACATCACCGCCAGCGGCCAGGTGGGCGAGCTGCGTTTCAAGGGGCCGACCATCTTCAGCGGCTACTACCGTTCGCCTGAACTCACCGCGCGCGCCTTCGACGAGCAGGGCTACTACCGCACCGGCGACCTGTTCGAGATCGCCGGCGAGCATCAGCAGTTCTACCGCTTCAGCGGCCGTCACAAAGACATCGTGATCCGAGGCGGCGCGAACATCTCGTCCGAGGAAGTCGAAAACCTCCTGGTGGGTCACCCCAAGGTGCGCGAATGCGCGGTGGTGGGCTACCCCGACCCGATGCTGGGCGAGCGCGTGTGCGCGGTCGTCGTGCCACAAGGCGGCCAGCCGGTCACGCTGGAAGAACTCGTGGCCCACCTGCGTGACGTCGAGCAGGTGGCGCCATTCAAATGGCCTGAGAAACTGATCGTGCTGGACGCGCTGCCCCGCAATCCGGTGGGCAAGGTCCTCAAGCGCGAATTGCGTGCCCGTTATTTCCAGGAGGAAACTGCATGAGGTGTGTCTTGCTGCTGGTCCCCGGCATGCTCAATGACGAACGCGTCTGGACCGACGTGCGCGCCGCGATCGAGGGCGAAGCCGAGGTGCGCATCGCCTCCACCGCCGGTCATTCCACCCTGGCGCAAATGGCCGAGGGCGCCTGGGCGCTGCTGGACGACCTGCCCGCCGACGCGCGCGTGGTGCTGGCGGGCTTTTCCATGGGCGGCTATGTGGCCCTGCAGATGCTGGCGCAGCCGCGCCGCGCGCTGCAGGGCCTGGCCCTGCTGTCCACCTCGGGCCGGCCCGAAACGCCAGAGGCCTCGGCCACCCGTGACAAGACCTTGGCCGCCATGCAAGCCGACTTTCCCAAGGTGGTCGAGGGCATCCTGAAATGGAGCACGCACAGCGCCACGCCCGAGGTCACAGACCGCCTGCGCCGGATGATGTTGGACCTGGGGCTGCCCGCTGCCACCGCCCACACCCGCGCCATCCAGGGGCGCAGTGACCGGCGCGAGGTGCTGCAGGCCTTGAAGCTGCCGGTGCAGGTCCTGTGCGGCGCCCAGGACCGGGTCACGCCGCCGGAGCTGGCTCAGGAGTTGTCTGGATGGATTCCGGGCGCAAAGCTGCAGATCATTGAGGAATGCGGGCATATGCTGCCCGCAGAGAAGCCCGAGGTGGTGGCGCAGGCCCTGCGTGCCCTCCTGGCCTGAACTCGCCCCACGACACGACACATAACGACACGAGGAGACCCCGCATGAAACAACCCACCGCCACCCGACGCGCCCTCTTGGCCGCTGCTGCTGCGACCACCCTGTTCGCCGCATTGGCGCCGGTCCAGGCGCAGAACTTCCCCGACCGCCCGGTGCGCGTGGTCGTGCCCTTCGCGCCCGGCAACACCCTGGATACCGCGCTGCGCCAGGCGGCCGAGGAGTTCAAGAAGAACACCGGCCAGACCCTGGTGGTGGACAACAAGCCGGGCGGCTCGGGCATCATCGCCGCCCAGATCGTGATGCAGGCGCCGCCCGATGGCTACACGCTGCTGCTGTCCAACACCAGCATGCTCACCATCAACCCCTACACCTTCACCAAGCTGCCCTACGACGCCGAGAAAAGCTACAAGCACGTCACCGGCTTCCTGGGGGCGTCCATGGTGATGGCGGTCAATGCGGCTGCCGTGCCGGCCAACGACATCAAGGAGTTCATCGCCTGGGCCAAGACGCAGGCGGGCGGCGTCTCCTACGCCTCCTTCACTGCGGGCAACTCCTCGCACTTCGCCGGCGTGATCATGAACCAGCGCACCGGCCTGAATATGGTGCATGTGCCGTTCAACGGCACCCCGCCCGCCGTGCAGAACCTGGTGGGCGGACAGGTGCAGGCGGCCTTCTTGCCCCTGCTGGCGGTCAAGCCCCATGTGGAGTCGGGCAAGGTGAAGGTGCTGGCTGTGACCAGCCCCAAGCGTTCGCCCCTGATGCCCAATGTGCCCACTTTCTCCGAGCAGGGGCTGCCCGAGATGCAGATCTACATCTGGTCGGGCCTGTCGGCGCCGGCCGGCACGCCCGACGCCTTGGTGCAGCGGATCCAGCAGGAGTTCGCCAAGGTGCTGCGATCGGATGCCATCCTCGAAAAGTGGCGCGCGGTGGACTTCGAGCCGCTGCCCTTCACCACCTCGCAGTACCAGGACTTCATCCGCGCCGATGCCAAGCGCTGGTCCGAGGCGGTGCGCATCTCCGGCTTCAAGGCCAGCGAGTGACGATGGGCCTGCCATTCCAGCTGCGCGTGCCGGTGGTGGCCGCGCCCATGTTCCTGATCTCAGGCCCCGAGCTGGTACTGGCGGCTTGCCGCAGCGGCATTGTCGGCGCCTTTCCCACGCCCAACGCCCGACCTATCGAGGTGCTGGGCGAGTGGATGCAGCAGATCACCGAGGGCCTGGCGCAGGCGCGCGACCAGCAGGGCGCGAGCACGCTGGGCCCCTGGTGTGCCAATCTGGTCACCCACTCGTCCAACACACGCCTGGCCGAGGACCTGGAATTGATCGCTCGCTTCAAGCCGCCGCTGGTCGTGACCGCCCTGGGCAGCCCCAAGCCAGCGATCCCGGTGGTGCACGCCTATGGCGGCCGCATCATCGCTGACGTCACCACACTCACCCTGGCGCGCAAGGCCGCGGCGGCGGGCGCCGACGGACTGGCTTGCATCTGCGCGGGCGCGGGCGGCCACACCGGCACCCTCTCGCCCTTTGCCTTCGTGAGTGCGGTGCGCGAGTTCTTCGACGGTCTGGTGATCATCGGTGGCGGTATCAGTGACGGCTGGGGCGTGGCCGGTGCGATCGCCTGCGGTGCCGACCTGGTCTACATGGGTACGCGCTTCATCCCGACCGAGGAAAGCCGCGCCGATGCCGCCTACAAGCAGATGCTGGTGGACTGCACGGCCGACGATCTGATCGTGAGCGCAGGCCTCACGGGCACACCGGCCAGCTGGCTCAAACCCTCGCTGCGCGCCCAGGGGCTGGACCCCGACAACCTGCCGGCAGCGCCCCCGCGCAGCTACGACAGCAACACGAATCTGGCCACCAAGCGCTGGCGCGATGTGTGGGCCGCGGGTCAGGGCCTGGCCGCCATCAAGCAGGTCGAGCCGGTGAGCGCTGTGGTCGATCGACTGGTGCAGGAGTACCAGAGTGCTGCCGGGCGCTTTGCCCAGCGCGCCGCCGGCTGATCCCGCGCGGCCCGCGACACCGCCCCACCGAATTTCCGAAGGAGCCGACATGTCCGTCGAAGTCGTCGCCGACATCCGCCCGACCCTGGTGCCGGGCCACCACCCGTACATGACCGGGCCCTTCACGCCGAACTACCAGGAGCTCAATGCCACCGACCTGGAGGTGATCGGCGAAATCCCCAAGCGCCTGAACGGTGTCTACCTGCGCAACACGCAAAACCCGGTGCACCAGCCGCGCGGCACGTACCACGTGTTCGATGGCGACGGCATGTTGCACCTCCTGAGTTTCGAGAACGGCCGCTGCGAATACCGCAACCGCTTCGTGCGCACGAAGGCGTTTCTGGAAGAACAGGCCGCGGGCCGCGCCCTCTATGCCGGCCTGATCGACAAGCCCGGGGTGTCCGAGCGTCCGGGCTGGGGCGCGCGCGGTGGCCTGCGTGATAGCTCCGCCACCGACGTGATCGTGCACGCGGGCCAGGCCCTGACCACCTTCTACCAATGCGGTGAGCCCTATCGCCTGGACGCACGCACGCTGGAATTCAAGGGCGTGGATGCCTGGGGCGCGCAGGTGCTGCCCGATGGCGGCATCTCGGCCCACCCCAAGGTGTGCCCGCGCACCGGTGACCTGCTGTTCTTCAACTACTCCAAGCAGGCGCCCTACCTGCACTACGGCGAGGTGGATCGCCACAACCAGTTGGTGCACTACCGGCCCGTGCCGCTGACGGGACCTCGGCTGCCGCACGACATGATGTTCACCGAGAACTTCGCCATCCTCAACGACTTCCCGCTGCACTGGGACGAGGCGTTGCTCGCGCAGGGCAAGCACAAGCTCACCTACTACCCGGACCGCCCCTCACGCTTTGCCCTGGTGCCGCGCCGCCACGCGCCGCAGGAGGGCATTCGCTGGTTCGAGGCCGGGCCCACCTACGTGCTGCATTGGCTCAATGCCTGGGAGGAGGGCGACGAGGTCGTCCTGCATGGCTACCACCAGAAGACGCCCATGCCCAAGGCCGGCTACGACAACACCGGCAACACCCTGGGACCCGAGCGCTACGGGCCCACGCTGTACGAATGGCGCTTCAACCTGCGCACCGGCCGCACGAGCGAGCGCTGCCTGGACGAGCGCCCCCTGGAGTTCGGGATGATCAATGCGAGCTACTGGGGTCGGCCGCACCGCTACACCTACAACATGATTGCTCACCCGGGCTCCTTCCTGTTCGACGGTGTCCTGCGCCACGATCGGGTGACCGGCCAGACCCAGACCTACCTGTTTGGTGAAGGCCGCTTCGGCAGTGAATCGCCCATGGCCCCTTGCCACGACGCGCAGGCCGAGGACGACGGCTACGTGGTCACCTTCATCACCGACATGAAGGCCGACCGCTCCGAGTGCCTGGTGCTTGATGCGCGCCAGATCGACGCGGGGCCCGTCGCGCGCATCCTGCTGCCCCACCGAATCAGCAGTGGCACGCACGCGTGCTGGGCGGACGCGCGCGAGATCCGAAGCGACCGCGGTTCGCTCGAGAACTGAGGCCCCTGCGTCGCTTGCGCCACAATCAGGCGCTCCGTTGGCCGTCTGGCGTCGGCGGCACGCGCCGGCTTCTTGCCGCGCCACACTCAGGGAGACATGAACCAAGCTGCCACCTCGCCTTCCCCTGCCGCGCGCGCGGGGCTGGTCGCCATCCTCCTGGGGCAGCTTGCCTTCGGCCTGTTTGCCATGACGCTGTGCATTCCGTCGATGCAGGAGTGGTCCTCGATTTTGGGCGCCACACAGGCCCAGGTACAGCTCACGTTCAGCGGCTATGTGTTCGCCTACGGCGGCTTTCAGCTCGTGCACGGCCCGTTGTCCGACCGTATCGGGCGCAAGCCGGTGCTTCTGGGCGGAATGATCATTGCCATTGCGGGCACTGCGCTGGCCATCGTCGCGCCGGACGTGCACTGGCTGATCGCGGCGCGCGTGCTCCAGGGCGCGGGTACAGCCGCAGGCATGGTGGTGAGTCGCGCCCTGATACAGGACCTGTTCGACGGCGCGCAGCGCACCCGGATGATGGCCCTGGTGGGCATGACCATGGGTCTGAGCCCACCCTTGTCGACCCTGGTCGGCGGACAGTTGCATGTCCAACTGGGGTGGCAGTCCAATTTCGTGCTCACGCTGGGTCTCGCGGTGCTGCTGTTGGTCTGCGCTTGGCGCGTCGTGCCGGCTTCCAGGCCCGCGCCCCCCGGTAGCAACGCATGGCTGGGACCGCTTGTGTCCGGCTACGGGCGCTTGCTGCGTGAACGCGTGTTTTTGATGTACGTGGTGGGTGTGTCCGCGACTACCGCGACGCTCTACACCTTCATGGCCGGTGCGCCCATCGTGCTGGGAGCCTACGGTGTGAAGCCGCAGCACCTGGGGTGGTACATCATGACCGTGCCCCTGCCGTACATCCTGGGAAACCTGATGGCGGCCCGGCTGGTGCATCGCCTCGGAGACCATGGCCTGATGGCCGCGGGCCACGGCATCACCGTCGTTGGCCTGGGCCTCACGCTGGTATTGGCCCTGGCGGGTGTCAATTCACCCTTGGCGCTGGTGCTGCCGCTAGCCCTCATGGGGGCCGGCCATGGCCTGCTGATGCCGTCCACCCTGGCCGGCGCGGTGGGCGTGATCCCGGCGCTGGCGGGTTCCGCAGCGGCGGTGGCCGGCCTGATGCAGCAGATGGTCGGTGCAATGGGCGGTTTCCTGGTGGGCTTGGTGCCACACCATGACGCGGTCAACCTGGCGTCGCTGATGCTGGCGCTAGGCGTGGCTGGGGCAGTGTCCCTGCTGCTGTTGCCCCGGCCCGAACACAAGGCAGCCCCGTGATCGGTGGCCCGGGGTAGCGATATAAACTTCGCAGCCTGATCATGATCGCGTCTGCCCCAAGACCACTGCAACCTGTCCGCCGCTACCTTCTGGTGCTGGCGATGCTGGCGCTGGTCCTGGCGCAGGCCGTTGGGGGCTGGCATCGTATTGGGCACGGCATGGCCCATGCGACCCATGCCGATCGCGGTGCCGCCCAGGTCTGTGACTCAGAGCAGGACGGCAGCCAGGCCTCGGATGCAAACGCCTTCGAGCATGACGCGGGCTCTCAGACCTGCAAGCTGCTGGACGCTCTGACCCATGCCGATGGCGCGTCCGAAGCGCCCGCACTGGGATTCCTCCCCCTCGCGCGGGAGCACGCGGCGCAGCGTACGTACCGGGTCGTAGCTGTGGCCGATGTGCCGGCCGCAGCCCGCGGTCCACCCGCGATCCACTGAACTGACTTGATGACCCCTGTCGCATCACGCGGCACGGGGATTTCCGTTCTTTTTCAGTGGTTTTCTATGCTTCATTCATTTGCATCTATTCCCGCCCCTGTCCTGCGCCTGGCGCTGGTGACGGTGTTTATTTTTCCGCTGCGCCCAGCACATGCCCAGGCCCCGGCTGCTGGCTGGGAGTTCGGCGCCGCCCTCGATGCCACTGCCAGTTCTCGTTCGCTGGCGCTGGGCTCGCGCGACCGCGGCCTGGGCCTGGGGCACAGCGACCTCAGCGCCAGCGGCCCGCTGGGTTCTCAGCTCGAGGCCCGTGTGACCGCGGTGGCTCACACCCGTGACCAGCGCCTGGAGACTGAGTTCGAGGAAGCCTGGGTGCAGTCCCGCGCCCTGCCGGCGGGCTGGCAGGTGCGCGCCGGGCGCTTCGCTTCGCAGGTTGGCTACCTCAACGAGCAGCACCTGCACACCGACGACTTTGTGCAGCGACCGTTGCTGCACCGCGCCTTTCTGGGGGGACATTGGTCGGACGACGGACTGCGCGTGAATTGGACGGCGCCCACCGCCACCTACTTGCGCCTCGGGATAGAGGCCTTTCGGGGGCGTGCGCTGGTCAAGGAGGCCGTCGCCAGCACCAGCCAGCCCGGTGCGATGACGCTCTCGGCGCGATCCGGTGGCGACATCGGCCGCAGCCAGAGTTGGCAGGCGGGCCTGTCCCTTCTGCATAACCGGCGCGAGGCTGTGGTCGAAGAACACGAGGAAGGCCACGACCACGCGCATGGCGCCGTCTACAGCGGCCGGCGCATGTGGGTAGCCGATCTCGCCTGGAAATGGGCGCCCGAGGGCAACAACCGCCGAGAGCAGGTGCGCATCGCTTACGACCATGCGGTCGTCACGCGTATCAACCGCCACGCGACGAGTAATGACCGCCACCATGCCAGCTACCTCAGCGCGGTCTGGCGCTTCACCTCGGCGTGGGAGGCCGGGCTACGGACCGATATGCTGCGGGCAAGGGCGCCGCACGAGGACACCTTCGAAGACAAGCGCCTGCGCGAGACGGTTCTCATGCTGGCCTACAAACCGACCCACCAGCAGACGCTGCGTCTGCAGTTCACGCAGCAGCGTGATCGCGGCGGCTTCTCCGAAGCCACGCGCGCGGTGCAACTTCAATACATCCTCAATCTGGGTGCCCATGCAGCTCACAGCTATTGACCTTCGCAAGCGCCTGGCGCGCCTGGCCTTATCCCTCGGCCTGGTGCTGGTGGCCAGTAGCGCCCAGGCACTCACCGTGATGACCTGCGAGCCCGAGTGGGCGGCACTTCTGCGCCAGCTCGCGCCGACTGCCCAGGTGCGCAGCGCCACGCATGCGCGCCAGGATCCGCACCATATCGAGGCCCGGCCGAGCCTGATTGCACAGGTGCGCAACGCCGACCTGGTCGTGTGTACCGGCGCTGGCCTGGAGGACGGTTGGTTGCCGGTGTTGTTGCAACGCGCGGGCAATCCGCGGGTGCAGGGGGGAGCGCCCGGCCTGTTCTTGGCGTCGGACCATGCGGGGCTGATCGATCCGCAGCCCGCGGCGGGGCCTTTTGCGGGCGATGTACATGCGGCGGGTAACCCTCACCTGCACCTGGACCCCCGTCGCCTGCAGCAGGTGGCAGCGGCCCTGGCCAAGCGGCTGGAGCAGGTGGACCCTGCCCAGGCCGAAGCCTACCGCGCACAGGCCGCACGCTTTCAGGCCGACTGGTCTGCGCGCATCACCCGGTGGGAGCAGCGTGCCACGCCGCTGCGCGGTCTGCGCGTGGCCGGCCAGCACACCACCTATGCCTACCTGTGGCGGTGGCTTGGCATCGAGCAGGTGGTCGATCTCGAGCCCAAGCCCGGCGTCGCCCCCACGCCGGGCCATCTGCAGGCGATGCTGGGCGCCAAGCGCGGCGCACCTCCGCATGCGGTGGTGGTGGCCTGGTACCAGGACCCGCGCTCCGCGCAATGGTTCGCACGCCAGCTCGCTGGCCGCACCCCCTTGCTGCAACTGCCTGCGACGGTCGCGGACGAACCGCCGGCCGATAGCTTGCCGGGCTTGTTCGATTTCCTGATCGATCAGCTTCTGGGCATCGCGCGATGACCGGCCTGTCCGACCTGGGTTGGCTGGCTGCACCCGTCGCGGCGCTGATCGCGGCCTGCGCGCTGCTGCTTCCCTTGGGGCGGCAGGTTCTGGCGCGCGGCGTGGTGTTCATTGATCTGGCTGTCGCCCAGGTGGCGGCGCTGGGTGTGCTGGTGGCTGGTCATGGCTTGCAGGACGCGCACGCGGTTGTGGGGTGGCTGGCCAGCGCGCTGGCGGCCCTGACAGGTAGCGCCGTGGTGTGGTGGCTCGCGCGGCGCTGGCCTGGCCAGCGCGAGGCCTTGATCGGGCTGGTGTATGTGGGCGCCGCCTGCGCCTGCGTTGTCGCCGTGGCGGCCGACCCGCACGGGCGCGAGAAGCTGTCGGTTTTGCTGGCGGCTGATGTCTTGTGGGTGTCGTGGGGCGCGGTGCTTGCGCTGGCGGCGGCTGCGGTCGTCGTGGTTCTGGCGGGTCGGCACAGCGGACTGGCGCGAGATGCCGTGTTCTACCCAGCCTTCGCCCTCGCGCTCAGCGTCGCGGTGCAGGCGCTGGGCCTTTACCTGGTGTTTGCGCTCCTGATCGGGCCGGCGCTGTGGACGCGACGGGGCCTGTCGATGGCACGGACCACGGCAGCGGCGATCGCGGCGTGCTTCACAGGCCTGGCCCTGTCATGGGCCCTGGACTGGCCGAGCGCGGCGACGGTGGCCCTGGCGGTCAGCGCGTTGGGGCTTGCGAGCCTGGCGGGTCGGCAACCCGTCGAGGATTGAGTGTAGGCGGGGCCCCTAGCCTGGTCGGTTGATACGCGCCCACTTGGGATTCGTCAGCGGCTGACGACCGCGTGCGCACCGCCCAGGAACAGGCGCTCGATGTTCGGATCGGCCAGGAGTTCGGCCGCCGCCTTGTGCAGCACCAGGCGGCCTGATTCCAGCGCGATCGCGTCGTCGGCCATCTTGAGTGCGCTCTTGACGTTCTGTTCCACCATCAGCACCGTCACGCCCTGTTCGTCCGCCAGCGTGCGCAGGAGGCGGAACACGTCTTGCACCACCAGCGGCGACAGGCCGATGGAGGGTTCGTCAATCAGGAGCACACGCGGGCGCAGCAGCAGGGCGCGGCCCACTTCAAGCTGCTTTTGCTCGCCCCCTGAGAGGGAGGCAGCCGCGCTGTGCAGCCGCTCCTTTACCCGCGGAAAAAGGTCCAGCACTTCGGGGATGCGTTCGCGCGTGGTCTTCATGCCCAGGGTGATGCCCCCAAGCTCCAGGTTTTCGTAGACCGACAGCTGCCCGAACAGGTTGCGCCCTTGCGGCACGAAGGCCACGCCGTGCTGCGTGAGCAAGGTCTTGGACGTCGTGCCGGTGATGTCCTGGCCGTCCAGGCGGATGCGACCCTGGCGGACCTTCAGCAGGCCGAAAAAAGCCTTGAGCACCGTGCTCTTGCCCGCACCATTGGGCCCGAGCAGCAGCGTGATCTTTCCGCGCCGGGCCTTCAGGCTCAGGTTGTTCAGGATCATGAAGTCGCCGTAGCCGGCGACCACATCGTCGAATTCGATCGCGAAATCGCTATCTGCCATTCGGAGCCTCCACGGCGCTGCCAGTCGCAGCCACAGAAAGAGTGCAGGCGCCGAAGGCGCTTCGGAGGTGGACTCTCACGCTAATTCCCGAGGTAGGCATCGAGCACCTGCTTGTTGGCGCGGATCTCGGCGGGCGTGCCCACCGCCAGCACCTGGCCCTCCACCATCACCAGGATGCGGTGGCACAGATCCATCACGAAGTCCATGTTGTGTTCGATCACGACGAAGCTGCATTTCCGGGTGCGATTCAATTCCTTGAGCAGCGTCGAGATGCCGCCCACCAGCGAGGGGTTCACGCCGGCGCAGGGTTCGTCCAGCAGCACGAGGTCGGGGTCGCTCATGAAGGCCATGGCGATGTCCACCAGCTTCTGCTGTCCATAACTGAGTTCGCCGGCCTTCTTGTCGGCGACATGGCGGATGCGGAACTGATCGATCAGCGCGTCGGCTTTCGCACCCAGACCGGAGTCGCCTGGCGCGAACATGCGGCTGAACATGCTGCCGTGGTGTTCCTGGGCAGCGACCAGCAGGTTGTCCCGCACGGTCATCTTGCCGAACACCTGCAGGGTCTGGAAGGTGCGGCCCACGCCGCGTCGACTCAGTTCCACCGGCGACAGGCCGGTGATGTCCTGTCCCTTGAGCGCGATGCGGCCGTTGTCCGGGGTGATCTGACCCAGGACACTGTTGAACAGGGTGGTCTTGCCCGAGCCATTGGGGCCGATCACGCCGAAGATTTCGCCGGGCATCACCTCAAAGCCCACGCCGCTCACGGCACGAATCGCGCCGTACGACTTGGCGATGTCGTTCACCTGCAAGATGGGGGCGGTCATGTCGGCGACCCTTTCACATTCGCTGCTGCAGCAGCGCGCTGTGCGCTGGCCTCGCGGGCCTGGCGCCGCGCCTTCAGGCGGTCGGGGATGCTCAGGAGGCCATCGGGCAGCCACAACATCAGGGCCACCACGGCGCCACCGAAGATGAACAGGTACCAGGCTTGGGCGAAGCGCAGCCACTCCGGCAGCAGGACGCCGACGGCGGCTCCGAGCAAGGGGCCGAAGAAGTACCCCGAGCCGCCGACTACCACCATCAGGTACATCATGATGGACGCTCCCACCGTGAACGGCGCTGGCTCGATGAACTCCACAAGGCTGGCAAACAGCGCGCCAGCTGCACCCGCATAGGCCGCGCCGATGGCAAACGCCAGCAGGGTATAGCGCCGCGTGTCGATGCCCAGGCTCTCGGCACGAATCGGGTTGTCACGCAGGGCAGTGAAGGCCTTGCCCCAGGGCGATGACAACAGTTTCCAAAGCAGTGCCGCCAGGATGACGGTCACCGCCAGCACGAAGTAGTAATACGCCAGCGGCTTGTCCAAGGACAGCCCGAAGACCGAGGGCCGCGCGATCCCGTTGATGCCGAAGGTGCCGCCAGTGAGCCATTCTTCATTGCGCATCACCAGCCACACCGCCGTGTTGAAGCCCAGTGTCGCGAAGGCCAGGTACAGCGCCTGCACCCGCAGCGCGGGAAAGCCCAGTGCGAGGCCGACCAGGAAGCAGCCTGCCATCGCCAGCGGCAGTCCCAGCCAGAAACTGAAGCCAGCCTTCATCAAGATGGCCACGGTGTAGGCGCCGATCCCGAAGAAGGCCGCGTGGCCCAGCGACTTCTGGCCGGCGTAGCCGATGGTGAGGTTCAGGCCCATGGTGGCGATCACGTAGACCAGCCAGTACGAGAACAGGTAGATGCCGTAGTTCTTGAGAAACGGCGGCGCCACCAGCAGCAGCGCCAGGATCGCCAGCACGCCGAACAGGGGCAGCTTTTTCAGGGCGGTCATACCTTGCGCTCCACCTTCTGGCCCAGGAGGCCCTGCGGCTTGAACAGGATCACCACCATGAACAGGACGAGGGCCACCGCGTCCTTGTAGGCCGGGGAGATATAGGCCGAGGCCAGGTTCTCGCCCACGCCGACGATGATCCCTCCCAGCAGCGCGCCGCGGCTGTTGTTGAAGCCGCCGATGATCGCGGCGAAAAAGGCCTTGGTCCCCAGGCCCTCGCCCATGTCGAACTTGGCCAGATAGGTGGGCGTGACCAGCAAGGCCGCGGCGCAGGCCAGGAGGGCGTTGATCGCGAAGGCATAGAAGATCATGCGCGGCACGTTGATGCCCAGGACCGTGGCGCTCTCGGTGTTCTGGGCCACGGCCTGCATCGCACGGCCCGTCACCGTCTTGGACAGGAAGGCCTGCGTGCCCAGCACCAGTGCCAGCGCGATGGCCAGCGTACCGATGTCAGCCAGCGAGACGGTGACGCCGCCAAACTGGAACAACTTGTCTGCGAACAGCATCGGGAAGGGGTGTGCCTCCGCGCTGTACCCGGCCCGTACGCCGTTACGCGCAGCGATGGCCAGGCCGATGGTGGCGACCACGATGGGCATCAGGCCATGCCGCAACAGCGGGTCGGCGATGCCGCGCTTGAAGCCCCAGCCCAGGACCCCCACCGCCACCGCGCAGGTGGCCAGGAAGGCCATGGACAGGGGCAGGCCCAGCGCAGCGAAGGCCAGCATGGTGAAGGCAGGGAGCATCACGAACTCGCCCTGCGCGAAGTTCACCGTGCCGGAGGCTTGCCACAACAAGGTGAAGCCCAGGGCCGCCAGGGCGTAGATGCCGCCGGTGGCCATGCCGGAGAAGACCAGTTGGAAAAAGTCGGTCATGACGGACGCATTCGGGAGGCGCGGCGTATGGCGCCGGGTTCGCGGCTTGCGCGGACCCGGCGGCCACCATCCAGGAAAAGAAGACCGCCGCGGCACAGCCGCGGCAAGAGCGCGCTGGCGCGCTTACTTCTTGGCCGGGGCGACAGGCGCCGCCTTGGCCGACAGCGCCGGCAGCACCTGCTTGACGATCTGGCGGCCGTCCTTCACTTCAACCAGGAAGCTCTCGCGGTCCAGGTCGCCGTTGCCGTCGTAGGTGACGTCCATCAGGATGCCGGGGTGCTGGGCGGCCTTCAGGCTGATGCCGTGAATCGCCTTGTTCACCGCGATACGGTCGAACTTGCCGACCTTCTCGATCGCGGCCTTCATCACGTACACGCCGGTGTAGCCCTTGATGCCGTTGTGATCGGGCAGGTACTTGTAGTCCTGATAGAACTTGGCCTTGAACTTGAGCATCAGCGGGTTGGGCGCATCGATGGTCAGGCCCACGTGGGCCACCGCGCCGTTGGCCGCGTCGCCTGCCAGCTCGATCACCTTCTGGCCCACCAGCGTGGTCTCGCCGACCACCGGCTTGTTGAAGCCCTGCTTGCGCAGCTCGCGCAGGGCGCGTGCCGATTCTTCTTCGTTGGTGTAGACGAACAGGGCGTCTGCGTTGCTTTGCTTGGCACGGAGCACGGGGGCGGAGAAGTCCACCTGACCGGATTCGGTGGAGATGTCGGCCACCACCTTCACGCCCACATCGGTCAACGCCTTGGTGATCGCGTCGCGGCCGCCCTTGCCGAAGTCGTTGTTCACGAACAGCACGGCGACGTTCTTGGCCTTCAGGTCGTTGGCGATGTAGCGGGCCACCTTGGGCATGGCGGTTTCCTGCGTGAAGCTGGTGCGCAGCACATAGGGGTTGCCTTGCTTGGTGATGGCGGCCGCTTCACCCGCGACGAAGTTGGGCACCTCGCCGCGGCGGCTCTCGGTCATGCTGACCATGATGGAGCCGGAGAACACCGGGCCGAAGATGGCGAAGGCGCCGTCTTCCACCGCCTTGGCGGTCAGGCCCTTGGCTACGCCGGGGTTGGTCTGGGTGTCGGCGGCGCTCAATTCGAGCTTGCGGCCCAGGATGCCGCCGGCAGCGTTGATTTCCTTGACGGCGAGCAGCACGCCATCGCGCAGGTTGGTGCCGGCGCTGGCACCCGCGCCCGAGAGTTCGAACAGGCCCGCGATCTTCACGGGGCCGGTCTGGGCCACGGCGGCCAGGGGCGCGGCAGCGGCCAGCGCGGTGACAAGGAGGGTGCGGCGGAACATGTTCATCGAGGGTCTCCTGAAGGGGCGGCCGCGGCATGCGGCGCGTTGCGGCTCGCATGGTAGAGCTCGTCCTGGAGGCGAATCTCGCAATATGTTCAATAATCGCGCAGATCGAGCGATTCATGAACGAACCAAGGGAAAACCCCGAACAAGTGGCCATCCTGCCCCGGGACCTCGTGGAAGGCCTGGCCAAAGGCCTGCGGGTCATCGAGGCCTTCGACGACCTGCACCCCACGCTCACGGCGACCGCGTGCGGCCGCCGGTGCGGCATCACGCGCACCGCCGCGCGCCGCCACCTGCTGACCTTGGTGCACCTGGGTTATGCCGGCACCGACGGCAAATCGTTCTGGCTCGCCCCGCGCGTGATGCGACTGGGCGAGAGCTACCTGGAGGCGGCCCGCCTGCCGCGTCTGGTGCAGCCGTTCATCCAGCAGCTGTCCGTCACCACCGGCGAGACCGTGAACTTCAGCGTCCTGGATGGCCACGAGGTGCTCTATCTCGGGCGCAGCACCAGCCCCCGGGTGGTGTCGGTGGGTTTCGAGCGCGGCGCGCGTGCGCCGGCCCATGTGGTCGCCCCGGGGGTGGTGCTGCTCACGAAGCTGGATGACGCGCAGCTCGCGCAGTGGGTGCAGGCCCATGCCTTCACCAGTTTCACGCCACGCACGATCGCCGACCCGCAGCAGTTCGCCGCGCAGGTGAAGGCGGCGCGCGACACCGGCTGGTGGATGACCGCGCAGCAGCTGGATGCGAGCTTCACCGGCCTGGCCACCGCCGTGTTCGATCGTCGCGGCGCCCTGCGCGGCGCCATTGGCATGACCTTTCCCAGCGCGGTGTGGGACACAGACCGCGTGCAGGCGCGGCTGCTGCCGCCTTTGCTGGTGACGGCGGCCAGCTTGCGCGCGGTCGTCTGAAGGTCATGCCTCCGTATCCCTCCATGCCGACTGCCCCTTCCATGAACGCTCCTTCCTTGCGCCTCGCCACCCGCCGCAACGCCCGCCGCGATGGCGAGCTGATGCTCGTGAAACCCGACGGCTCGGCCTGGGTGACGCTGTCGTCCGTCGCGCCCACCCTGCAGGCCCTGCTCGATGACTGGTCCGCCCTGGCGCCGCGCGTGGCGCAGTTCCAGACGCAGTGCGAAGCCGCTGGCTGGCGCGACGCGCAGGCCCTGGATCCCACCCAGTGCATGGCGCCCCTGCCGCGCGCCTTCCAGTGGGTGGATGCATCGGTCTATCGCAACCACGCGCGCCTCATGTACCAATGGCGCAAGGAGCCCATTCCCCCGCGCTACGACATCGAGCCCCTGGTGTACCAGGGCGGCTCCGACATCCTGGTGGGCCCCACCGATCCCATCGAGGCGGTGGACGAGGCGCATGGCATCGACCTGGAAGCCGAGATCGCGGTCATCACCACCGACGTGCCCATGGGCACCCGCGCCGAGCAGGCGCTGGACCACATCGCGCTGGTGGTCCTGCTCAATGACGTGTCGCTGCGCGGGCTCATCCCCGAGGAGTTGTC
>JBEEIS010000189.1:0-8361 GCA_041169755.1 Pseudomonadota bacterium | reverse complement strand
GATTACGTGGGCGTGTTCGCCGTCACCGCCGGCATCGGCGTGGACAAGAAAGAAAAGTACTTCCTGGACGACCACGACGACTACTCGGCCATCATGCTCAAGGCCCTGGCCGACCGCCTGGCCGAGGCGTTTGCCGAATGCCTGCACGAGCGCGTGCGTACCGACCTGTGGGGCTACGCGCCCGATGAAAAGCTGTCGGGTGAGGCGCTGATCGCCGAGCTATACCGCGGCATCCGCCCCGCGCCGGGTTACCCGGCCTGCCCGGACCACAGCGTGAAGCGCGGCATGTTTGACCTGCTGCAGGCCACCGACATCGGCATGGACCTGACCGAGAGCCTGGCCATGACGCCGGCGGCCAGCGTGAGCGGCTTCTACCTGGCGCACCCGCAGGCTGCGTACTTCAACGTCGGCAAGATTGGCGAGGACCAGCTCGAGGACCAGGCTCGCCGCCGTGGTGCGGCGCGCGCCGACCTCGAGCGGCTGCTGGCCCCCAACCTCTGAGCGCCTTGCCCGAGCAGCCCGACGTGAGTACCCGCCACCGCATCCTCCTGACCAACCCGATCCACCCCGAGCTGCAGGCGCAGCTCGCGCAGACTTGTGAGGTGGTGCTCGCCCCCGACACCCGGCCCGAGACTCTGACCCGGCTGGCGGCGGACGCCCACGCCATCGTGGTGCGCGCGCACCTGCCGCCGGCGCTCTTCGACCACGCGCCACACCTGCGCGCCGTGGTGCGCCACGGCGTGGGCCTGGACATGATTCCGGTCGAGGCCGCCACCGCGCGCGGCATTCCGGTGGCCAACCTGCCGGGGTCCAACACCGCCGCCGTCGTCGAGTACGCCCTGGCCGCGATGCTGCACCTGCGTCGCGGCCTGGCGACCCTGGACGTCACGCTGCGCCGCGAGGGCTGGGCCGTGTCCCGCGCGCTGGCCGACCCGGGTACCGACCTGGCGGGCAGCACCTGCGGCATTGTGGGCGTGGGGGCGATCGGCTCGCGCATGGCGCAGGTCGCCTCGGCCTTGGGCATGCGGGCGCTGGGTCTCACACGACGGCCGACCTCGCTGCCCGCGGGCGTCGAGGCCGCTGACAAGGCCACGCTCTTTGCGCAGTCGGATGTGGTGGTCTTGTGCTGCCCACTCAATGACTCGACCCGTGGGCTGGTCGACGCCGCCACGCTGGCGGGCATGAAGCACGGTGCCCTCTTGATCAACGTCTCGCGTGGGCCGGTGGTCGACACCGCGGCACTCGTCGCTGCCTTGCGCGCAGGGCGCCTGGGCGGCGCGGCGCTGGACGTGCACGATCAACAGCCCCTCACCGGCGCCGAGCCGGTATTTGACGCCCCCAATCTGCTGCTCACCCCGCACGTGGCCGGTGTCACCGACAGCAGCATGCGGGCCATGAGCGTGGCGGCCATCGACACCGTGATGGCCCTGCTGCGCGGCGAGCAGCCGCCCAACGTGGTCAATCCGCAGGTCTTTCGCTGAGAGTCGCTGTCGCCCGGGTGATGGCCCCGCGCGGCCGCGTGGGTAGACTGCGGGACCAGAACCATCAGGCGCCGAGCGCCCCGGAGACTCTCGCATGAAGATCACGTCCATCACGGCCATTCCCTTGTCGTTTCGCCTGCCCGAAGGCAAGACCGTCACGATGGGTGTGGGCAGCACCACCAAGCGCGATGCCATCATCATCCGCATCCAGACCGACGAGGGCATCACCGGCTACGGCGAGGCCCACCCGGGGCGCAGCCCCGGCGCCGTCACCAGCCTGATCCACGGCACCATCGCCCCGATGCTGGTGGGCATGCAGGCCACCGACGTGGTGGGCGCCTGGCAGCGCGTGCACCGCATGCAGCTCTCGAGCCACGGCTTGGGCGCCGGCGCCGCGCTGGCGCTCTCGGGCATCGATATGGCGCTGTGGGACATCCGCGGCAAGGCGGCCAACATGCCGCTGTATGAATTGCTTGGTGGCACGCGTCGGCGTGTGCCTGCCTACGCCGGCGGCATCGCCCTGGGCTACCAGCCCAAGGAATCGCTGGCCGAAGAGGCCCAGGAGTACGTGGCCCGCGGCTACAAGGCGCTGAAGCTGCGCCTGGGCGACGGCGTGCACAACGACATCGACCGCCTGCGGCATGTGCGCAAGGTGCTCGGCGAGGGCGTGGACATCCTGACCGACGCCAACACGGTGTTCACGATGGCCGACGCGCGCCGCGTGCTGCCGGTGCTGGCCGAGATTCGCGCGGGCTGGCTCGAAGAGCCTTTTGCCTGCCACGACTTTGCCTCCTACCGCGAAGCCGCCAAGATCACGCCGCTGGTGCCGCTGGCGGCGGGCGAGAACCACTACACGCGCTTTGAGTTTGCGCAATTGCTCGAGGCGGGCGCGGTGCAGGTCTGGCAGCCGGATCTGTCCAAGTGCGGCGGCATCACCGAGGGCGTGCGCATTGCGGCCATCGCGTCGGCCTGGCGCATTCCCGTGCACCCCCACAGTTCGGCGACCGGCCTGAACCATGCGGCGACCTTGCACTTCATGGCGGCGACCGAAAACTCGGGCTACTTCGAGGCCTGCGTCTCCAAGTTCAATCCCTTCCGCGACATGTTCGGCACCCAGTTCGAAATCGGCGCCGATGGCTGCGTCGTGCCGCCCACCGGCCCGGGCCTGGGCGTGCAGGTGGACGAATCCATCTTCAAGGAATACCCCAGCATCGACGGCCCCGGTTACGTGGTCAAGTTCTGACCCTCACGACAACGAAGGAGACAACACCATGCGCAATTCCATTCGTCGCCTACTGGCGACTCTCTGTCTGGGCCTCGTGGCCCTGGGTGCCGCCGCCCAGAACTTTCCTGAGCGTCAGGTGAAGTTTGTCGTGCCTTATCCGCCGGGAGGTTTCAACGACACCCTGGCCCGTGTCTCGGCCGAGAAGTTGAACAAGATGTGGAACCAGCCGGTGGTCGTCGAAAACCGCCCGGGTGGCAACACCACCGTCGGCAACGTGGCGGTGGCCAAGTCCCCGGCCGACGGTTACACCATCCTGATCACGCCGCTGCCTTTCTCGGCGCTGCCGGGTTTGTATGGCGCGAACCTGCCCTATGACGCGCTCAAGGACTTCACGCCGCTGGTGTGGGCGGGCAGCACGCAAAACGCGCTGGTGGTTCGTAACGAACTGCCGGTGAACAACGTCCGCGAGCTGCTGGAGTACGCACGCAAGAACCCCGGCAAGCTCAATTACGGCTCTACCGGCTCCGGCTCGTCCAACCATCTGACGATGGAACTGCTGATGAAGATGACGGGCGTGAAGATGGCCCACATTCCCTACAAGGGCAGCGCCCCTGCGGTGACCGCCATGATCGGCGGCGAGATCGACGTGCTCTTTGACAACGTGCCCAACGTGCTGCAACACATCAAGGCGGGTCGCATGAAGGTGATCGGCGTGAGCGGCTCGCAGCGCTCGGTGCTGCTGCCCGATACCCCCACCGTGGCCGAGGCGGGCGTGCCCGGCTTCGAAGTGAACGTGTGGTTCGGGATGCAGGTGCCCGCCGGCACGCCCAAGGCCGTCGTCGACAAGCTCAATCGCGACATCGTCACCTTGCTCAAGGAACCCGACGTGGTCCAGCGTTTCCGCAACCAGGGCGTCGAAGTGGCCGCCAGCACCCCCGAGCAATTTGGCGCGCTGGTGCGCAGCGAGATCACCAAGTGGACGCAGTTGATTCGGGAAGCCAACATCCGCATCGAATGAAGATCACCGACGTCACGCTGACGCTGTTCGCCTGGGACGACATCCCGGCCACCAGCTACGGCGCCCACACGGGCAAGTTCTCGGGCAAGAGCCAGCTGGGCCTGCTGGCCATCACCACCGACCAGGGCCTGACGGGTCATGCCTTCCTCGGCTCGGCCTTCTTCCCGGCCGACGCCGATGGTGCGTCCTTGATTCGTGTGTTCAAGCCGCTTCTCATGGGGCAAAACCCGCTCGATCGTGAGCGCCTGAACCAGGCCATGTGGAAGCGGGTGCGTACGGCCACGGTGCGGGCCATCGGCGCGGTGGATATTGCCCTCTGGGACATCGCCGGCAAGGCCGCAGGCTTGCCGATTCACCAGCTTTTAGGCACCTGCCGCCACCAGGTGCCGGCCTACATCAGTTCGGCGGTGCTGCCCAGTGCGCAGGCCTATGCGGACGAGGCCCTGCACTATCGCGCGCAAAACTACGCAGCCTACAAGATCCATCCGCCGCAGGTGTGGCGCGAAGACATCCGCGTGTGTGAAGCGGTGCGCCAAGCCGTCGGTGACGATTACCTGCTGATGCTCGACGCCGCCTGGAGCTACGACTACCCCGAGGCCCTGCGCGTGGGCCAGGCGGTCCAGGACCTGGGCTATTACTGGTACGAAGACCCGCTGTCCGACGCCGACATCTACAACTACGTGGAGCTGCGCAAGAAGTTGCACATCCCGATCATGGCCACCGAGTACCCCGCTGGCGGCCTCGATTCGTTCACGCCCTGGATTCGCGAGCGCGCTACCGACTACCTGCGTGGTGATGTGGCGGTCAAGGGCGGCATCAGCACCATGATGAAGGTGGCCCATCTGGCCGAGGCCTTCCATCTGAACTTCGAGGTGCACCACGGCGGCAACTCGCTCAATAACGTGGCCAATCTGCACGTGATCATGGCGATCACGAACACTGAGTTCTTCGAGATCCTGCTGCCCTCGGCTTCGCAGAAGTACGGACTGGTGCAGGACATCGAGGTCGACGCGCAGGGTCTCGTGCATGCACCCACAGGCCCGGGCCTGGGTGCGCAGATCGACTTCGAGCTGATCGCGCGCAAGCAGGTGGCGGTGCTAGCCTGAAGCGCGCGATACGCGCTGCGCCGCCCACATCGCCAGCGTGGCGGCGAGGCTCACGACCACCATCCCCCACAGGCCGGCGGTGTAGCCGGCTTCAGGCGTCCACGCCAGCCCCATCAGCCATGGCGCGCTGGCGCGAGCCACCGCGATCGGCACGCCCATCGCCCCATTGAGCGCGCCGACCTGCGTGCGGCTGACGTACTGGGCCACCGCGGTGCCCTTGACGATGGTGATCATTCCGTTGCCCAAGCCGAACAGCAGCACGAAGACCAGGGCCAGGCCGACGCTCTGGCCCGAGGCAAGCAACACCAGCAGCCCCAACGGAATCAGCAGCGGGATCACGAGGTTGGCCACGTGCGGGTCGGACCGGTGCTCCGTCACGAACAGCAGGAAGCGGCCCGCCACCTGAATCACGCCGATGCTGGCCGGCACCAGCACCACCCAGGCCAGCGGCAGACCGGACTCGCGCAACAGGCTCACCATGTGCGCGGGCAGGGCTGCGGCGACGCCCATCGTCGCCACCACGAAGAACGCCACCAGCCGGTAGGGCGTGCCGCGCATCAGCCGTCGCCGCTCGGCAGCCTCTTCCTCGCGGTGCGCGTGCAATGCCTGACCGGTTGCGTCAGGTCTTGGCGCCCCGCGTAACAGACGCAGGTGCAGGGGCACGCACACCACGAGGGGCAGCACCGCGATCACGCCTACCGCCATGCGCCAGCCCAGCGCCTCCACCAGCCAGGCGGTGAGTGGAATGAACACGGTGCTGGCCAGGCCGCCCAGAAAGGTGAGGGTGATGATGGCGCGGCGAAAGTCCTGCGGGTAGCGGCGCGTGACCACCGCGAACACCGGGTTGTAGGCACTGGCCGCCAGGCCCGCACCCAGGAGCATCCAGACTGCATAGAAAGAGAGGACACCGTCCACCAGCGTGTGCAACGCGAGGCCGGCGGCGATCAGCAGCGAGCCGCCTGTGATCACCGCGCGCTCATGCCCGCGGTCGATCCAGCGGCCCACCGGGTAAGCCAGCAGGCCGTCGACGCCCAGCATCAGGCCAAAGGCCAGCGAACTTTGTGCGCGGGTGAGGCCCAGCTCCCGCTCAATGGGCTCCATGAGCAGGGCGAAGGTGTAGAACACGCTTCCCCAGGTGACCAGCTGCGCCAGCGAGAGCCCGCCCACGAGCCGCCCGTCGTAGCGGTGCGGGGGCGCGGTCGGGCTCATCGGTCGGATTTTCACATGGGCGCCTACGCGCGCATGTTGTTACGCCTCCTTGGAGGCGGAGGCCACTAGGCTTTCTTTGAACGCGTTGTAAATGCGGACGTCACGCTCATGAAAGCGGCGTGGTTCTTCGCCGGTTCGCAGGGCAGGTGGCGCGTCGGGTCGCTCTACATCGCCGGGGGCGACCCGCAGGGCGTAGAGCCCCGCAAACATGGCCGCGAGTTCCCGGTCCCCCCTGCACGCCTGTAAAAGCCGCTCGCGTTGCGCCGGGCTGAGGACGGCGGCGTTTCTGCTCCACGCCCGCTCGATCGTGCCGCCCGGGTCGGGGTCACCTTTGTGTGGAGAGACAGGCCGTTTTGAAATGGAAATGGGCGCGGAACGAGCGGGTTGCATGAACAAGCTCCTTGGACGGTTGCTTCGAAGGGGTGAATGAGCGCCAAAGACAACATGCGCTCGCTTGCTCATAAGCAGAAAGCAGGCCATCCGTAGGGCCGCTGGAACGGGTCAATCCGGGGCTTGAGCCAACCCCCGCCGGTACTGAATCGCCTCAGCCAGGTGCGCCACCTCCACGCACGGTGCATCGGCCAGGTCCGCGATGGTGCGGGCCACCTTGATCACGCGGTGCGTGGCCCGCGCACTCCAGCCCAGTCGCTCGGCGGTCACCTGCAGGAAGCGCGACGCGGCAGCGGGCAGGTCGGCGTGGCGTTCGATCTCGCGCCCCGCCAGTTGCTGGTTGGTGTGACCCTGCCTCTCGATGGCGCGTTGCCGCGCCTTCACACCGCGCGCACGCACCTGCGCGGAGTCTTCGCTCGCGCGAGCCTGCAGCAATTCGTCAGGTGGCAAGGCCGGCACCTCCACCTGCAGGTCGATGCGATCAAGCAAGGGCCCACTGATGCGCGCCTGGTAGCGACTCACCTGGTCCGGGGTGCAGCGGCAGGCCTTGCGGTTGGAGCCGAGCCAGCCGCAAGGACAGGGGTTCATCGCGGCGACCAATTGGAAGCGTGCGGGGAACTGCGTCTGCCGTGCGGCGCGTGAGATGCAGATCTGGCCCGTTTCGAGCGGCTCGCGCAGGGCCTCGAGTGCGGCGCGCGGAAATTCGGGCAGCTCGTCGAGGAACAACACGCCGCCATGGGCCAGCGAGATTTCGCCGGGGCGCGGCGGTGAGCCGCCACCGACCAGTGCGACCGCGCTGGCGGTGTGGTGCGGGCTGCGCGTGGGGCGCTGGCCCCACTGCGCCAGGCGCAAGGGGCCGGCCAGGCTGGCGACCGCGGCGCTCTCGAGCGCTTCCTGCAGGGTCATCGGGGGCAACAGGCCCGCAAAGCGCTGGGCCAGCATGGACTTGCCCGAGCCGGGGGGCCCGATCAGGAGCAGCCCATGGCCGCCGGCGGCGGCGATTTCCAGCGCACGGCGCGCCGCGGCCTGGCCCTTGACGTCGGCCAGGTCGGGGCCTTCGGCCTGCGTGACGAGGGCCTGCGGGGCGATCCGTGCCCAGCCCTCGCCCGGGTCCGCCGATGCGCCGGCCGGCGCGAAGCGGCGCACCACGTCCATCAGGTGCTGCGCGCGCCAGACCTGCGCCCCCGGCACGAGCGCGGCTTCCTCCGCGTTGCCCGGGGGCAGAACCAGCGCGGTGGCGTCGCCGGCGGCCGCCACCGCCAGGCTCATGGCCAGCGCGCCACGCACGGGCCGCAGCTCGCCCGAGAGCGAGAGCTCGCCGGCAAAGGCATGGCCCGCCAGCTGCGACGCGTCGATCTGCCCGCTGGCCGCCAGGATGCCCACCGCGATCGGCAGGTCAAAGCGCCCCGAGTCCTTGGGCAGGTCGGCCGGCGCCAGGTTGACCGTGATCCGCTGGTTGTGCGGGAACGCCAGCCCGCAGGTCTGCAGCGCGGCGCGCACCCGCTCACGCGCCTCCTTCACTTCCACATCGGCCAGCCCCACCAGCGTGAAACTGGGCAGGCCATTGGCCAGGTGCACCTCCACCCGTACTGCTTCGGCGGACAGGCCCAGCAACGCGCGACTTTCCACCACGCACAGGCTCATGTTCTGTTTCCTCCCTCGGCGCGTGCATCGTAGTCCGTGGTGCGGGCGCGCCGCCAGCGCGCACCGATTTGGGGCGAAACTGTAAAAATTTGTCCCCAGGAGCGGGCATGCGCGACGCCCGCCTGGGGTTTTCCCAGTGAGCGAGCCCGGCTACACAGGCGTGGCACGAGAACTGCTTAGCAGCCCTGCAAGTTGATTTCCATCCAAGGTCTCACGGAGAACGAATATGAAACTGAAAGCCACCCTGCTGCTGTCCACCCTGGCCCTGTCGGCCACCGCCTTTGCCCA
>JBEEIS010000188.1:0-4866 GCA_041169755.1 Pseudomonadota bacterium | reverse complement strand
TGTGCCGCCGAGTTCGCCACCAACACCGCCTACATGTACTCGACGTACGAGGACGAGTGCGAGGCCGAGCCCACGAACAAGAAAAAGATCATGGTGCTCGGCGGCGGTCCCAACCGCATCGGCCAAGGCATCGAGTTCGACTATTGCTGCGTCCATGCAGCCCTCGCGATGCGCGAGGACGGCTACGAGACCATCATGGTCAACTGCAACCCCGAGACGGTGTCTACCGACTACGACACGTCCGATCGCCTGTACTTCGAGCCGCTCACGCTCGAAGACGTGCTCGAGATCGTCGACAAGGAAAAGCCGCACGGCGTGATCGTGCAGTACGGCGGCCAGACGCCGCTGAAACTCGCCCTGGGCCTGGAGGCCGAGGGCGTGCCGATCATTGGCACCAGCCCCGACATGATCGACGCGGCTGAAGACCGTGAGCGTTTCCAGAAGCTGCTGCACGAGCTGGGCCTGCGCCAGCCGCCCAATGCCACCGCGCGTACCGAGGCCGAGGCGCTGGAGAAGGCCGCCGCCCTGGGCTACCCGCTGGTGGTCCGCCCCAGCTACGTGCTCGGTGGTCGCGCCATGGAGATCGTGCACGAGCAGCGAGACCTCGAGCGCTATATGCGTGAAGCGGTCAAAGTCTCCAACGACTCCCCGGTGCTGCTCGATCGCTTCCTGAACGACGCCATCGAGTGCGACGTCGACTGCTTGTCAGACGGCAGCCGCACCTTCATCGGCGGCGTGATGGAGCACATCGAGCAGGCCGGCGTGCACTCGGGCGACTCGGCCTGTTCGCTGCCCCCGTACTCGCTCTCGAAGACCACCGTTGACGAAATCAAGCGCCAGACCGCCGCCATGGCCAAGGCGCTGAACGTGGTGGGCCTGATGAACGTGCAGTTCGCCATCCAGCATGTGGACGGCCAGGACGTGATCTACGTGCTGGAAGTGAATCCCCGCGCCTCGCGCACCGTGCCCTTCGTCTCCAAGGCCACCGGCATTCAGCTGGCCAAGGTGGCCGCACGTTGCATGGCCGGCCAGTCGCTGGCGTCGCAGGGCATCACCGCCGAAGTTACCCCGCCTTATTTCAGCGTGAAGGAGGCCGTCTTCCCCTTCGTCAAGTTCCCGGGTGTCGACACCATCCTCGGCCCCGAGATGAAATCCACCGGCGAGGTGATGGGCGTGGGCAAGACCTTCGGTGAAGCCTTCGTCAAGAGCCAGCTCGGTGCGGGCACCCGTTTGCCGCGCGCGCGCGATGCCCAGGGGCAATCCACTGGCAAGGTCTTCCTCACCGTGAAGAACAGTGACAAGCCTCGCGCCGTCGAGGTCGCCCGCGCGCTGGCGGCCCTGGGCTTCGAACTGGTGGCCACCAAGGGCACCGCCGCGGGCATCACGGCCGCCGGCATCGCCTGCCAGACGGTCAACAAGGTCACCGAAGGCCGCCCGCACGTGGTCGACATGATCAAGAACAACGAGATCGTGATGGTCGTGAACACCGTCGAGGAGCGCCGCAACGCCATCGCCGACTCGCGGGCCATCCGCACTTCGGCATTGCTGGCCCGCGTGACCACCTTCACCACCATCGCCGGGGCCGAGGCCGCGGTCGAAGGTATGAAGTACCTGGACACGCTGGACGTGATCTCGGTGCAGGAGATGCACGCGCAGCTGGCCTGAGGCCTGCCGCGTCGCAAGAGACAACTTAAGGGTTAATCGCTAGACGTGCCGTTTGGGCATAATTGCCCACAATCCTCACCGCCGGCTGGCAACGGTCGGCGGTTTCCTTTTGTCCCCACGAAATACCTGCCATGGCCACCATCCCCATCACCGTCCGCGGCGCCGAGAAGCTCAAGGCCGAACTGCATCGGCTCAAGACCGTGGACCGGCCCGCCGTGATCACCGCCATCGCGGAGGCGCGGGCCCAGGGTGACCTGTCCGAGAACGCCGAGTACGACGCCGCCAAGGACCGTCAGGGCTTCATCGAGGGCCGCATCCAGGAGGTCGAGGGCAAGCTCTCGGCCGCCCAGGTCATTGACCCCACCTCGGTGGACGCGGGCGGCAAGGTGGTGTTCGGTGCCACCGTCGACCTTGAAGACCAGGACAGCGGCGACCAGGTCACCTACCAGATCGTGGGCGAAGACGAGGCCGATCTGAAGCTGGGCCTGATCAACGTCTCCAGCCCGATCGCGCGCGCTCTGATCGGCAAGGAGGAGGGCGACACCGCCGAGGTCCAGGCCCCGGGGGGCCTGCGCCGCTACGAGATCATCGCGGTCCGCTACGCCTGATCCCGCCTTGAATGCGCTCGACCGGCTCGGCCTGATGGCGGCCGCCCTTTGGTGGGGCAGCTTGAGCGCCGTGGGTTTTTGGGTGGTGCCCCTGCTGTTTGCTCACCTGCCTGCGCCGGCCTCGGCGGGCCTGGTGGCGGCGCGGCTTTTTTCCGCCCAGGTCTGGGTGGCTCTGGGCTGCGGCCTGGTGCTGCTGATGGTGTCTCGGCCCCGAGGGGACACGCCCCGCTTGGATTGGGGTCAGGGCGCCCTGGCCTGGCTGCTGGCGGGCCTGCTGCTGGCCCTGCTGCTGGAATTTGGGGTGGCGCCGCGCATCGTGGCGCGAGACAACCTGCGCTTGTGGCACACGGTGGGCAGCGGGCTGTACCTGCTGCAGTGGGCCTGCGCCGGGGTGGTGCTCTGGAAGCTGGCGGGATCGCGCGGGCCGCTCAGCCCAGGCGACCCTTCTTGACCGATTTCTGCTTGGGCTTGGCCCGCTTGACCTGCCCGCCGGGCGACAGGCGCTGGTTGCCCAGGACCCGCAGGGTTCTGACCTCGGGCCGCTGGCCGCCGCGCTTGCTGTATTTCAGGACCTTGATGTCGCGCGGGCCGGGTTTGCGATCTTCGTCCTCGGCGCGGACCTTGGGCGGCTTGGGCCGCCACAGCACCAGCAGCTTGCCTATGTGCTGGATCGGGGCGGCGCCGAGCTGGTCGGCCAGTTGCTGGTACATGGCTTCGCGAGCGGCGCGGTCGTCGCCGAGCACCCGCACCTTGATCAGCCCGTGGGCATTGAGGGCGGCATCGACCTCTTTCTGCACCGCCGGCGTGAGGCCGTCGTTGCCGATCATGACGACGGGATCGAGGTGGTGGGCGTCGGCACGATGTGCCTTGCGCTCGGCGATGGACAATTCAATAGCGGGCATGGCCCGTATTATGGCTTCGGCCCGGCGCTGTCGCGCCTTCACTTCGCGAGCGAAGTGAGCCTGCGCCGCAACCGGCTTTCGCCGGTTGTCGCCTGTAAACCTGGAAGTGCAATGAAGGTCAAAACCAAGAGCAAGAAGGTGAACAAGGCGTGGTTGAACGACCACGTCAACGATCCCTACGTGAAGCTCGCCCAGAGGGAGGGCTATCGCGCACGAGCCGCCTACAAGCTCAAGGAAATCGACGAGACCCTGGGCCTCATCCGCCCCGGTCACGTGGTGGTGGACCTGGGCTCGACCCCGGGTGCCTGGAGCCAGTACGTGCGTCGGCGCCTGTCTCCTGCAGGCGCGGCCGCCGGCGAGCTCAATGGCGCCATCCTGGCCCTGGACATCCTGCCCATGGAGCCTATCGAGGGGGTGACCTTCCTGCAGGGGGATTTCCGCGAGCCGGAGATGCTGGCCCGCCTGGAGGTCGCGATGGCGGGCCGCCAGGCCGATGTGGTGGTCTCGGATATGGCCCCCAACCTCTCGGGCATCGAGTCGGCCGATGCCGCCCGCATCAGCCACCTGGTCGAATTGGCCATCGAGTTCTCCCAGACCCATCTCAAGCCCGAGGGCGCCCTGGTCACGAAGGTGTTCCATGGCAGTGGCTACAGCCAGCTGGTGAAGTTGTTCAAGGAAACTTTCCGGGTGGTCAAGCCTCTTAAACCCAAGGCCTCCCGGGACAAGTCCTCGGAAACCTTCATCGTCGGGATCGGGCTGAAGTCCGGGGCCTGAGCCCGGGCGCCGCGCCCGATGGCTCCTGCCCGGGGCGGCGGTACCCCTGTCCCTGGGGCGGTTGTCCCCCTTTTTGATCGCTGCTCTGCTTGAAACCCCTAGAATGGGTTGCATATGGGGCGGATAGTGCCTCCCGGAGATCGAGTTGAATAATCAGTGGTTTTCGAAAATTGCCGTCTGGCTGGTGATCGCCCTCGTGCTGTTCACCGTCTTCAAGCAGTTCGACACGCGTGGGGCGGCCGGCGCCAGCGTCATGGGCTATTCCGACTTCCTGGAGGAGGTCAAGAACAAGCGCATCAAGAACGCGGTGATCCAGGAAGGCCAGGGCGGCACCGAGATCGTGGCCGTCACCACCGACGACCGCCGGGTGCGCACCACCGCCACCTACCTGGATCGCGGTCTGGTGGGCGACCTCATCGCCAACGGCGTGAAGTTCGACGTCAAGCCCCGTGAGGAAGGCTCGCTGCTCATGACCCTGTTGGTCAGTTGGGGCCCGATGCTGCTCCTGATCGGCGTGTGGGTGTACTTCATGCGCCAGATGCAGGGCGGCGGCAAGGGCGGGGCCTTCAGCTTCGGCAAGAGCAAGGCCCGCATGCTCGACGAGAACAACAACCAGGTCACCTTCGCCGATGTCGCCGGCTGCGACGAGGCCAAGGAAGAAGTCAAGGAAGTCGTGGACTTCCTGAAAGACCCGCAGAAATTCCAGAAGCTCGGCGGCCGCATTCCACGCGGCCTGCTGCTGGTGGGCCCCCCGGGCACTGGCAAGACCTTGCTGGCCAAGGGCATCGCCGGTGAAGCCAAAGTGCCTTTTTTCAGCATTTCGGGTTCCGATTTCGTCGAAATGTTCGTCGGTGTGGGCGCTGCCCGTGTCCGCGACATGTTCGAAAACGCCAAAAAGAACGCGCCTTGCATCATCT
>JBEEIS010000187.1:0-10315 GCA_041169755.1 Pseudomonadota bacterium | reverse complement strand
TGCTGATTGGCGGCGACCCGGGCATCGGCAAGTCCACCTTGCTGCTGCAAGCGCTCGATGGCCTGCAGCGCGCGCAAGTGTCCACCCTGTATGTGACGGGCGAAGAGTCGGGCGCGCAGGTGGCCCTGCGTTCGCGCCGGCTGGGGCTGGTGCAGTCGCAGGTGAAGGTGCAAGCCGAGATCAACCTCGAGAAGATCCTGGCCACGCTGGCCTCCACCCAGCCCGCCGTGGCGGTGATCGACTCGATCCAGACCGTGTACTCGGATCAACTGACTTCGGCTCCCGGCTCGGTGGCCCAGGTGCGCGAATGCGCGGCGCATCTCACGCGCGCGGCCAAGGCCAGTGGCACCTGCATCGTGCTGGTGGGCCATGTGACCAAGGAAGGCGCGCTGGCGGGCCCGCGCGTGTTGGAGCACATGGTCGATACGGTTTTGTATTTCGAGGGCGACACGCATTCGAGCTTTCGCCTGGTGCGCGCCATCAAGAACCGCTTTGGCGCGGTCAACGAGATTGGCGTCTTCGCCATGACCGAAAAAGGCCTGCGGGGCGTGGCCAACCCCAGCGCCATCTTTCTGTCCCAGCATGCCGAGCCTGTGCCAGGCAGCTGCGTGCTGGTCACGCTGGAGGGAACGCGCCCGCTGCTGGTGGAGATCCAGGCGTTGGTGGACACCGGCGGTCCCAGTCCGCGGCGCCTGTCGGTGGGCCTGGAGCGTGACCGCCTGGCCATGCTGCTGGCGGTGCTGCATCGCCATGCGGGCGTGGCCTGCTACGACCAGGATGTCTTCGTCAACGCGGTGGGCGGTGTGCGTATCAGCGAGCCGGCGGCCGATTTGTCGGTGATGCTGGCCATCACCTCCTCGCTGCGCGGGCGGGCCCTGCCCAAGGGCTTCATCGCTTTTGGTGAGGTGGGCCTGGCCGGCGAGGTGCGCCCGGCGCCGCGCGGACAGGAGCGTTTGCGCGAGGCGGCCAAGCTGGGGTTCTCGGTGGCGGTGGTGCCGCGCGCCAACGCCCCCAAGAAAGGCAGCCGGGAACTCGAGGGGTTGACCCTCCACGCGGTGGACCGCATCGAGGAGGCGATGGAGGTGGTGCGGGGATTGGCCTGAGGGCGATGCGTCGCTTCAGGTCGGGGTCTATCGCCGACAATCGCGCCCCATGAACTGGCAAAGAATCTTCGTGCCCGTGGCGGGCGTGGTCCTGGTCGCTGCAGCCTGGCGCGCCTACGGGTGGGCCGGCATCGCGGTGGCCGGCGGCGGCATCGTCATGTGGGTGCTGCTGCATTTCACCCGCCTGATGCACGTGCTCAAACAGGCGGCCGACCGGCCGGTGGGCTATGTGGCCAGCGCGGTCATGCTCAATGCCAAGCTGCAGGCTGGCATGCCGCTGCTCAAGGTGATTGCCCTGACCCGCGCCCTGGGCGAGCTGCGCTCCGAGTCCGACACCCAGCCCGAGGTCTTTCGCTGGAGCGATACGGGCGGATCGCAGGTGACCTGCACGTTTGCCAACGGCCGATTGGCGGCCTGGGACCTGGTGCGCCCGGCCGAAGGCGAAGCGCCGGCCACGAGCCCGTCCGCCGACTAAAATCGCGGTTTCGGTATTCCGACCGCCAAAGGAAGAAAAATGAGCGTTGTTCCCAGCATGGCCGACCGCGACGGCAAGATCTGGATGGATGGTGAGATGGTGGAGTGGCGCGACGCCAAGATCCACGTCCTGACCCACACCCTGCACTATGGCTGCGGCGCGTTCGAAGGAGTGCGGGCGTACAAGACCGCCAAGGGCACCGCCATCTTCCGCCTGCAGGAGCACACCGACCGCCTGTTCAACAGCGGCAAGATCCTGCGTATGAACATCCCCTACACCAAGGAGCAGGTGAATGAGGCGCAACGCGCCGTGGTGCGCGCCAACAAGCTGGAAAGCGGCTACCTGCGCCCCCTGATCTGGATCGGTTCGCAAAAGCTGGGCGTGTCCCCCAAAGGCAACAGCATCCACCTGATGGTGGCCGCCTGGGAATGGGGCGCCTACCTGGGTGAAGAGGGCATGAAGCGCGGCATCCGCGTCAAAACCTCCAGCTACACCCGCCACCACGTCAATATCACCATGACGCAGGCCAAGGCGGTGAGCAACTACACCAACTCCATCCTCGCCAACATGGAAGCCACCGACGATGGCTATGACGAGGCCCTGCTGCTGGATACCTCGGGCTTCGTGAGCGAGGGCGCGGGCGAGAACATCTTCGTGATCAAGGACGGCAAGGTCTACACGCCCGACCTGTCGGCTGGCGCGCTCAATGGCATCACGCGCAACACCGTGTTCCACATCTGCCAGGACCTGGGCATCGAGATCGTGCAAAAGCGGATCACCCGCGACGAAATCTATATTTCTGACGAAGCTTTCTTCACCGGCACCGCCGCTGAAGTCACCCCGATCCGTGAACTTGATCGCGTACAGATCGGCGCCGGCTCGCGCGGTCCGATCACCGAGAAGATCCAGGCGGCCTTCTTCGATATCGTGAACGGGCGCAACCCCAAGTACGCCCACTGGCTCACCCTGGTCTGAGAAGGGCGCACATGACTGTCTCCGCTCCGAAGCAGGACACCGTCGTCGAGCTGCTCGCCAAGGACCTCAATGGCAATGGCGGCGTCTTCTGCCCCAGCCCGAAGGCCGGCATGAAGCTGTGGAACGGCCACCCGCGCATCTTCCTGGACGTGGCCCGCACCGGCGAGGCGCGCTGCGCCTACTGCGGCACGGTGTACCGGCTCAAGGCCGGCGAGCATTTCGGCGGCGGGCACTGAGCGCGCCCGGCCGCGGGGGTCAGGCGCTGCGCGCCTTCACCCGCGAGGCCAAGGCCACCAGCAGCAGCACCGGCACGCCCAGGGCAGCGGTGGCCAGGAAGAATCCTGGATAGCCGAAGTGGTCCACATACTCGCCCGAGAAGCCCGCCAACCACTTGGGGGCCAGCAGCATGATCGAGCTAAAGAGCGCGTACTGCGTGGCCGAATAACTCACGTTGGTCAGGCCCGAGAGGTAGGCGATGAAGGCCGCCGAGGCGATGCCCGAGGCCAGGTTGTCGGCGGACACCACAAAGACCAGGGCCTGCACGTCGTGCCCGCGTGAGGCCAGCCAGGCAAAGAGCAGGTTGGTGCCGGCACTGAGTACCGCACCCAGCATCAGCACCCGCATCACGCCCAGGCGCAACGCCAGCACGCCGCCGACAAAGGCGCCCACCAGGGTCATGATGACCCCGTAGACCTTGGTGACGGCGGCCACTTCGCTCTTGGTGAAGCCCATGTCGACATAGAACGGGTTGGCCATGATGCCCATGACCACGTCGCTGATGCGATAGACGGCAATGAGGGCCAGCACGAGGACGGCCTGACTCCTGTAGCGACGAAGGAAGTCGGCAAAGGGCTCCAGCACCGCTTCGCGCACCCAGGCCGCGAGGCTGCGTGCCGGGGGCAGCGCGCGGTGCGCGGGCTCGGGCGAGAGCAGCACGGTGAGCACCCCGACCCCCATGGAAGCGGCCATGGCCAGATAGCCCGCCTGCCAGGCTTCGTGCTGGTAGGCGGCGGCGTTAGCCACCTCCGCGCGCGCGGCGATCCACAGCACGCCCGCACCTGCCCAGATCATGGCCAGGCGGTACCCGCTCTGGTAGGCCGCGGCCAGGGCGGCCTGGCGCTCGGTACCGGCGGATTCGATGCGAAACGCGTCCAGCGCGATGTCCTGCGTGGCCGACGCGAAGGCCACCACCAGGGCGCATATCACCACCGCCTGCAGCTGCAGCTTCGGGTCGTTGAGGGCCATGCCCACGAGGCCGCCCGCGATGGCCAGTTGCGACAGCAGCAGCCAGCTGCGACGGCGACCCAGCGCGCGTGTGATCAGAGGCAGGGGCAGGCGGTCGACCAGCGGAGCCCAGGCCCACTTGAAACCATAGGCCAGTCCCACCCAGGAGAGATAGCCGATGGTGGCGCGGTCGATACCTGCCTCGCGCAGGCGAAAGCCCAGGGTGCCCAGGACCAGCAGCAGGGGCAGGCCTGCCGAGAAACCCAGGAACAGCATGCGCAGGGTGGCGGGCTCGAGGTACACGCGCAGCGCGGCGAGCCAGCCCGCGAGGCCACGGGGGGGCTCGCGCGTGTCAGTGGCGTTTTTCTTGGGGCCGCCGGATGGCGGCGGCGGGGAAGGGGTCTCTGTGGGTGCCATGGGTGAGCGTCATTATCATGGTGGGTATGTACCCCCACGCTCGTCACTGCGTGTACTCGCGGTCCCCCGGCGGAGCCTGATATGTGCCTGGCCTGCTACGGCGCCCCCGGTGCCGCCGAGTCTCTCCACCCGCCATCGAGTCATCGCTGGATGCCGCGCCGCGCCTTCCTGCTCGCGGCGGGTGCGGCCGCAGCGGCGCCCGTCCTCGCGCAGGTGCAGGTGGACGAAGCGTCGCGCCTGCGCAATCTGGTGCCCGCCGGTGAACTCGAAGCGGCGGCCGGACAGCAATACAGCCAGATGATCGCGCAGGCCCGCCAGCAGGGCGCGCTTGCGCCCGAGGGGCATCCGCAGTTGAAACGCCTGCGGGATATCGCGCAGGATCTGGTGCCCTACGCCGCGCGCTGGAACGACCGCGCACGCGGCTGGCGCTGGGAGATCAATCTGATCGGCAGCAAGCAGATCAACGCTTTTTGCATGCCTGGGGGCAAGATCGCCTTCTTCACCGGCATCCTGAATCAGCTCGAACTCACCGACGACGAAGCCGCGATGGTGATGGGCCACGAAATGGCGCACGCGCTGCGCGAACACGCGCGCGCGCGCATCGCCAAGTCCCAGGGCACCAGCATCGGCCTGTCGGTGCTGTCGCAGGTGCTGGGGCTGGGCCAGCTCGGAAGCATCGCCGCCGATGTGGGCACGCAGCTGCTGACGCTGCGTTTCAGCCGCGACGACGAGATCGATGCCGACCTGGTCGGTCTGGAGCTGGCCGCGCGCGGCGCCTACCGGCCGCAGTCGGCGGTGAGCCTGTGGGAAAAGATGGGGCGCGCCTCCGGGGGCAGCGGCGGCCCCGCCTTCCTCTCGACCCACCCGCGCGGGCCCGAGCGCATCGCGCGCCTGCAGGAGAACGTGCCGCGCGTGCAGGGGCTGTACGAGCAGGCGGCGGCGCGGCGCTGAGCTACATTCACCGCCGGGTCGAAGGCGTCGCCAGGCCGATGCGTCTGTGCCCCCTTTTGTTGCTTTAACGGACAAACAGCATGCCGAACTGGGTCTACAACACATTGCGCGTCAAGGGCACGAAAAAACGGCTGACGCAGTTCGCCTGGGCGATCGGATCGCCCTCGGCTGCCTTCGACTGGACCAAACTGGCGGGCGTGATCCCCCACACCTGGGACGCGCGTGACGAGCGCAGCACCGGGGAGCTCGAGGTCGACGGACGAGACCTGGTCTACCGCTTTGACACGGCCTGGAACCCGCGGCCGCAGCTGGTCGAGGACCTGGCCGCTCGCTATCCCGACCTTGGCTTCGAGCTGCATTACGTGGAGGAAGGCCCCGCCTTTGCCGGTGCGGCGGTGTTTGCGCAGGGCCGCAAGGTCGGCGAGGCGTACCTGGGCGATGGCGAGGAGCGCGCCTTCTTCGAACCCTACGACGAGGACGAAGACGAATACGACGGGGAGTGGGACTACGACGGCATGACCGCGTCACTGCTCGAGCGCGCACGCGCGGGCGAGACGATCGACTGGGACGCGCGGCGCAAGCAAGCCGCGCAGGCCCGCAAGGCGGTCGAACAGCAGGCGGCCAACGAGGCGGGCGAGCAGCTACAGCAAGCGGTGAGCCGCATCCAAGGCGACCCGGCGCTGCGCAAGGATCCCAAGCGCCGCAACGAGATCCTGATTCCGCTCGCAAGCCGCACAGGCCCCGGCCTCGGCGCCATCCCCAAGGCCTGGTGGAACGATGATCTGCTGGTGGCGTTTCTGCTCCAGCAGTACGAGCAGGCCAAGCGGATTCCGGCTTCCTTGTGCACCGAAACGCTGGTGGACAAGCTGCTGGCGGTACAGGGCCGAGGCTATGCGGGCTTGTACCCGATTCCCTCTCTGAAAGTGGGCCTGCGCAACGAGCGGCAGGCGCTGGCCTACGTCAAGCAGGCGCCGGGATCCTTGGGCAAAGTCCCGCGTACGCTGCGCACCGCCCGGGTCTGTGAACAGGCTGTGCGAGGCGATGGCGAAGCGCTCGAGCACGTACCGAAGGCCCTTCGCACCGCGGCCCTGTGTGATGCGGCGGTCGCGAACAAGGGCGCGGCCTTGGCCTTTGTGCCTGCTGCCTTGAAGACGGCGCAGATGTGCAAAAAGGCCGTTCGCCCGGAGGCTCCGAATGCGCTGAAGTTCGTGCCCGCCAAGTTTCTGGATGAAGCGCTGCTGAAGGTGGCAATGGACAACACGCACAGCTGGATGAGGCTGGAGCTCGGATCCGTGAACAGTGCCGCCCTGCGCCGCAAGTACCTGCTGCAGATCATCGCCAAGGATGGTTGGTCGTCGATCAAGGTGATGACCGATCGGGAGCACGCGCAGGCCTGGGGCTCTGGCGAAGGGCGAGCCTTGCTGTGCAAGTTACTCGAGGACGACAGCCTCGGGCTGCTGGAAAAAGTGCCCGCCCGTTTTCACACGCCCGAGATCCTGGCGGCGGCTGGCCAACACAGTGCCTTGGCCAATTTCGAGTTCATCCCCGAGAGGTACAAGACGCGCGAGCTGTGCCTCGAGGCGATTGAAAACGATCACTGGGGCGGTAGTGTCCTGCAGCATGTCCCGAAGCCCCTTCGCGATCGAAGCTTGTGCGCGCTCTCGCTGGATAAGGCGATATCGGGGCGTGCCAATGTGTTTCGCACCGAGGGGTTCGAGGACGAGCTTTTGATCTGGTTCAAAGGCTTTGAAGAAGGCGATGCCGCCGCCAGCGCCAGGGCCTGTCTCTCCCGATGTTTCGTCGAATCCGAATTTCCGGATTCGGTGTGGGATGCCGAGCTGGTGGCGCGCTCATTGGCTTCCTCGCCTTACGCCGTGTTGTTCATCCCGCGACGCCATGTGACCCAGGAGGCCCTGCTGCAGGTGGTGCGCGATCACTTCACGACATATCTGGTGTTGGAAAAAGCCGTCGCCCGCGAGCTGGCGCCGCAGGCGGTCGCGATCTTGCGGGATTTTGTCGGCGAGCGCGCCTGGGCGTTGGGCGCCAAGTGGCAATCGCTCGAACAGATGCTCAAGCCCTCGGAGCAGGCCTCACGCATTGAAACGCTCGCGTTGCATGCGATTCGCTGGTTGGTGACTCAGTTCTCCGCTCGGGTCCTGGCGCAAACCATGGAGGGCTTACCCGACGGTTCCAGCCAAGTGGTGGAGGCACTCCTGGCGACCCGGCAGCAGGCTGCGCAGATGTTTCCAGACTACGTCGGCCGCACGGCCTTGTCGCAGGACGAATGCCATCGCCTGCTGTATGCCTGCGATCAGATCACTACGCCCGCCTGATTCCGGGGCAGTCCTCAGGTACCGCCCACATAGGGGTTGGTGCGCCGCTCGCGGCCGAAGGTGCTCTCAGGGCCGTGCCCTGGAATGAACACCGTGTCGTCTCCCATGGGCCACAGGCGCTGCGTGATGCTGGCGATCAGGGTGTCGTGATCGCCCTGCGGAAAGTCGGTGCGGCCGATGCTGCCCGCGAACAGCACATCGCCCACGAAAGCGCGTTTCAGTTCGGGTGAATGAAACACCACGTGCCCCGGTGTGTGGCCGGGGCAATGGCGCACGTTCAGCGTGTGACCGCCCAGGGTGACGGTGTCGCCATCGTGTAGCCAGCGCGTGGGCGTGAAGAGTTCGGCCGGGGCGAAGCCGAACATCGCGCTTTGCTGGGGCAGACCGTCGATCCAGAACTGATCGCCCGGGTGCGGACCGATGATGGGAAGACCCAGGCGCCGCGCGAGTTCTCCGGTGCCGCCGGCATGGTCGATATGGGCGTGCGTGAGCCAGATCTGCTCGAGCTTCAGGCCCAGGCGCTGGACTTCATCGAGGAGCCGGTCGAGGTCACCGCCGGGGTCGATGACGGCGGCCTGCTTCGTCTGGTCGTCCCAGACCAGGGAGCAGTTCTGGGCGAAGGGGGTGACGGGGACGGTGAGGTAGGTCAGCATGGATGGAATTGTCGCTGCTCCCACGCGTGCGCCAGCGCGCCTGCCCGCCCCGGGCGCCGTCCTTACAATCTCGCGATGACGTTTCTCGAGATGCTGCAAGACGCCCAGCGGCGCAACGGCTCCATGTTGTGCGTGGGCCTGGACCCGGAACCTTCGCGCTTTCCGGCCACGCTCAAGGGCGATGCCAGCCGCATCTACGACTTCTGCGCGCGGATCGCCGACGCCACCGCCGACCTGGCCATCGCCTTCAAGCCGCAGATCGCCTACTTCGCGGCCCACCGCGCCGAGGGCCAGCTCGAACAATTGATGGCGCACCTGCGACGCAATATTCCGCATGTGCCGGTGATCCTGGACGCCAAGCGCGGCGACATCGGGTCGACCGCGGAGCAATACGCGCGCGAGGCCTTCGAGCGCTATGGCGCGGACGCGGTGACGCTCTCGCCCTTCATGGGGTTCGATTCGGTGCAGCCCTATCTGAAGTACGAGGGCAAGGGCGCCTTTCTGCTGTGTCGTACCTCCAACCCCGGTGGTGATGATCTGCAGAACCAGCGCCTGTCCTCGGTGCCTGGCGAGCCACTGCTTTACGAGCATGTGGCCAAGCTGGCCCAGGGGCCTTGGAATCTCAACGGCCAGCTCGGTCTGGTGGTGGGTGCGACCTATCCCGCCGAGATCGAGCGGGTGCGTCAGGTGGCGCTCCATGTGCCGCTGCTGATTCCCGGCGTGGGCGCTCAAGGCGGCGATGCGGTGGCCACGGTCAAGGCCGGCTGGCGCGCCGATGCACCGATCGCGGTGAATTCGTCGCGGGCGATTCTTTACGCCTCGTCGGGCGAGGATTTCGCGCAGGCGGCCCGGCGCGAGGCGATGAAGACGCGCGATCTGTTGCAGGCGGCGCGGGGCTGAGGCGGCCTCAGAGGTACCGCTGCAGGTACCGACCCGTGTGGCTTTGCGGATTGCCCGCGAGGTCTTCGGGCGTCCCCACCCCGACCACCATGCCCCCGCCCGAGCCGCCCTCGGGTCCCATGTCGATCAGCCAGTCGGCGGTCTTGATCACATCGAGGTTGTGCTCGATCACCACGATGGTGTTGCCCGCATCACGCAGCTGGTGCAGCACCTTGAGCAGCAGATCGATGTCGGCAAAGTGCAGGCCGGTGGTGGGTTCGTCCAGGATGTAGAGGGTGCGGCCGGTGTCGCGCTTGGAGAGTTCGAGCGCCAGCTTCACGCGCTGCGCCTCGCCGCCCGAGAGCGTGGTGGCGGCCTGCCCGAGCTGGATGTACGACAGGCCGACATCGAGCAGCGTCTGCAGCTTGCGCGCGATCGCGGGCACGGGCTTGAGGAATTCGTGGGCGTCTTCCACCGTCATCGCCAGGAGCTGCGCGATGTTCCTGCCTTTCCAGGTCACTTCCAAGGTCTCGCGGTTGTACCGCTGGCCGCGACACACATCGCAGGCCACGTAGACATCGGGCAGGAAGTGCATTTCCACCTTCACCACGCCGTCGCCCTGGCAGGCCTCGCAGCGTCCGCCCGCCACGTTGAAGGAGAAACGCCCCGGGCCGTAGCCGCGCTCCTTGGCGATGTTCGTGTCGGCCATCAGCTCGCGGATCGGGGTGAACAGGCCGGTGTAGGTGGCCGGGTTGCTGCGCGGGGTGCGGCCGATGGGGGATTGGTCGACATTGATCACCTTGTCGAAGTGCTCGATGCCTTCGATCGCGTCATGCGCCGCGGGCTCGTCGTGGGAGCGATAGAGCTCGCGCGCCACCGCCGCATAGAGCGTGTCGTTCACGAGCGTGGACTTGCCTGAGCCCGAGACACCGGTCACGCAGGTCAGGAGACCCACCGGGATGTCGACATCCACGCCTTTCAGGTTGTTGCCGCGCGCGCCGGTGATGCGCAGGCGCTGCGTGTCGCCGGGCGGGCCGCCTTCGACCGGTAGCCAGGATGCGCGCTTCTTCGGCACCGCGATGCCCCGCGTGCCCGAGAGGTACTGGCCCGTGAGCGAGTCGGCATCCGCCTGCACCTGCGCTGGTGTGCCCTGCGACATCACGCGCCCGCCATGGATGCCCGCACCCGGGCCCATGTCGATCACATGGTCGGCGGCGCGGATCATGTCTTCGTCGTGTTCGACCACCAGCACACTGTTGCCGATGTCGCGCAGGTGCTTGAGGGTGTCGACCAGGCGGTCGTTGT
>JBEEIS010000186.1:0-27706 GCA_041169755.1 Pseudomonadota bacterium | reverse complement strand
GCCAAGGTGATCAACTTCGGCCTGATCTACGGCATGAGCAGCTACGGCCTGGCCAAGAACCTGGGCATCGACAACACCGCGGCCAAGAACTACATCGAGCGCTATTTCCAGCGCTATCCGGGCGTCAAGCAGTACATGGACGAGACCCGCCTGTCGGCCAAGGCCCAGGGCTATGTGGAGACCGTGTTCGGGCGGCGCCTGTACCTGCCCGAGATCAATTCACCCAATGGCCCGCGCCGTGCGGGGGCCGAGCGGGCCGCGATCAACGCGCCCATGCAGGGCACGGCGGCCGATCTGATCAAGCTGTCGATGGTGAAGGTGCTGGACACGCTGGACGCGCAGCAGCGCCGCACGCGAATGATCATGCAGGTGCATGACGAACTGGTATTCGAGGTGCCGCAGGACGAGGTCGACTGGGTGCGCGTCGAGGTACCCCGCCTGATGGCGGGCGTGGCGCAACTGCGGGTGCCGCTGCTGGCGGAAATCGGTGTGGGCGAGAACTGGGAGAAGGCGCACTGAGCGCACACGCTCGGCGCGATCAGCCGCAATACACCCGCACCACCCGGCCGCGCTCGTCGAGCTGCAGGTTCAGGCGGCTGGTGTCGTATTCCTTGGTGACCATGTCGTCGTGGCCGATCACGCGAACGGTCTGCGCGCCGGCCAGCTGCCGTGCCGTTTCAGCCCGTTGGGGCGACGCGGGCTGGCCCACCGCGCCCTGGGCGGGCTCGGCATTGCAAGCACCGGTGGCACGCGGCATGGCCTCAGCGACCACGGTGGGAGCCTGCGGCGAGGGGGGCGCGCAGGCAGGCAAGAGCAGGGCCGCGACCCAGGCCAGCCCACTCCGGGGACGGTGCACACCGTGCATAAGGGATCCTTTCGGGCATCAGGAGGCAAGGGCAATCGGAATGCCTGGCGCCGTTGGACGCTCATCGATTATGGATAAGATCAGCGCCCTGCTGGCAGCTGCCACAGCCCCGTGACGCGACTGCCCCCACCTCAAGCATGACCCTGATCGCCATCATCATCGCCACCCTCTGCGCCGGCATCGGCAGCGTCTGGGTGGCCGCCCTCCTGATGCGACTGGGCGTGCGCTCCAAAAACGACGGCGCCCCCGTCGGCGCTCAGCACCTCCTGAGCCTGGCCGCAGGCGCGCTCATGGCCACCGCGTTCATGCACCTGCTGCCCGAAGCCTTCGAAAGCGACGCTGGCGCCAAGTCCCTCTTCGCCACCTTGCTGGTGGGCCTGGTGTTCTTCTTCCTGCTGGACAAGGCCGAACTGTGGCACCACGGGCACGAGCACCACCACGGGCACGCGCACGACCATACACACCACGGGCACGCGCACGGGCATGCCCACGACCACGGCCGCACGCTGCAATCGGGCGGCTGGACGGTCCTGGCGGGCGACAGCGTCCACTGCTTTGGAGACGGCATCCTGATCGCTTCGGCCTTCATGGCGGACATGCGGTTGGGGGTGATCGCCGCGCTCTCGGTGCTGGCCCACGAAGTACCCCACCACATCGGCGACCTCGCGGTGCTCGGCGAGACCAGCGGCAGTCGGCGTATCGCGTTGCTCAAGGTGTCGATGGCGGGAGCGGTGACCCTGCTGGGCGGCATCGCCGGCTGGTGGCTGGTGGATCAGCTGCATGATTTCCTGCCCTTCTTTCTAGCGGTCGCCAGCAGCAGCTTCATCTACGTGGCGCTGGCCGACCTGATTCCCCAGCTGCAAAAGCAGCTGGGCGCGCGCGCCACCGCGCTGCAGGTCGCCTGGCTGATGGCCGGCATCGGCCTGGTGATGGCCGTAAGCGAGCTGGCGCACGGCGCCCACTGACACCCCGTCCGGGTCCCGCCCCGGCGCGTTCCCCCTCTCTTCCTACGCGCCTGCGCACGAGGCGCCGCCCTGCGCACGCGTTTGTCCGACAGGCTGACCCGTTCCCGCGGTCTACGGTGGCAGGCCTGACAGGAGCACCCATGCCCGCACGTGACGAGGAAGAACGCGAGCGCCCCCCGCCCAGCCGCTGGGAGGGCGAGGCCCCGGCGGACCCGCAGGCGCAGCCCTGGCGACGCGACGCTCCGTATGCGGCCAGCGGTGATCCAGGCAGTGATCCAGGCCGCGACACCGCTGCGACACACGGCACCGGCTGGGGCAGCCCGCCGGGCCAGGGCAGCGGCCCGGTCCAGGGGACGGCCTATGGCAGCGGTCGCTGGGGCCGGGGTGCGGGGCAGGAAAGCCCCAGCGGATACGGGGGCCCTTCCGCCACCGGCTATGGCCAGGGCATGCCCGGCTACAGCGGCTACGGCCAGGGCGACCCGGGCGCGGGGGTGAGCCATGCTGGCGCGTCCGGCTATGCCGGGTACGCGGGCGCCCACACGCCGCAGACGCCGCTCCAGCCCCCCCGACCCTGCGGACCCGCCGAGGAGGCCCGCGTGCGCCCGGACTGGTTTGACCTGGACTACCAGCAATGGCGGGACGAGCAGGTCCGCAAGCTGGACAACGATTACCGCAGCTGGCGGCAGTCTCGCTACCGCAAATTCGCCGACGAATTCGACGCCTGGCGCTCACGGCAGCAGGGGCCCGCCGCGACTTCCGCGCAAGCCGAGGGCTTGCGCCCCGCCCCGTCGCAGGGCTCCGGCAGCAGCATGCCCGCCGATGTCCCGGGCACCCCGCCCTCCCCCTCTTTCCCAACCAAGTAACCAGGAGCTTTCATGAAACGCAGCATTCGTCCTCTCTTCTTGCCTTCCTTCGCCGCCGCGGCGCTGACTCTGACCCTGGGTGCCGCCGGGGCCCAAGGCAGTGGCAGCGGATCGTCCGGCGCAGGAAGCGGCACGGGCATGGGCAGTGGCGCGGGAGCTGCAGCCCCCGCCGCCCAGCCGGGCACCAGCACGCGCAACACGCCTCAGCAGGCGCAGAAGCTGGAACGGGTTGACCGCAAGTTCATGGAGGACGCAGCCGCCAGCGGCCTCTATGAGCTGCAGGCCGCCCAACTGGCCGCCACCAAGGCCACCGACCGGGCGGTCAAGGACTACGCCAGCATGATGGCGGACCACCACGGCACCGCCAACCGCGAGCTGATGCAACTGGCCAGCAGCAAGGGCCTGGAATTGCCGACGGCGCCGCCGCGCGCGATGCGACGCGAGCTGGAACAACTGGGCAAGAAGACCGGCGCGGAATTCGATCAGGAGTTCGTGCGTAAGGTCGGCATCCGCGAGCACGAGAAGGACATCAAGCGCTACCAGGAAGCCAGCAAGGACGTGAAGGATATGCAGCTCAAGGCCTGGATCGACAAGACACTGCCCTCGCTGGAGCAGCACCTGTCGCAGGCGCAGCGGCTGCCCCAGGCGCAATCGGGTTCGGCGCGCTCGGGCAGCGGTTCGCCCTCCACCTCGGGCGCTGGCGGCAGCTCGGGCGGCAGCATGGGCAGCGGCTCGGGAGAGGGGTACGGCGGCAACCGCACCGGCAACTGAGGACGCGGCACGTGCCGACCAAAGTCCCGCGCCACGCCACGCCTTATCCCCGGCGTGACGGCGCGGGCGTCCAAGGGCCTGGACAATACGCAGCGCAATGTCCCTCCACGAACTGAACCTGGCCAGCCCCTCCAATTTCCGCGACCTGGCCACGCCCGTGCGTCCGCAGGTGCCTGTGCGCTGGCGCACGCTGTTCCGGTCGGACCATCTGGGGGCCGTCGGCGACGAGGATGCGCGCAGGATCCGGTCCCTGGGCGTACGCCGCGTGATCGATTTCCGAGGGGAGCACGAGCGCCTCTCAGCGGCCTGCGCAGTACCCGGCGTGCGGGTGCATGCGCTGTCCATCGAACCGACCATCGTGCAAGTGCTGACCGACCTCGTGGCCGCGGGTCAGGCGATCACGCCCGGCGACGTGGTGGGGCATATGCAGGACACCTATCGTGGCTTCGTGCGGCACAACACGCAGCGCTTTCGCGAGTTCTTCGGCCTGCTGCTCGAGTCGGGCGAACCCACGGTCTTTCACTGCACGGCGGGCAAGGACCGCACCGGATTTGCCGCCGCCCTGGTGCTGCACACGCTGGGAGCCACGCGCGAGCAGATCATGGACGACTACCTCCTGACCAACCAGCGGCTCAAGCGCCCCCCGGGCGCGGGCATGGGTCTGGCCCCCGAGGTGGCGGCGGTGCTGTGGGGCGTGCAGACGGACTTCATGCAGGCGGCCTTCGAGGCCGTGGAGCAGGACCACGGTTCGCTCGAGGCCTATTTGCGTGACAGCCTGGGCATCGGCCACGCCGAACACCAGCGCCTGCGCGCCCTGTACCTGCAGCCCTAGGCGCCGACGCGCCTGCGCCTCAGCCCTTTTCCACCGGCCGCGAGGGGTCCTCGCACCACTGGCTCCAGCTGCCCGCGAACAAGCCCGTGGGGCCCAGCCCGGCAAGCTCCATGGCCAACAAGTTGGGAATGGCGCTGACCCCGCTGCCACACTGGTGCACCACGGTGGCCGGATCCCGGCCTGCCAGCAGCTGCGTGAACTCAGCACGCAGCTGCTCGGCCGGCTTGAAGCCGCCATCGGCGCCGAGGTTCTGCGTGAAGGGCCGATTGAGCGCGCCAGGAATATGGCCCGCCACCGGGTCGAGCGGCTCGACCTCCCCCCGGTAGCGGGGCGTGGCACGGGCATCGACCAGGGTCTGGGAGGCGGCGCCCAGGCGGGCATGCACCTCCTGAACGGTCACCAGGGAGCGCAAGGGCGGGCCCAGCGTGAAGTGGGAGGGCACCTGCGCGGGCTCGTCGCCACCGCGCACCGCCCCGCCCGCGGCTTGCCAGGCCTGCAGCCCGCCATCGAGCACGGCCACTGCGTCATGCCCTGCCCACTTGAGCATCCACCACAGGCGCCCGCAGAAATTGACCCCTTGGCGGTCGTAGACCACGGCCTGCATGTCGTTGGCAAAACCGACCCGCGAAAGCCACAAGGCGAAGCGCTCGCGAGAGGGCAGTGGGTGGCGCCCGCCCGAGGCGGCATCGGGATTCGGCTGGCGACGGCCATCGGGGCCGAGCACGCCCTCGTCGCTCAGGTCATGCGCCAGGTCCGCATGGACCGCGCCCGGGATGTGGGCCTGGTGATACTGCTCGCGGCCGGCCGCGGCCTGGGCCAGGTCGAAGCTGCAGTCAAAGACCATGAGGCGGGCGCCTCGGTCCTGCAGGGCCCTCAGATCCTGGGCGGTGATGAGGGTGGTACGGGCGATAGGGTTCATGGATCAATGCTCCTAATGCTCCTCGACGGGGGCCTGGGGGATGGCACGGGCGCGCAGCGCGGTGGCGGTGATGCCACTGACCAGGATCAGGGCCATGCCGATCCAGCCTGCCAGCGGAATATCGTCTCCGAACAGCAGCAGTCCGAACAGCACGCCGAACACGATGCCACTGTATTGCAGGCAGGCGACCACCAGGGTCGCGCCTTGGCTGAAGGCTCGCGTCATGCACAGCTGGCCCAGGGTCGCCAGCAGGGCCACGGGCAGCAGCCACAGTGCCTGCGACCACTGCCAGGGCGACATGCCCACGACGGCCATGCCCAGCCCGCCCGCCAGGGCGGACCCGACTGAGAAGTAGAAGACGATCCGGGTTTCGGGCTCGCCCAACTTGCCCAGCGCCATCACTTGCAGGTAGGCCAGGGCGGCGGTCATGCCCGAGAGCAGGCCGGCCAGACCTGCGAACAGCTGGTCGGCGCGCATGGTGGGCTGCAGGGTCAGGACCACGCCGGCGAAGCCGACCAGCACCGACAGCGTCAACGGCCCCTGCCGCAGGAGCGCGTCCGGGCCGGCCGCAGGGCTCCAGACCAGCAAGGCACCCCCCAGAAGGAAGGCCGCGATCCAGATGCTGCTCATGTAGTTCAGCGTCATGGCGGTGGCCAGCGGCAGGCCGGCGATCGCGAAGAACCAGGCCCCGAGCGACACCACCCCCACCAGGCTGCGCCAGGCGTGCATGGCCGGGTAGCGCGTGGCCAGCGACAGGCGCTGGTGGCGCGCCAGACCCCACAGCAGCAGCATGCTCAGGAGGCCCCGGTAAAAGACGAGCTCCGCGCTGTTGAACCAGGCGGAGGCGATCTTCACGCACACCGCCATGGCGGCAAAGAAGAACGCCCCGAGCAGCATCCACAGGGCTTGCATGACGGACCGGGTGAGATGGCGGAAGGCTCAGGCCGCGGGCAGGTGGTCCGCCAGGCGGGCGCGGTACCACTCGTGGAAGTGCTGCATGCCATCTTCCATCGGACTCTGGTAGGGGCCGACCTCGTTATCGCCGCGTTGCATCAGGGCCTTGCGGCCGGCGTCCATGCGCTCGGCGATCTCGTCGTCCTCGACGCAGGTCTCCATGTAGGCGGCCTTTTGAGCCTCGACGAACTCGCGCTCGAAGGCGGCGATCTCCTCGGGGTAGTAGAACTCCACCACGTTGAGCGTCTTCTGCGGCGACAAGGGGTACAAGGTGGAGACCGTGAGCACGTGCGGGTACCACTCAACCATGATGTTCGGGTAGTAGGTCAACCAGATCGCGCCGTGCGCGGGGGGCACCCCGTTGCGGTAGTTCAGCAGGGCCTTGTGCCAGCGCTCGTAGATGGGGCTGCCCGGCTTGCCCAGGCGGTTGGCCACACCCACGGTCTGCACCGAGAACTGCTCCTTGAATTCCCAGCGCAGGTCGTCGCAGGTGACGAACTGGCCCAGGCCCGGATGGAAGGGGCCGACGTGGTAATCCTCGAGGTAGACCTCGATGAAGGTCTTCCAGTTGTAGTGGCACTCGTGTATCTGGACGTGGTCAAGGACCATGCCGGTGAAGTCGAGTTCGGCGCGCGGGCCCAGCGCGGCGAGGTCGGTCTGCGGGTTGCGACCGCGGGCCTCGAACAGCAGGCCGTTCCATTCGTGCAGGCCGTAGGCGGTGAGGTTCAGGCAGGGGTCCTGCGCGAAATGCGGCGCCCCCAGAAGCGTGCCGGCCGGCGCGCCCTGCCCGGCGCTGTAGGTCCAGCGGTGCAGGGGGCAGACGATGTTGCCGCCCGACGAGGGGCGGTCATGGAGGGAACCGCGCCCCCGCAGGATCACGGCCTGCCGGTGACGGCAGACGTTGCTGACCAGCTCCACGCCCTGGGGGGTGCGCACCAGGGCGCGGCCCTCGCCCTCCTGGGGCAGGGCGTAGTAGTCACCGACTTCAGGCACGGCCAACTGGTGCCCCACATAGCGGGGCCCCTGCTGGAAGATCGTGGCCATCTCTCGCGCGAAGAGCGCCTCGTCGAAGTAACTGGAAACTGGTAGTTGGCTTGAGGCCTGCTGCAGTTGAAGACTTAAATCAGACATCTCACCTGACCTAGAGACTCCCCCTATGAAGGGGCAGGGTAAGCGCTTGATCCGGGGATAGGCGCGGAAGGGCCGCAGATTCTACCCCCGCGGTTACACCGGCTTTTTGCGGACGGCGCAAACCCTCCAGGGCCGCAAGCACCCCCTCGTTCCGTCCCTTTTCCCCGACATTCAGTCAGAAATTTTTCATCTTTTAACACTATGGATGTAATATGCAGTCCCGATTCACTCTTTTTGATGATTCCGCCTTCAGAGGCCATCCCGTCAACACCGCAAGGAGTATTTGCAGATGCACACCGAGACCCTCGCCACCACCGACACGGCACCCTACGCGATCGACCACAGCAACCATTGCATGTTGCTCGATGGAGAACCCATCCGGTTAACACGCAAGGAGTTCGAGGTGGCCTGTCTGTTGTTTGGCAATATCGGTGCGGCCCAGTCACGGGCCCAGTTGCTGGAAAAACTCTGGCGCCATGCGCAGCAATGGGACACGCGCACCATCGACACCCACGTCAGCCGCGTGCGCCGCAAGCTCGACATCGGCCCGCACCGCGGCTGGCAGATCAGCACCATCTATGGCTTCGGCTACCGCCTGGAGCGGGTGCGTCCTCGCCCTTCTTGCTAGAATCGCCGCTCGCGTGGGGGGGTAGCTCAGCTGGGAGAGCGTCGCGTTCGCAATGCGAAGGTCGGGAGTTCGATCCTCCTCCTCTCCACCACCCGATCTCTGAAGGCCCGACGGTTGTTACCGCCGGGCTTTTTTGTCTGCGGCACGTCGCGGGTACTGCCCTAGCGGGGCGTCAGCCGGTCGAATCCGGAAATCACAGAGGTCACGTGAGCCTGCATCAACTCGAAAGCCAGCGCGGGATCGGCACTGGCGATCGCTTCGATGATTGCGCGATGCTGCGCATCCGAGCGATCTTTTTGATCTTTCATGATCGAGCGACGACGGCCACGGCGCCAATAGCTGGTCTGGCGCAACCGGTTGACCAGTTCCAGGATCTCAAGGAGCACCGCGTTACGCGTACTGACAGCAATGGCTCTGTGCAGGGCGTAGTCCCAGTGTTCGTAATCGTCGATATGAGTGGCTTTCTCCCGCTCCAGCAGGCACTTGCGCATTGACTCCACATCCTCGGCCCTCGCCGACAGGGCAGCAAGCTCGGCAACGGCGGGCTCGATGGCGTAACGGACCTGCAGCAACTCGTTTGCGCTCAAACCCGTCACGGCCCCAATCGCCTGCGCGCCTTGGGTGGCAAGCGCCTGTAGCCGCTGAGGGGTAGCGCCCGCACCCGCAGCGATGTAGGTGCCGCGGCCGACATGGCGCACAAGCACACGCTCCTCCTCCAGCACGGCCAGCGCACGCCGAATCGCGCTGCGCCCCACACCGAAGTCCTGTGCCAGTTGCCGCTCAGGGGGTAGTCGCCGCTCGTGTCTGGCCAGTTGAGCCTCGATCAGCTCTTGAAGGCGCCGGACGGTCTGGGCCACTGCAGGCTGATCGTCAAGTGTCCCCACACTGAATTTTTTGTCGGATCCCGACGGACTGTCTGAAGTCATAAACCAATGAGAACCAATGTTGAAACCGGTCGAATCCGGCTTGTACAGTGCCGCGATCAACTCGTCAAAGCCCCAAATGATCATCGATTGCCACGGACATGTGAGCCCCCCGCCCACACTTTGGGCCTACAAGGCCAACATCCTGTCTCACCGAGGCGAACACGGTCGCCGGATGCAAGAGATCACGGACGAGGAGATCCTCCACTACGCCAACAAAAAGGAAATGGCGCCGCACGGCCACCTGGACATGCTCGACCAGGTCGGCACGGACCTCCAGCTGTTGTCGCCACGGCCGTTCCAGATGATGCACAGCGCCCAACCGGGCAAGCTGGTCCACTGGTTCACCGAGGAAACCAATAACGTCATCAGTCGGACCGCGCGTCTGCTGCCTAACCGATTCGTACCCATCGCTGGCTTGCCCCAGGTCGCGGGTGAACCGCTACAAGCCGTGCTGCCGGAGCTGGAGCGCTGTGTGCGCATGGGATTTCGGGGGACACTGCTCAATCCAGACCCCTATGAGAACGGCGGCCAGGAAGCACCCCCGCTGGGCGACCGCTATTGGTATCCGCTCTACGAAAAGCTCTGCGAGCTGGATGTCCCGATGCATATCCATGCCACGGGGTCCAAGTCCGACCGCTGTCCGTACAGCCTGCACTTCATCAACGAAGAGTCGATCGCGGTGTACGGCCTGGTGCATTCCGACGTGTTCAATGACTTTCCTGGGCTGAAGGTGGTGGTTTCCCATGGCGGAGGCGCCATCCCGTACCAGATCGGGCGCTTTCGCTCAGGCGCAAACCGCAGGGGATTCGACTTCCTCGACCGGATGCGTCACCTTTACTTCGACACCGTGCTCTACTCCGAAGAGGCCTTGCGGCTCCTGATCAAGACGGTCGGAGCGGATCGTTGTCTCTTCGGCGCTGAGTGCCCCGGTGTCGGTTCGACGGTCGACAAAGACACAGGCCGGACGATCGATGACATCAAGCCGCTGATTGCCGGCTTTGATTGGCTCAGCGAAGCGGACAAGGCCCTCATTTTTGAAGGCAATGCCCGCCGCGTGTTCGGACTCACGGCTTGAATCAGGCAACGACGCCATGTCTTGCTCTCTACCGACTACAAAACCATCGGAGACTCCAATGAAAGAGACGACCTACAACCGCCGCAGCGCACTCGAGAAGATGCTCGGTGCAGGTACCCTTGCGCTCACAGGGGGCGTGTCGATGGCCTCCGAAGCAGAAGCCGCCTTCCCGAGCAAGCCCGTGAAGATCATCGTGCCCTTCCCCGCCGGAGATACCTTGGACACCTCAACCCGCGCTGTCGCCGACGGACTGTCGCGAAAATGGGGCAAGCCCGTGGTCGTCGAGAACCGACCCGGCGCCAGCACGCTGATCGGCACTGCGGCAGCTGCGCAGTCGCCGCCGGATGGCCACACCTTGCTTTCCACCGTCTCACTGATCCTGCAAAACCAGATCCTGCGCAAGTCCCTGCCCTACGACCCGCAGGCACTGGCGCCAGTGGCGCAAATCAGCCTGCAACAGCTGGTCATCGTGGCGCGCGCGGGCTCGGGGATTCGTTCCTTTGAGGAGCTCCGAGCCGCCGCCACAGCGGCACCCGACAAGCTCAAGTACGGCACGATCGGGCTCGGATCCTCGACCCATATCGTCCTTGAAGCGATCGCTCGCATGCGAAACCTACGGTTGGTGCATGTTCCCTACAAGGGCGGGAGCGAAGTCATGCGAGCGCTGCTGTCTTCCGATATCGATGTTGCCTTGCTGACCCAGGCGGGCGTACAGGCTCACGTCGCATCGGGTCGGCTCGTCCCCATCGCGGTCACCGGACCTCGGCGCGTACAGAGCCACCCCACAGTCCCCACCCTAGAAGAATTGGAGATCAAGGGATTCAACTTCTTCAACTGGCTGGCCCTGTTCAGCCACGCACGCACACCTGGCGCCATCACGAACAAGATCGCGCAGGACGTCGCTGAAGTTCTGAACGAACGAGCGAACAAGGAGCGCTACGCCAACGAAATGCTGTTGACTCCGCCGACGATTTCACCGGCCGATCTGGCCCGACAGATGGATGCAGAGCGGCGCGTCTGGCAGGACCACATTCGTACGAGCGCTGTGGCGGTCGAATAAGAAAAGCCAGGAAAGGACACCATGACGCCCGAAGACAATCGCCTGCTGTATGAAGTCGACAAGGGCACGCCCATGGGCGAACTCTTTCGTCGCTATTGGCTGCCGGTTGCCCTGGCGTGCGAGGTGTCTGTGCCGGGGGGTGCGCCCAGGCGGACACGCGTCTTGAACGAGGACTTGCTGGTTTTGAGGGACTCCAACGGCAAGCTCGGTGTCCTGTCAGCGTATTGCTCGCACAAGCTTTCGCCTCTCTACTTTGGCCGCAATGAAAAGGGGGCGATTCAGTGCGTCTACCACGGCTGGCGGTTTGGCGTCGATGGCACCTGCCTCGAAATCCCCAACATGCCGGCCAACTTCGACACCACGAAACTGCGCGAGCGCGCGGCGATCAAGGCCTATCCCGCCCGCGAAGCTGGCGGGCTGGTGTGGGCCTACCTGGGGCCCAAGAGCCCGGCGCCCCCGCTTCCCCAAATGGAATGGCTGCAAGCTCCAGAGGCGCATGTGCACGTGGGACGGTGGCTGCAGCGAACCGGCTGGGCCCAAGGCATGGAAGGAGAGATCGACAGCTCGCACATCAGCTTCCTGCATCGCGAGCTCGACCCGCAACGCGGGAGAGATCGACTCAGGGTGCCTGTCACGGCCAGTGCGCCGCCTGGGTTGGTGGACGGTGCGCCCCTGCTCAAACTGCGCGAGACAAAATATGGTTTTGTCTATGGTGCGCGCCGCAATATGCCCGATGGCCGCTATTACTGGCGAGTCACGCAGTGGATGGCGCCGATGTTCAGCATGATCCCGAACGATACGTACCCACGTACCGGCCGAGCCTGGGTGCCGATAGACAACGACAACGTGATGGTCTTCACGTATGCCTACCGCCATGATCGCCCCTTTAGCGACGATGAACGAGCGTTCCTGGATCAAGGACTGACCTTCCCACCACCGCTGGAGGCACAGATCTATCCGCTTGAGGATGGCTATCTGATCGACACCTTTGTACCGCTGGCAACCTGGAAGAACGACTATGGCCTGGACCGCACTCGGCAGGCCACGGTCAACTTCTCGGGCATCGGCGCCGTGACGGATCAAGACAGGGCACTGCAGGAGAACATGAAAAGTGCGCCAGGCATACGAAGCGGACGGCATGTCGACCGCAGTGCTGAAATGCTGATTCATTCGGACCTGCCGGTCATCACGGCACGGCGTATCGTGATCGGTCTTGCCAAGAAATTGGCAGAGGGCACCGAGCCCGCGGCGCTCGACGATCCTGGGTGCTTTAACTTCCTTTCTGACTCTCGCATTTCCGACATCGAAGACTTCGATGAATTCCTGGCGTGTCACGGTGCTGCCCTGACCGGTGCGGCGACGCAGGACACACCCGGGGCGAGCGCATGAGCGTCCCGATCGCCCTGCTCGGATTGGGCATGGCAGCAGCGGCGACCTACCAAGCGATTCGGCGCGACCCGCGATTTCGCCTAGCCGCAGCCTACGATTCCAATTCGTCCGCGCTCGCTTTGTTCAATGCGGACCATGCGAGCCCTGCCTTCGACAGCTTCGAGGACTTCGCGCGCTCGGACACGTTCCAGGTGGTCAGCGTCGCCACGCCGCATGCACTGCATTTTCCGCAAGTGCGCGAGTTGATGCTCAATGGCAAGGACGTGATCGTTGAAAAGCCCCTGTGCCTTTCGAGTGAGCAAGCAGCGGAGCTTCTTGAAATCGCCCAAAAACATTCGCGAAGACTGTTGGTCGGCCACAGCTACGCCCATGGCCCCCAGTACCGCCACATCGCCGACCACATCCGAGCAGGAACCTGGGGGCCGCTTCACCATATCGCGATCAACAACTGGACGGACTTTCTTGCGCGGCCCAGGGTGTTTTCGCAAGAAGTGGAGGCCGCGGGTGGCGAGGTGCTGTGGAACCAGATTCCACACATGGTTGACGCTGCGCGGGTCCTGGGCATTGAAAGCGTCCGTACGGTCGACGCCATCGCCACGCCGAAGGGGTCGACATCGCCCACCTGCGGCGCGTGGTCCATTCAACTTCGGTGCAGGTCGGGCGCTACGGCGCATCTTTTCTACAGCGGGGAAGGCCACTTCGACGGGAATGAGTTCAACGATTGGATCAGAGAGTCGGGTGAGTACCGTCCTTTCGGCCAACACCGGGCTACCCCTGTGGCGGATCCTGCGGCGCATCGCTCGCGCCTATTCACTTACGGCGGGCCTTACTGGCGACAGTTGGCGGAGCGGAAAGAGTCGCTTCAGCAGAATTTCGGACTGACCTTGATTTCCTGCGAGCAAGCCGATATTCGCTTGACGCCTCAGGGCTACCGCGTCTACCGCCGGGGCGAAGTCAAAGACGTTCAGGTTGCGACGGGCGGACCCTTTCCCGGGCACGCCCGGATGTTGGATGCGTTCTTACAGCTAGGGAAGCCGGCGCACGGACCCATCCCGTTTTCCTTGCAGTGGGGTGCCGAGACCGTGGCACTGATCGAGCAGATTCGATCCTCGGCCATGCAGCAGCAGGCGGTCGTTCTCTCTGCCGCGTGATCGACGCCGGTTCAATGAAATGGAGCCTCCATGAGTGAAATCGTGCTTGGTGTGGGCACGTCACACAGCCCGCTTTTGGCGATAGAACCGACCTTGTGGCTCGAGCGCGCACGAGATGACGTCAAGCGTACCGCGATGCCTTTGAGCGATGGACGGGTGGTGAGCTATGACGAGCTGGCACAACTCAATGCAAACCGCCATGCGGGGGATGCCACGCTTGAACGATTCGAGGTGCAGGCGAGTGTGGCCAACGCCGCGCTGGAACGCATCGCCTCGGATATCGAGTTGGCGCAGCCTGATCTCGTGATCATCATCGGCGATGACCAGGACGAGCTCTTTAGTCTGGAGCACATGCCCGCACTGGCCATCTACTACGGCGACGACATCGTCATGCATCCCCCAGCGCAGGCTCGCCCCAGCCTGCCCGATTGGTACCGTCACTCGTTGAAAGACTTCAGCCAAGATGCCGCCCATGTCCATCTGGGCGCGCCCCAATATGCGATGCACCTGATTGAAGGTCTACTGGATCGAGGGGTTGATGTCGCCGCCTCCTCAGGCGTGAGCAACCCGGTCCAGGCTGGCTTCGGTCATGCCTTCGGCTTCGTGATCCAGCGATTGATGAAGGGGCGCCGCATTCCGGTGTTGCCGGTCATGCTCAACACGTACTTTCAGCCCAATGTGATGCGCCCTTGGCGGTGTCATGAGGTGGGGCGGATGTTGCGCGAAATTATCGAGACCTCGGCCGACAACCTTCGCGTTGCCATCGTGGCCTCGGGCGGACTGAGCCACTTCGTCTGCGAAGAGTCCTTTGATAGGGCCGTCCTGGAGGCGCTGCGCCAGGGCGACGCTCAAACGCTGCGCGCGATGCCCGCTCACGCCTTTAAGTCTGGAACGTCAGAGGTCCTGAACTGGGTCATGGCGGCCGGGGCGCTGGAGGGGCTTCAGCAGGCATGGGCACAGTACGTTCCGGTCTATCGCACCCCGGCTGGGACTGGGGTCGGTTTGGCTTTCACGTCCTGGAAACCCAGGAACTGAGACATCGCGGCGCCTTCTCCACTGCCTCCATCGGCTCGACGCCTGCGCCGTCGCTGACGCGCGGGGTCATCCCAACAACATGACTTATCCAATCTTGCAGGCCCGCATTCATCAAATTCGACTCGAGGCTCAAGGCATCGTGAGCCTCGAGCTGCGCCCCGCCTCCGCGGAAGCGACATTTCCGCCGTTTCGAGCGGGGGCGCATATCGACCTTCACCTCGCGCCCGATCTGGTCCGAAGCTATTCACTCCTTCATCCTGCTCAAAAGCCGAACAGCTACACGGTAGCCGTCCTCAAGGATCCGCAAAGCCGGGGCGGGTCGCGCGCGGTCCACGAGCAGCTTCGGGTTGGCCAGACCCTGACCCTCTCCACGCCCCGCAATCATTTCGAGCTGGTTGAAGACGCGCCGCAGACCGTGCTGATTGCGGGTGGCATTGGAATCACTCCGCTGTACGCCATGCTGGAGCGACTGATCGAGCTGGGACGTCCCGCGGAGCTGGTCTACTGCGCACGCAGTCGCCAGCAGGCAGCCTTCCTGCCCGAACTGGATGCGTTGTGCGCGCAGAGCCGAGGCACTGCCTCACTGAGCCTGCGATTTGACGATGAGCATGGCGCCCCCCCTGACATCAAGCAGATGCTCGCTGGCCGCTCCAAAGCCGCCCACTACTACGCCTGTGGTCCGGGCCAGATGCTGGACGCCTTTGAAAGCGCGTGCTCGGCGCTGTCACTGACGAATGTTCATATCGAACGTTTTTCCGCGAAGCGCGATCCTGTCGCAGCCCAAGCAGGCTCCTACATCGTCACGCTCAAGCGCTCCAACAAGCAACTGCACGTGGATCGCGGCGTATCGCTCCTGGACGCATTGCTGGATGCCGGTGCCGACGTCGGCTACAGCTGCAGAGAGGGGCTATGCGGTTCTTGTGAGGTACGCGTGGTGTCGGGCGATGTCGACCACCGTGACAGTCTGCTCAACGCCTCAGAGCAAGCTTTGAATCGGACAATGATGGTGTGCGTTTCCGGTTGTCGCTCCGAAGCGCTGGTTCTGGACCTGTGAGATCCGCCCGCTCGGTGTCGGGTGGGCCCATGGAAGCTAGCAGCCGCCAGCGCATCGTCTCCGCCGAGGGTGCAAGCGGGTCATGCGCCCTCTGCAGGGCGGTCTTTCTTCATGCTTAGGTATTCCTCTGGCGCGCCAACGCGAGAAGGAACAACGAGGCGGGTGACGTATCATCGTTTTCATATGAACGAGATCACGCAAGACGACGAAATCAGCCTCGCTGACATTCTGGCCTTCGTGCAGGAGTCCTGGACCACCCTGGCCGGTGTGGGCGTGGCCGGTTTGGTGGCCGCCGGCGGCTTCCTGGCCGTGGTGCCCGCGAAGTACGAAGCCGAGGTGATGATCGAGATGGCGCAGATTCGCGGCAGCGGACCGAACGGAACAGTGGCGATGAACCCGATCGAACCCGCGCCGCTGCTGATCGAGCGGCTGAAGAACCCGAGCACGTACACGCCCGAGGCGATCCAGGCGTGTGCGGGGGGCGAGGGTCAGATGTCCAGCGCGGGCATGGCAAGTTTGGTCAAGGCTTCCATCCCTCGAAACGTCAGCAACGTGGTTGAGATCAAGGTCCGCCGCGCCACGCCGGCCCTCGCGCAGCAATGCGCCCAGGGTCTGTTCGAGATGATCCGCGCCCAGCAGACGGCGCTGGTCAAGCCCCACCAGGACGAGATGCGCGGCACCCTGGCCGGGCTGGTCACGCGCTTCAGCGAGAACCAGAACTATGTGCTCAAGGCAGAGAAAGCCGGTCTGTACAACGTGATGTACCTGGCCCGCCGTGACGAGACCATGTACCTGATCCAGCAGATCGACGAGTTGCAACGCGCCTTGGCGCGCGATGCGCAGGCGCGTCTCGTGTCACCGACCTATGCAGCGCCCGATGCGGTCTGGCCCAAGACCGCACTGACCCTGGTGCTCGGTGCGGTGGGCGGCCTGATGGCGGGCCTGCTGTTCACGCTGGGGCGGCGCCTGTTGCGGCAGCAGCGGTCTGCGGCCTGACCGCTGGACCTTGCCGGGCACCCGCCACGCCACTACCAGCTGGACTCGCGCTCCGGCGTCGCGCCGATGCGGTGCACCGTGAGGTCCGCCCCCTCGAACTCTTCTTCCTGCGTGAGCCGCAGGCCCACGGTCACACGCAGCACGCCGTAGACCACGGTCCCGGCCAGCACGGCCCACAGCACGCCGGCCAGAGTTCCAAGCAGCTGCGCGCTGAAAGAGACACCGCCCAGGCCGCCCAGCGCCTGTTGCCCGAAGATGCCCGCCGCCACGCCGCCCCAGGCGCCGCACAGCCCGTGCAGGGGCCATACGCCCAGCACGTCGTCGATACGCCAGCGGTTTTGCGTGAGGGTGAATAGCTTGACGAACAACACGCCTGCCACCGCCCCGACCACCAAGGCGCCCGCCGGGTGCATCAGGTCGGAGCCGGCACAGACCGCCACCAGGCCGGCCAACGGGCCGTTGTAGGCGAAGCCCGGGTCGTTGCGCCCCAGCAGCGCCGCGGCCAGCGTGCCGCCCGCCATGGCCATGAGGGAGTTGACCGCGACCAGGCCGGACATCTTCTCGACCGCCTGGGCGCTCATGACGTTGAAGCCAAACCAACCCACGGTCAGAATCCAGGCGCCCAGCGCGAGGAAGGGAATGCTCGAGGGCGGATGCGCGCTGACTGCGCCGTCCTTGCGGTAACGATTGCTGCGCGGGCCCAGCCACAGCACCGCCACCAGGCCGATCCAGCCGCCCACCGCATGCACCACCACGCTGCCGGCGAAGTCATGGAACTCGGTGCCCGTGATCGCCTTGACCGCGTCCTGGAAGCCGAACTTGTTGGCCCACACCGCGCCTTCCACCAGGGGATAGGCCACACCCACGATGACTGCAGTGGCCACCAGTTGCGGGTAAAAGCGCGCACGCTCGGCGATGCCGCCGGACACGATGGCAGGGATGGCCGCTGCGAAAGTGAGCAGGAAGAAGAACTTCACCAGCTCGTACCCGTTCTTGGCCGCCAGCGACTCGGCGCCCGCCAGGAAGCTGGTGCCATAGGCGACCGTGTACCCGATGAAGAAATAGACGATCGTCGAGACCGCGAAATCCACCAGGATCTTGACCAGGGCGTTGACCTGATTTTTCTTGCGCACCGTGCCCAGCTCGAGGAAGGCGAATCCGGCATGCATGGCCAGCACCATGATCGCCCCGAGCAGCAGGAAAAGGGCGTCGGCACCTTGTTTGAGTTGTTCCATCCGTGACTCCAGACGCACCACCGCGACGCGCCAGCGCACCAAGGCCGCAAGATTGATGCCTGTCCTGGTGCGCGCCCGCCAGGCCGGGGCGCACCGCCTTGTGGCTTTCAGCCTTATCTTGGTGCGCTGTCGGCATGAGATTGCCCTGCAATGGTGCAAAAGAGCCAGGCAGGAACCCCTGCTAAAGTTCCGGAGCGTCGGCCCCACCCCAGCCCTCTGCCCTGCGCCTGACCGGCCCCATGCCTGCGGGCGGCAGGCCCGCACCCGAAGTACCGCCATGCCGATGATCGATGCCCTGCCCCCCGCCGCCCGGGCGATGCTTGCGCAAGCCCGCGAGCAGGTGACGGTCCATGCGGCGACGCGGACGGTCTGGCACCTGTGGGGTGACGCCGCAGGCGAGCCCGTGGTGCTGCTGCATGGCGGCAGCGGCAGCTGGACGCACTGGATCTTGAACATCGACGCCCTGGTGCAAGCCGGACGGCAGGTGCTGGTCCCTGACCTGCCAGGCTTTGGCGACTCCGACGTCCCGTCCGGCGGACGCGACGCCGACGCACTCGTGGCGCCCTTGTCTGGAGGCCTGCGAGACCTCCTGGGCGAACGCGCCTTCGACCTGGTGGGCTTTTCCTTTGGTGGACTGGTGGGCGGGCTGATGGCAGCCGATGGCCCGCCCCGCCTACGCCGCCTGGTGATCGTCGGCGCGCCGGTACAGGCGTTGCCGGTACGTGCGGTACGACTGATGGAATGGCGGCACCTGGACGAGAGCGCAGCGCGCGAGGTGCACCGCGCCAACCTGCAGGCCCTGATGCTGCACCGGCCCGAGTCGGTCACCGCGCTGGCGATCGACCTGCACCGGGCCCATGTGGCGCTGGACCGCCTGCGCCGGCGCCGCCTGACGCGCACCGACGCACTGGCCCACGCCCTGGCGAAGGTGACCTGCCCGCTGGTGGCGATCTACGGCCAGCACGATGCCCTGTATCGCGAACGCCTGCCCGAGGTGGAGGCCCTGCTGGACGCCCTGCCCGCGCTGCGCTGGCGCGCGCCGATCGACGGCGCCGGTCACTGGGTGCAGTTCGAGGCACCGCAGGCCTTCGACCGCGAACTCGCACGGGCCCTGAGCGCCTGAGCCCCACCGCGATGAATCCCGACGCCCACCTGCTTTGGCGCGCACCCCGCTGGGCGCTGGCGGTCCTGCTCGCTGTGCTCGGCATGCTGGGGCCCTTTTCGATCGACACCTACATCCCGGCCTTCGCCGGCATCGCCCGCGCGCTCGACGCCACGCCGCTGCAGATGCAGCAGACGCTGTCGGCTTACCTGTTCGGATTCGCGTTCATGAACCTCTTTCACGGCGCACTGGCCGACAGCTTCGGCCGCCGGCCGGTGGTGCTGTGGGGCGTGGCGATGTTCACCCTGGCCTCGGCGGGCTGCGCGCTGTCGCAGACGATCGGGCAGCTGGTCTTCTTCCGCGGCCTGCAAGGCCTGTCGGCGGGGGCTGGCATCGTGATCTCTCGCGCGGTGATCCGAGACATGTTCCCGCCCGATCAGGCGCAGAAAGTCATGAGCCAGGTCACGATCTATTTCGGAGTGGCGCCCGCCATCGCACCCCTGATCGGTGGCTGGCTGTTCGTGCATGCCGATTGGCACGCGATCTTCTGGTTCCTGACCGGCGTGGGTGCGCTGCTCTGGGCGGCCAACTTCCGGCTACTGCCCGAGACGCTGCACCGCGACCACCGCCAGGCCTTCAACGTACGCAATCTGATGCAGGGCTATTGGCAGCTGTCGTCCAGCCCACGCTTTCTGCTGCTGGCGCTGGCCAGTGGCGTGCCGTTCAACGGGCTGTTCCTGTACGTGCTGGCGGCGCCGGCCTTTCTGGGCGAGCACCTGGCGCTGGCGCCCACGCAGTTCTTCTGGTTTTTCGTGCTGTCGATCCTGGGGATCATGAGCGGAGCCTGGGCCAGCGGGCGGTTGGCCGGCAAGATCGCGCCCAAGCGACAGATCCGCCACGGCTTCGTCATCATGCTCGGGGTGTCGCTGGCGAATGTCGCGGCCAACTTCATCTGGCCGCCGCACGCGGCGTGGTCGCTGTTGCCGATGGCGGTGTTTGCCTTCGGCTGGGCCCTGATGGTGCCGGTGGTGACCCTGCTGGTGCTGGACCTCTATCCGCAGCGACGGGGCATGGCCTCGTCACTGCAGGCCGTGATCGGCTCGACCGCCAACGGGATCGTGGCCGGGGCGGTCACGCCGCTGGTGATGCATTCCACCCGCGCACTGGCCCTGACCTCGTTGGCGATGATGTGCGTGGGCCTGGTCGCCTGGCTTTACCTGCGGCGGCATTGGCCCGAGACGGGCGCTCAGCGCGCCGGCTTGTAGGCGCGTTTCTTGGCGTCGCGCGGCACGAAGACCTTGGTGCCGTTGCCGGGTCGGGCGTAGTCGCCACGCGGGGCGGGCTTGCCGGCAAAACCGCCACCGGTTTGCTTTTCCCAGGGCGCGGCCGGCTGGCCGCCTGCGAAACCCCCCGCACCGCGACGATCGCCCTGCGGCGCATCACGGCGGTCCCCGCCGAAATCGCCGAAGCCGGCCTTGCGGCCATAGCCGTTGCGATCGCCGTTGCGATCTCCCTCGCGATCACCCAAGCGCTGTCCTTCGGGCGCACGACGGCCCTGGTAACCGCCACCCCCCCCGCCACTGCGATGCGGCGCGCCACGGCCCTTGCCGCCGAAGCCGCCCGGCTGCGGCGCACGCGGGGCGCGCTGGGTCGGCTCCAGGCCGGGAATCTCTTCGGCCTTGAACGGCTGCTTGGTGTAGCCCTCGATGTCGAAGATCTTGAAGCGGTCGCGGAACTCCGCAAACGTGACAGCCAGACCGTCGCGACCGGCGCGGCCGGTGCGGCCGATGCGGTGGGTGTAGTCCTCACTCTTCATCGGCAGGCCGAAGTTGAAGACGTGGGTGATGGTGGGCACGTCGATGCCGCGCGCGGCCACGTCGGTGGCCACCAGGATCTGCACCTGGCCATTGCGCAGCGCCATCAGGCGGCGATTGCGCAGGCCCTGGCTCAGGGCACCGTGCAGGGCGACGGCGGAAAAGCCGTCCTGCTGCAGGTCGGCGGCCAGGCCGTCGCACTCGATCTGGGTGCTGGCAAAGACGATGGCCTGGTCGATGCTGGTGTCACGCAGCCAGTGATCGAGCATCTTGCGTTTGTGCTGCGCGTTGTCGGCCCAGAACAGCACCTGCTTGATGTTGGCGTGCTTTTCCTGCGGGCTGTCGATCTGCACCTTCTGCGGCTGACGCATGACGCGCGTGGCCAGCTGCTGGATGCGCGGCGCGAAGGTGGCACTGAACATCATGGTCTGGTGACGCGCGATGGTCAGCTGGTTGATCTCGGCCAGGTCGTCGGCAAAGCCCAGATCCAACATGCGGTCGGCCTCGTCGACGACGAGGAATTTCACCTGATCGAGCTTGATCTGCATGGAGCGTTGCAGGTCCAGCAGGCGGCCCGGCGTGGCGACCACGAGGTTGGCGTTTTGCAGGCGCGCGATCTGGACCTGGTAGGGAATGCCGCCCACCACGTTGGCAATGCGCAGGCCGCGGCAATGCTTGACCAGCTCGATGGCATCATGCGCCACCTGCTGCGCCAGCTCGCGCGTGGGGCACACGATCAGGGCGCCCGGGGTGGCGGCCTTGAAGTTGCGCGGGTCGGTGGGGTTGCGGCGCTTGCGCTTGGGCGGGGCTTCGCCGCGGGCGGCAGCTTCCGCGGCCAGGCGCGCGGCCTCGGCCTGCTCGCGCGCTTCGGCCTCGGCCTCCAGGCGAATCAGGGTGTGCAGCACCGGCAGCAGGAAGGCTGCCGTCTTGCCGCTGCCCGTCTGGCTGGACACCATCAGGTCGATGAAACGCGCGGTCTCGCCCTCTGCGGAACTGTCCATGGCCAGGGGAATGGCCTGGGCCTGCACCGCGGTGGGCTGGGTGTAGCCCAGGTCCTGGACGGCGCGAACCAGTTCGGGCGCCAGGCCCAATTGCACAAAGCCGTTGGGCGCTTGCGGCGCCGCAGATGCTGCGGGGTTCTCGAGAGTGGTTTCGAGGGTGTCGGCAGGCGCAAAGTCGCCCTGCACTTCAAAAGTGTCGGTCATGAGGTCTCGCACGCGAACCGGCCCCGTGGGGGACGGTCGTCGTCAATGGTTAAGGGACATCAACCATCAAACGACGTACAAGCTGCTTCGATCAAATCGGCTTGCTGGCTCTTTCGGTGAGCCTGTGCATGAGGGTGGATGCAAGATCCCGTCTTAAGGTGACCCGGTGGGGGTGCCGAGAGACGAAGCCGCGATTATGCCATGTTCTTCAGGAGAAACCCTGAAGAACAGGGTTCACCCCTGCAGACGCAGGAAATGCTCGCGGTAATGCGCGAGTTCGTCGATGGACTCGTGCACGTCGGCCAGGGCGGTGTGCCGCTGCTGCTTCTTGAAGCTGTTGTACACCTCAGGGCGCCAGCGCCGGGACAGCTCCTTGAGTGTGCTCACGTCGAGGTTGCGGTAGTGGAAGAACGCCTCGAGCCGGGGCATGTACTTCACCAGAAAGCGACGATCCTGGCCGATGGAATTGCCGCACATCGGGGTGCCGTTCTTGGGCACGTAGCGGGCGAGAAAGGCCAGGAGGGCTTCTTCGGCCTGGGCCTCGGTGGTGGTGGAGGCGCGCACCTTGTCGGTCAGGCCGCTGCGCCCGTGCGTGCCCTTGTTCCAGGCGTCCATCTTGTCCAGTTGCGCGTCGCTCTGGTGGATCACGAAGACCGGCCCCTCGATGCGCGGGGTCAGGTGCGGGCCGGTCACAACCACAGCGATCTCGATGAGGCGGTCGGCCTCGGGGTCCAGGCCGGTCATTTCGCAATCGAGCCAGACCAGGTTCTGGTCGCTTTTCTCGAGGGTGGACGCCGCGCCTACGGCTTCTGGGGAGGGGTTCTCGGACATGTCCCGATTGTCACCCAAGGCCACGGCTACACTCGCCGCGATGAACGCGTCCGCCCTCTTCACCCTCGCCTTCGCAGTGGCCTTGCTGTCCAGCCTCGCCACCCGCTACTGGCTCGCGACCCGCCAGGTGCGCCATGTGGCGCGACACCGCGAGGCGGTGCCTGCGGGCTTTGCATCGACCGTTTCCCTGGCGGCTCACCAGAAGGCCGCCGACTACACCCTGGCCAAGTCGCGCATCGACCTGCTGGAGATCGCCTTGGGCGCGGCGGTCCTGCTCGGATGGACCCTGTTGGGGGGGCTGGACGCCCTGAACCAAGCCCTGGGCGCGGCCCTGGGTACCGGCATGACGCAGCAACTGGCCCTGTTGGCGGCCTTTGCGGTGATCGGCGGCGTGATCGATCTGCCCTTCTCGGCGTACCGCACTTTCGTGGTGGAAGAACGCTTCGGCTTCAACAAGACGACCCCGGCCCTGTGGGTGGCAGACCTCGCCAAGGGCACGGTGGTGGGTGCGGTGATCGGCCTGCCGATTGCGGCTCTGATCCTGTGGCTCATGGGCGCGGCGGGCCACCTGTGGTGGCTGTGGGCCTGGGGCACCTGGGTGGCGTTCAACCTGCTGCTGTTGGTGATCTACCCGGGCTTCATCGCCCCCATCTTCAACAAGTTCCAGCCGCTGCAGGACGAGGCCCTGGCCACTCGCGTGAAGGCGCTGATGCAGCGATGCGGCTTCACCGCCAAGGGCTTCTTTGTGATGGATGGCAGCCGCCGCAGCGCGCATGCCAATGCCTACTTCACCGGCTTTGGCGCTGCCAAGCGCGTGGTGTTCTATGACACCCTGCTGGCCAAGCTCTCGCCCGCCGAGGTGGATGCGGTGCTGGCCCACGAGCTGGGCCACTTCAAGCACAAGCACATCGTGCAGCGCATGGTGGGCCTGTTTGCCATGAGCCTCGTGGGCTTCGCGGTGCTGGGGTGGGTGTCGGGCCAGGTCTGGTTCTACACCGGCCTGGGCGTGCGCCCCAACCTCGCGGGCCCGAACGACGCCATGGCGCTGCTGCTATTCCTGCTGGCGGTGCCAGTGTTCACCTTCTTCATCTCGCCGCTCTTCGCTCGGCTCTCGCGGCGGCACGAGTTCGAGGCCGACGCCTATGCGGCGGCCCAGACGCGCAGCGCCGACCTGGGCTCGGCCCTGACCAAGCTCTACGAAGACAACGCATCCACGCTCACACCCGACCCGCTGTTTGTGGCCTTTTACTACTCGCACCCGCCAGCGGGCGAGCGGCTGGCGCGTCTGGGCGTGGTGCCGGCATGACGTCCATGTTCCCGCACAAAAACTGGGCGGGTGTGGCGCGCCGCGCGCTGTCGCCCACCGAGGTGGTGACCCGCCTGGCCAACACCCCGGGCTGGCAGCTGGCAGGTAACGGCGCGGACGTGGCGATCGAAAAGACGTTCCGTTTTGCCAATTACCACGAGACCCTGGCCTTCGTGAACGCGGTGGGCTTCATTGCCCACGCGCAGGACCACCATCCGGAGATGACCGTGAGCTACAACCGGTGCGCGGTGCGCTGGAACACACACGACGTGGGTGGCCTGTCAGAGACCGACTTCGAGTGCGCCGGCCGGGTGGATGCCCTGATCGCATGAGGGGGCAGCCATGAGGGATCAACGCGCGTGAGCACGGCCGCCGCGCTCGCACCCGGACTGGTGGTGGCAGGCCACGGCCGGCACATGCTGGTCGAGACACCCGAGGGCCGGCGGCTGATCTGCCATCCTCGCGGCAAGAAGAATGCGGCGGTAGTGGGTGACCGGGTGCTGTGGCAAGGCTCGCATGACGAAGGCACCATCGAGAAGATCGAAGAGCGGCGCAACCTCTTTTACCGCCAGGACGAGATCCGTACCAAGTCCTTCGCGGCCAATCTGGATCGGGTGCTGGTGCTGATCGCGGCCGATCCCGAGTTCTCGGAGGTGCAACTCACGCGCGCGCTGATTGCCGCCGAGGCGGCAGGTATCGAGCCACTGATCGCCCTGAACAAGAGCGACCTGGTCGAGCCCTTCGAGCGCGCCTGGACCCGGCTGATGCCTTACCTGCGCATGCACTACGGCGTGATGCCGCTGTGCCTGCGCCTGTCGGGCGAAGTCGACCGCGCGCACCTGATGCAGCACCTGCAAGGCCAGACCACCCTGGTGCTGGGCCCCTCGGGTGCGGGCAAGAGCACTCTGGTGAACCTGCTGGTGCCCGGCGCAGCGGCGCAGACGGGCGAGGTGTCGCGTGCACTCAATTCCGGCAAGCACACCACCACCAGCACCACCTTGTACTGGGTGGATGAAGCGCGCACGACAGCACTGATCGACTCGCCCGGCTTCCAGGAATTCGGCCTGCATCACATCGCGCCTGCGGATCTGGCCCGCCTGATGCCGGACCTGCGCCCGCACCTGGGTCACTGCCGCTTCTACAACTGCACGCACCTGCACGAACCGGGCTGCGCGGTGCTGGCGGCCGTGGGCGGTGAGGGAGAAGGTTCGGTCAGCCCGCAGCGGCACCGGATCTACGGCGAGCTGCACGCGCAGCTGTCGCAGACGCGCTGGTAGGCCGCAGCGTCAACCCAGGAGCCGCGCCAGGGTGAGTAGCGCCAGCAGCACCATCCACAGCACCACCGAGCGCCAGACCAGCCCAACGATGCTGCGCAGGTGCGCGGGTTCGGCCTCGCGGCCGGGCGTGCTCTCGCTGTCCTGCGGGCTCGCAGGGGCGGCTTCGGCAGCGGCTACTGCCGCGGGCGCTGCGAAGGCCGAGCGCAGGGCTTCGCCGCCCAGACGCACGTTGACCGCGCCGGAGGTGGCGGCCAGCACCACACCGTCGTTGTCATTGGGAAAGCGCTGCGCGTGGTGGCGCCAGCAGTCGATCGCCTCCTCGAAGCTGCCCACCACCGCGAAGGCCAAGGCGGTGGCACGAGCGGGCAGCCAGTCGATCAGGTACCAGGCGCGGGCCGAGGCCGACTTCAGGCCGGGGCTGACCGGTTGCGTCGCGCTTCGGTGCAGCCAGTAACGCGCGACGAATTCTGCAACCCGGTACAGGACCGCGCCGGCCGGGCCCAAGCCGAGTGCGGCGAACACGCTGTAGCAGGCCAGCACACCGAACACATGGCGGTGGGCCGCCAGCACGGAGTACTCGATGACATGCCGCAGCAGCTCGCTGCGGGGCAGGTCGGTGACTTCGACCCGCTGCCACTGGGCGAGCAGCTCACGGGCCTGAGCCTGGTCGCCCACGTCCAGTGCGTCGCGGATGGCGGTGAAGTGGTGGCTGAACTGGCGAAAGCCCAGCGTGAAGTACAGGACCACCGTGCTCCAGATCACCGCCAGCGGCCAGCCGACAAAGCCATCGAGCAGCCAGTAGATGATGGCGGCCAGCAGCGCGGGGCCGCAGACCGTGAGGGCCCAGGCCACCCACCCGTGGTGGGTCTTGCCGGCATCGAAGTTGCGGCTCACCCAGCGAGCCCACAGCCGCAGGCCGGCATGCACCGGGTTACCGCGGGCCAGTGGCCGCGCCTGCTCAATCAGCAGCGCGAACAGGATGGCGAAGAAACTCATGCCGAAATGATAGCCGTCGCGCTGAGCGCGGGCCTGGGGCCGCTCAGGCCGCCAGGAAGCGGTACAGGTTGCGCAGCATGCCGGCGGTAGCGCCCCAGATGAAACGCTCGGTGCCGTCCTGGTGGTAGGGCATGGAGAAGAACTCGCGGGTGCCACCGGGCGTGGTGACCGCGTGGCGCCGATGGTGCGCCGGGTTCATCAGGAAGGCCAGCGGAACCTCGAAGGCTTCGGCCACCTCGTGCGCATTGAGCACGAGGCGATGGGCCGGGTCGACCAGGGCCACCACCGGGGTGACCACGAAGCGGGTGCCGGTGGTGTAGGTGGGCAACTCGCCCAGGGCCTGCACGTGTTCGCGGGCCAGCCCTACCTCTTCGTGGGCCTCGCGCAGCGCGGTGTGGACCGCGTCGGTGTCGGTGTCGTCGCACCGGCCGCCGGGAAACGCGATCTGGCCGGAATGGTTCGAGAGGTGGGCGGTGCGCTGCGTCAGGAGCAAGGTGGGCTCTTGGCGTGCGACAACGGCGACCAGGACCGCGGCGTGGGCCAGTTGGCGATCAGAAAACCGAGGCTCGGAGCGCACCTCGGGCGTCCAGGGGCGGGGCGCGCGAAAGCGGGCACGCAGCGCCTCGGGGCTCAGGGCTTCCGGCGGCACGGGCGGCAAATGGGTGTCCACCCCGACGATCGGCTGCAGGCGCGGGTCGAAGTTCGGCAGCTTGGAAAAGGGCACGAACTCGGGCGCGGCGGGGGCGTTGGACTCGTCTGTCATGCGGGGTGAGCCAAGAAAAACCGCCGCGAGCGCGGGGCTGGCGGCGGCTGCGTGGACCCGGCGCAGGGCCGGGACCGGGGGCTGTTATTCGGCAGCGACCGCGCGCGCGGACAGCTTTTCCTTGATGCGGGCAGACTTGCCGCTGCGATCGCGCAGGTAGTACAGCTTGGCGCGGCGCACGTCACCGCGGCGCTTGACCTCGATCTTGGCAATCAGCGGGCTGTAGACCTGGAAGGTGCGCTCAACGCCCTCGCCGTTGGAGATCTTGCGCACGATGAAACTCGAGTTGAGGCCGCGATTGCGCTTGGCGATGACCACGCCTTCGAAGGCCTGCACGCGCTTGCGGTTGCCTTCAACCACGTTGACGCTGACGATGACGGTGTCGCCAGGGGCATAGGCCGGGATGGTCTTGTTCAGACGAGCAATTTCTTCCAGCTCGAGGGTCGCGATGAGATTCATGAGGCTTCCTCAGTTGTCTTTTTCGTTCATGCACGCGCTGCACTAAAGACCGCAAATCCGTGGACACGTCGTCAAGCCTAGGCTCGCATGACGCTGCATCGGTT
>JBEEIS010000185.1:0-9792 GCA_041169755.1 Pseudomonadota bacterium | reverse complement strand
CCCATCGCGAAGCCCGCGATGATCATGCCCTCGATGACGATGTGCGGATTGAACTGCAGGATGTCGCGGTCCTTGCAGGTCCCCGGCTCGCCCTCGTCCGAGTTGCACACCAGGTACTTCTGGCCCGGGAACTGACGGGGCATGAAGCTCCACTTCAGGCCCGTGGGGAAACCCGCGCCGCCACGACCCCGCAGGGCCGATTCCTTGACGGTGGCGATGACCTGGTCCTGGGTCATGGGCTCGCCGCCGTCTTGACCCAGGATCTTGCGCAGAGCGGCATAGCCGCCGCGTGCTTCGTAATCCTTCAGGCGCCAGTTGGTGCCGTTGAGGCCGGCGTAGATCTGGGGGTTGATGTGGCGGTCGTGGAAACAGGTCTGCACGCCCGTGGCCTGAAACTGCGCGAGAACTTGGCTGGCGTTCATCAGGAATGCTCCGCTTTCTTCAGCCCCTCGACCAGCTGGTCGAGCTTGTCGTTGGACATGAAGCTGCACATGGTGCGATCGTTCACCAGCATCACCGGCGCGTCGGCGCAGGCGCCCAGGCACTCCGACTGCTGCAAGGTGAACTGACCGTCGGCCGTGGTGCCCCCCATCTCGACGCCCAGTCGCTGCTCCAGGTGATGCAGCGCATGCTGGCCGCCGCGTAGCTGGCACGGCAGGTTGGTGCACACGTTCAGCTTGTAGCGGCCGACCGGGCGCTGGTTGTACATGTTGTAGAAGGTCGTGACCTCGTGCACCGCGATCGCGGGCATGCCCAGGTAGTCGCCGATCGCCTGTTCGCTCTCGGGGCTCACGTGGCCCTGCTCCTGCTGCACGATGGCCAGGCAGGCCATGACAGCGGACTGCTTCTGGTCGGCGGGGTACTTGGCGACTTCGCGGTCGAAGCGCGCCAATGTCGTTTGAGTCATTTCAGCCAATTCGCTTCTCCATCACACGCACTCCGCGGGCCAGCGCGGAACCGGCTCCGCCGGGCCGCTGCTGGCGCCCCCTGGAGGGGGTGGCGCCGCAGGCGCCTCGGGGGGGAGCCATGTGCTTCATCGGTCAATTTCTCCGAAGACGATATCCATCGTGCCGATCACGGCGACGGCGTCCGCAATCATGTGGCCGCGCGACATCTCGTCCATCGCGGCGAGATGCGCAAAACCGGGCGCGCGGATCTTCAGGCGATAGGGCTTGTTGGCGCCGTCGCTCACTATGTAGATGCCGAACTCGCCCTTGGGGTGTTCCACCGCTGCATAGGCCTCGCCTTCGGGCACGCGAAAGCCCTCGGTAAACAGCTTGAAGTGGTGGATCAGTTCTTCCATGTTGGCCTTCATGGATTCACGATCCGGCGGGGCCACCTTGTGGTTATCGGTGATGACGGGGCCCGGGTTGGCGCGCAGCCAGGCCACGCACTGCTGGATGATCTTGTTGGACTCGCGCATCTCTTGCACGCGCACCAAGTAGCGGTCGTAACTGTCGCCCGTCTTGCCCACCGGAATATCGAAGTCCATGCGGTCGTAGACATCGTAAGGCTGCTTCTTGCGCAGGTCCCAGGCAATGCCCGAGCCGCGCAGCATGGGGCCGGTGAAACCCAGGTTCAGCGCGCGCTCGGGCGAGACCACGCCGATGCCCACGGTGCGCTGCTTCCAGATGCGGTTGTCGGTGAGCAGCGTCTCGTACTCGTCGACGTTGGCCGGGAAACGGCGGGTGAAGTCCTCGATGAAATCGAGCAGCGAGCCCTGGCGGTTCTCATTGAGCTGGCGGATGGCGCGCTCGTTCTTGACTTTGCTCACCTTGTACTGGGGCATGACGTCGGGCAGGTCGCGGTAAACGCCGCCCGGACGGAAGTAGGCTGCATGCATGCGCGCGCCCGACACCGCCTCGTACATATCGAACAGGTCTTCACGCTCGCGGAAGGCGTAGATCAAGACGTTCATCGCGCCGCAATCAAGGCCGTGCGCGCCGAGCCACAGCAGGTGATTCAGCAGGCGCGTGATCTCTGCGAACATGACCCGGATGTACTGCGCGCGCTCGGGCACCTCGACGCCCATCATCTTCTCGATGGCCAGGCAATAGGCGTGCTCGTTGCACATCATCGACACGTAGTCCAGGCGGTCCATATAGGGGAGCGACTGGATGTAGGTGCGGGTCTCGGCCAGCTTCTCGGTGGCGCGATGCAGCAGGCCGATGTGCGGGTCGGCGCGCTGGATCACCTCGCCATCGAGCTCGAGCACCAGACGCAGCACGCCGTGGGCGGCCGGGTGCTGGGGGCCAAAGTTGAGGGTGTAGTTCTTGATTTCTGCCATATCAGGACTCCCCCCCGAAGCGGCCTTCGGCCGTCTCCCCCCCAAGGGGGCAACGCCGGTGGCCCGGCAGAGCCGGTTCCACGGCGTTCACTGGAAAAGTCATGTGCTTCTCGAGGCGCTGCTTCATCACGGCTTGATGCCTCCGTAGTTGTCTTCGCGGATGGTGCGCGGCGTGATCTCGCGCGGCTCGATGGTCACCGGCTGGTAGATCACGCGCTGGCGCTCGGGGTCGTAGCGCATCTCGACATGGCCGGACACCGGGAAGTCCTTGCGGAACGGGTGACCGATAAAGCCGTAGTCGGTGAGGATACGGCGCAGGTCGGCATGACCCTCGAACACGATGCCAAAGAGGTCAAAGGCCTCGCGCTCGAACCAGTTGGCGGAGTTCCACAGGCCGTTGACCGAGTCGACCACCGGCAAGTCGTCGTCCAGCGCGAACACGCGCAGGCGCACGCGCTGGTTCAGGCTGACCGACATCAGGTGCACAACGACGGCATAGCGCGCGCCGTCCCAGCTGCCGTTGCCGTAGTCGGAGTAGTCGAGGCCGCACAGGTCGATCAGCTGCTCGAACTGGCAGCCTGGCGCGTCGCGCAAGATCGTGGCGGCCTTCAGGTAATCGGCGGGAGCGACCGTGACGGTGACTTCATCCAGGCGCAGATCGATGCGCTTGGCCAGGGTGCCGAGCGCGCCAGCAACCGTGGATTTCAGGGCCTCGGGGTCGACGGCGTAGGGGGTGGTGGTCATCGTGTCAGGCCCGGGCGATGGTCTGAGTGCGGCGGATCTTCTGCTGCAGCTGAATAATTCCGTAAAGCAGGGCCTCGGCGGTAGGCGGGCAGCCGGGGACATAGACGTCCACCGGCACGATGCGGTCGCAGCCCCGCACCACCGAGTAGCTGTAGTGGTAGTAGCCACCGCCGTTGGCGCAGGAACCCATGGAGAGCACCCAGCGCGGCTCGGGCATCTGGTCATAGACCTTGCGCAGGGCCGGCGCCATCTTGTTGCAAAGGGTACCGGCCACGATCATGAGGTCGGACTGGCGCGGGCTGGGCCGAAACAGCATGCCGAAACGGTCGATGTCGTAGCGGGCCGCACCCGCGTGCATCATTTCGACCGCGCAGCACGCCAGGCCGAACGTCATGGGCCAAAGCGAGCCGGTCTTGGCCCAGTTGATCACCGAGTCAACGGTGGTGGTGACGATGTCCTTGTCGAGGATGCCTTCGTTTGCCATAGCCTTTACTTCCTTAAGCAGGCGTGCCCGCGCGGGCACGCGGTGCAACGATCATTCCCAGTCCAGGGCGCCCTTTTTCCACTCGTAGATGAAGCCTACGACCAGGATGGCCAGGAACACCATCATCGACCAAAAGCCCACCGGGCCGATTTCCTTGAGCGCGACGGCCCAGGGGAAGAGAAAAGCGATTTCGAGGTCGAAGAGGATGAAGAGGATGGCGACCAGGTAATAGCGCACATCGAACTTCATGCGGGCGTCTTCGAAGGCTTCGAAGCCGCATTCGTAGGGGGAATTCTTGGCCGCGTCGGGCTTGTCGAAACCCGCGGAGGAGGAGAGAACAAAGCCCAGGAGCTGGGGCACGACCCCGACGCCTATGCCCACCAAAATGAAAAGGAGGACGGGGAGGTAGGGCTCAAGGTTCATCTGGGCTCCGCAACCACTGGTGCCACGGGCAGAGCCCGTGATTCTTCTTGTCTGGTGCCGTCGGCGAGACTCGAACTCGCACAGCTTTCGCCACTACCCCCTCAAGATAGCGTGTCTACCAATTTCACCACGACGGCGTTGTCGTTTTGTCCAATTTGCCCGGCCAGCGCGAGGCGTTTAACTGCTTTCCGAACAGCCTACGAGTTTACCTTGAAACCATGACACCACCCTTGTTCGGACGGTAGAAAGTGCAAGGGCCCGCGCAGCGGGCCCTTGAGGGGAATGCGTCAGAGCGCCGTGGCGGGTCAGCGCGCCGGAATCTGGGCCGCACCCGAAGCGCCTGCGGCTGCAGGCACCGCGGCGGGGGCGGCAGCCGCGCCCGGTGCGGCCGGTGCCGTGGCACCCGGAATCTCGGCGGCGGCGCCAGAGGCGGCACCCGCAGCAGGGGCTGCCGGCGCGCCGGTAGCCGCGCGCTCGAGCACGCTGCCCGTGTCGGCGGGACGCACGCTACCCAGATAGGCCAAGCCCAGCGTGCACAGGAAGAACACGGTGGCCAGGATGGCGGTGGTGCGCGAGAGGAAGTTGGCACTGCCGCTGGCGCCGAACAGGCTGCCCGAGTTGCCACCGCCGCCAAAGGCCGCGCCCATGTCGGCGCCCTTGCCGTGCTGCACCAGGATCAGGCCGATCATGCCCAGCGCCGACAGAAGCTGGACGGTCAGGATCACGTTGAAGAGAAAACTCATAAAAAAGGACTCCTAAAGGGGTGTGCCAGCCATTCAGGCTGCGGCTGCAGCAATGATCTGGAGGAAATCGGGTGCCTTGAGCGACGCGCCGCCGATCAGGCCGCCGTCAATATCGGCTTGCGCCAGCAGGCTGGCGGCGTTGGCCGCATTCATGCTGCCGCCATACAACAAGTGGATGCGATCGGCGTGGGGCGTGGCAGCCTGGAGCTGAGCCCGCAGCACCGCGTGGACCTGCTGCGCCTGCTCGGGCGTGGCGGTCTTGCCAGTACCGATCGCCCACACGGGCTCATAGGCCACCACGATCTCACTGATGCAATGGCCATTGTCGTGAATCACGGCCGCCAGCTGACGCTTGACGACCGCCTCGGTCTGGCCGGCTTCACGCTCGGCCAGGGTCTCGCCCACGCAGACGACGGGGGTGATGCCCTGGGCCAAGGCGGCGCGAGCCTTGCGGGACACGAGCGCGTCGGTCTCGCTGTGGTACTGGCGGCGCTCGGAGTGGCCGACGATGGCGTAGCGGGTGCCGAAGTCACGCAGCATGCGGGCCGAGACCTCGCCGGTATAGGCGCCCTGCTCGTGCTCGGACACGTCCTGGGCACCCAGCGCCAGTGCACCGCCCTGGACCAGGGCCTGCACCTGCGAGAGGTAGGGCGCGGGCACGCAGACCGCGGCGTCGCAACGCGCGGCGTGGGCGGCCAGGCCTGTCACCACGGCGCGCACCAACGCCTCGTTGGCTTCGGTACTGCCGTTCATCTTCCAATTGCCGGCGATGAGTTTCTTCTTCATGGCTGCTCGGGCGATGGGTTGTGGGGACTCACCACGTCAACACGATCTTGCCGACGTGCTGGTTGGATTCCATCAGCGTGTGGGCCTGCGCCGCACGCGCCGCGGGAAAGGTGGAATGAATCACCGGCTTGATCTGGGCTGCAGCAATCAGCGGCCAGACGTGCTGGCGCAGCGACGCAGCGATCGCTGACTTGAAAGCCACTGGGCGCGGGCGCAGGGTGGAGCCCGTGATCTGCAGGCGACGACGCAGCACAAGGCCCGCATTGAATTCGCACTTGACGCCGCCCTGTACCGCGATGAGGACCAGGCGTCCGTCTTCGGCCAGGCACTCGACCTCGCGCGCGACGTAAGCACCGGCCACCATGTCCAGGATGACGTTCACGCCGACGCCGCCGGTGAGGCGCTTGGCCTCCTCGGCGAAGTCCTGCGTGCGGTAGTTGATCGCATGGTCAGCGCCCAAGGCCAGGCAGGCCTGGCACTTGGCATCGCTGCCCGCGGTCGCGATGACGGTGGCGCCCATTGCCTTGGCCATCTGGATGGCGGTGACGCCGATACCGCTGGAGCCCCCCTGCACCAGCAGGGTCTCGCCCGCTTGCAGGCGCGCGCGGTCAAAGACGTTGCTCCAGACGGTGAAGAAGGTCTCAGGCAGCGAAGCGGCTTCGATGTCGGTCAGACCGGCGGGCACGGGCAGGCACTGACCCACCGGCGCGACGGCGTACTGCGCGTAGCCACCGCCGGCCACCAGCGCACACACCCGGTCACCCGTCTTCAGGCCCGCCGCCGCCATGGCCGCCGCGTCGCCGCCCTCGATCACGCCGGCAATCTCCAGGCCGGGGATGTCGGAGGCGCCCGGCGGCACCGGGTAGTTGCCGGTGCGCTGGAGCACATCGGGGCGGTTGACGCCGCTGGCGGTGACGCGCACCAACACCTCGCCCGCGCCTGCAACAGGCTGGGGGCGTTCGGTCAGTTGCAGCACCTCGGGGGCGCCGTATTCGCGGATTTCAACGGCTTGCATGGTCGCTCTGTCGGCAAAAAGCCCGCGTGCCAGAGCGCCCTGGGGCGGCCCAGCGGCGCTCGGGCGCGGGCGTCCTGTACCTTACTCGCCCTGCGGTGCTTCGGGCTGCGGCTCGCGCGCGGGGCGATCGAGCAGCGCCTTCATGGACAGCTTGACGCGGCCCTTTTCGTCGGTCTCGAGCACCTTCACGCGCACGACCTGGCCTTCGGACAGGTAGTCGGTGACTTTCTCCACACGCTCATGGGCGATCTGGCTGATATGCAGCAGGCCGTCCTTGCCAGGCAGCAGGTTGACCAGCGCGCCGAAGTCCAGGATCTTGGTGATCGGGCCTTCGTAGACCTTGCCGATCTCGACTTCCGCGGTGATCTGCTCAATGCGCTGCTTGGCCTCATCGGCCTTGGCGGCGTCGGTGGCGGCGATGGTGATGGTGCCGTCTTCCTCGATGTTGATCTGGCAGCCAGTCTCTTCGGTCAGCGCGCGGATCACGGCGCCGCCCTTGCCGATCACGTCGCGGATCTTCTCGGGGTTGATCTTCATCGTGTAGAGCTTCGGCGCGAAGCTGCTCACCTCGGTCTTGGCCTCGCCCATGGCGTCCTGCATCTTGCCCAGGATATGCATGCGCGCTTCCTTGGCCTGGGCCAGAGCGACCTGCATGATTTCCTTGGTAATGCCCTGGATCTTGATGTCCATCTGCAGGGCGGTGATGCCGTTGGTGGTGCCAGCGACCTTGAAGTCCATGTCGCCCAGGTGGTCCTCATCACCCAGGATGTCGGTCAGCACTGCGAAGCGGTTGCCTTCCTTGATCAGGCCCATGGCGATGCCGGCCACGTGGGCCTTCATCGGCACGCCTGCGTCCATCATGGCCAGGCAGCCGCCGCAGACGGAGGCCATCGACGAAGAGCCGTTGGACTCGGTGATCTCGGAGACCACGCGGATGGTGTAGGGGAATTCTTCCTTGGTGGGCAGGCAGGCGACGAGCGCGCGCTTGGCCAGGCGACCGTGACCGACTTCGCGGCGCTTGGTGGAACCCATGCGGCCGACTTCACCGGTGGCGAAGGGGGGCATGTTGTAGTGGAACAAGAAGCGGTCTTCGAACTCGCCGGCCAGGGCGTCGATGCGCTGGGCGTCGCGCTCGGTGCCCAGGGTCGCGATCACCAGGGCCTGAGTCTCGCCGCGCGTGAACAGGGCGGAACCGTGGGTGCGGGGCAGCACGCTGTTGCGGATCTCGATGGGGCGCACGGTGCGGGTGTCGCGGCCGTCAATACGAGGCTCGCCCGACAGGATCTGGCTGCGCACGATGTTGGATTCGATGGCGAACAGCAGGTCATCGACCTTGCCCGCTTCGAACTCGGCGCCGCTGGCCTTGAGCTCGGCGTGCACGGCGGCCGAGGCCTCGCGCAGGGCCTGGGTGCGGGCCTGCTTGGAGCGGATCTGGTAGGCCGCGCGCAGCTTGTCTTCGGCCACAGCGGTGACCCGGGCGATGAAGGACTCGTCCTTGGCCGGCGGCTGCCAGTCCCAGGCGGGCTTGCCGGCGTCGCGCACCAGCTCGTGAATGGCGTTGATCGCGATCTTGCCCTGGTCGTGGCCGAAGACCACGGCGCCGAGCATCACTTCTTCGGGCAGCTGCAGGGCCTCGGATTCGACCATCAGCACGGCGGCTTCGGTGCCGGCGACCACCAGGTCCATCTGCGAGTCCTTGCGCTGGGTCTGGCCCGGGTTCAGGACGTATTCACCGTTGATGTAGCCCACGCGCGCGGCACCGATCGGGCCGGCGAAGGGAATGCCGGAGATGGCCAGCGCGGCGCTGGTGCCGATCATGGCGGCGATGTCGGCATCGACCTCGGGGTTCAGCGAGATGGTGTGGATCACCACATGCACTTCGTTCAGGAAGCCCTCGGGGAACAGCGGGCGGATCGGACGGTCGATCAGGCGCGAGGTGAGGGTCTCGAGTTCGGAGGGCTTGGCTTCGCGCTTGAAGAAGCTGCCGGGGATCTTGCCTGCGGCGTAGGTCTTCTCGATGTAGTCGACGGTCAGGGGGAAGAAGTCCTGGCCGGGCTTGGCGGACTTGGAGGCGACCACGGTGGCCAGGACCACGGTGTCGTCGATGTTGACCAGCACCGCGCCGGTGGCCTGGCGGGCGATCTCGCCGGTCTCCAGGGTGACCGTGTGCTGGCCCCACTGGAAGGTCTTGGTGACTTTGTTGAAGATGCTCATGGTTCGTGCTTTCTTGGCTTCTCAGGTGATGGAGCCTTCGGTCGAACACGATGCCATTCCATCAAGGGCCTGGGGCGGGGCCGCTGGTGGAATGACACAGCGCGTATTCGTCGTCGGGTCTCCGAAGTAAAACGCGCCTGAGCTAGTGGGGACTAACTCAGGCGCGCTTCATGGATTCAGTGCTTATTTGCGCAGGCCCAGCTTGGCGATCAGCGCGGTGTAGCGGTCGGCGTCCTTGTCCTTGAGGTACGCCAGCAGGCTCTTGCGGCGATTGACCATGCGCAGCAGGCCACGGCGGCCGTGGTGGTCCTTGGCGTGGGTCTTGAAGTGGGGGGTCAGCTCGTTGATGCGAGCGGTCAGCAGGGCCACCTGGACTTCGGGGCTTCCGGTGTCGTTGGCAGCGCGGGCATGGGTCTTGACGACCTCGGCCTTGTTGATGGCGGTCATGGGATTCCTTTGACTATTTGAACTTGCGTTGGAGGCTGGAACGCGGCCCCAACGTGTGCACGGAAGTGTGCGGTGCTGCCCTCCCTTGCGCGGTGCACGAGGAGGACAACTTCGGGATTATAGCCGCACCCGACTTACCCGACCGAGCCGCCCCTTCAGGCCGCCCGCCCGGGCCCGGCCAGCCAAGCCCGCAGGCGGTCCACCCCCTGGGAGAGGCGGGCCAGGTCCTTGGAGGCGAAACACCAGCGCAGCCAGCCCTCGGCCTCGGGGGCGAAGGCACTGCCAGGCGCCAGGCCCAGCCCCGCCTCGGAGACCAGGCGCTTGGCGGTCGTCAGAGAGTCGGGGTGCCCCGCGAGTCGGAAAAAAGCATACATGCCGCCCGGTGCGGGGGCCACCTCCACCTGCGGCACCCCCTGCAACAGGGGCACCAAGGTATCTCGGCAGGCGCGCAAGTGGGCCACCACCCGGGGGGTGACCTCGTCGGTGCGATGCAGCGCGGCGATGGCACCGCGCTGGGTGAAGGTGCTGGCGCAGGAGGTGTTGAACTCGATCAGCTTGCCCATGGCGTCGACCATCGCGGGGGGCATCACGAGCCAGCCCAGGCGCCAGCCGGTCATGAGAAAACTCTTGGAGAAGCTGTGCGCGACGA
>JBEEIS010000184.1:0-4497 GCA_041169755.1 Pseudomonadota bacterium | reverse complement strand
GCCAGTCGCTGGCGCGGATGACGTCAAGGTTGTGCTCGATGACGATGATGGAGTGCCCTGCGTCCAGCAGCTTGCGCAGCGCGCGCATCAGTTTGGCGATGTCGTCGAAGTGCAGGCCGGTGGTGGGTTCGTCAAAGAGAAACAGCGTGCCGCGTGTGGCCAGGGGCTGCGGGCTGCGCCGGCTGGCGGCTTCGGCCAGAAAGCCGGCCAGCTTCAGGCGCTGCGACTCGCCGCCCGAGAGCGTGGGCACGGGCTGCCCCAGCTTCACGTATTCCAGGCCCACGTCGACGATGGGTTGCAAGGTCCGCAGAACTTCCCGGTCGTTCGCAAACAGCTGCACGGCCTCGCTCACCGTGAGCTCGAGCACGTCGGCCACATTCAGGACACGAGGCTGGACCGCGCCCAGGGCCTGACGTTCGATGGTGACCTCCAGGATCTCCGGGCGATAGCGCTTGCCGTCGCAGTCCGGACAGCGCAGGTAGACGTCGGAGAGAAACTGCATCTCCACATGCTCGAAGCCGGAGCCACCGCAGGTGGGGCAGCGGCCGTCACCGCTGTTGAAGCTGAATTTCGAGGCGGTGTAGCTTCGCTGGCGGGCCAGAGGAGCGGTCGCGAAGATCTCGCGAAGTGCGTCCCACGCGCCCACATAGCTCACGGGGTTGGAGCGTGCGGTCTTGCCGATGGGAGACTGGTCCACGAAGACCACGTCACCCAGATGATCGGCCCCCAGCAGACGGTCATGCCTTCCCGGAGCATCAGTGGACTTGCCAAATTGGCGCAGGAGGGCCGGGGCCAGGATGTCCTGGATCAGGGTGGACTTGCCCGACCCGGACACGCCGGTGATGCATACCAGCCGCTGCAGGGGGAATTCGACCGAGAGGTCTTGCAGGTTGTGTTCGTTCGCCCCCTCGAGAATCAGGCGTGGGGTGGCGTCGGTCACCGTGCGTTTGAAGCCCATGCCCACCTGCCGACGTCCTCCCAGGTAGGCGCCAGTGAGGGTATCGGCGCTGCGCAGGGCGTCAGTGGTTCCGTCGAAAACGATCTGCCCGCCGCGCTCGCCGGGGCCCGGGCCCATGTCAATCATGCGGTCTGCGGCCAGCATCACGGCCGGATCGTGTTCGACCACCACCAGGGTGTTGCCGGCGTCACGCAGGCGCTTCATGGCCTCGGTGATGCGATGAATATCGCGTGGGTGCAGGCCGATGCTGGGTTCGTCCAACACGAAGAGGGTGTTCACCAGCGAAGTGCCCAGCGCGGTCGTGAGGTTGATCCGCTGCACCTCGCCACCTGAGAGGGTGCGGCTCTGGCGGTCCAGCGTGAGGTAGCCGATGCCCACATCCACCAGGTACTTCAGTCGGGTGGTGATTTCCTCGAACAGGAGCTTGAGCGCCTGCGCGTCCTCACCCTGGGGCTGGGCCAGGCGTGCGAAGAAGGCGCGCAGGCGCTCGATCGGCAGCAGCATCAGGTCGTGTAGCGACAGGCCCGGCAGGGCCTCGAGCTGCTCGCGGCTCCAGCCCACACCCATCGGCATGAAGCGCCGCGCCGGGGGCAGCACCGCGTCGGCATCTTCCTTGGAGCCCAGGCGCCACAGCAGGCTCTCGGTTTTCAGGCGCGCACCGCCGCAGGTGTCACACGGGGTGTAGCTGCGGTACTTGGACAGCAGCACCCGGATATGCATCTTGTAGGCCTTGCTTTCCAGGTACTGGAAAAAGCGCTTGATGCCATACCACTGCTTGTTCCAGTTGCCCTCCTTGAAGCCAGGCGTGCCGTCGAGCACCCAGGCCTGGTGCTCGGGCGTGAGCTTGTACCAGGGGGTGTCGCGCGGGATGCCAGCCGCTTCGGCATATCGCATCAGGTCGTCCTGAGCTTCGGCCCAGGCGGGGGTCTGGATGGTCTTGATCGCGCCGGCGCGCAGCGTGAGCTTTTCATTGGGAATGACCAGGCCCCAATCGACGCCGATCACCCGCCCGAAGCCGCGGCAGGCCTCGCAGGCGCCCACCGCGCTGTTGAACGAGAACATCGACGGCAGCGGGTCGGCGTAGCGGATGTCGCTGTCCGGGCAGTGAAGGCCGGTGGAAAACTTCCAGAGGTCCCAGGTGTCTTCACCTGTTTGCGCATAGACAGCCAGACGACCGGCGCCGCGCTTCAAGGCCACCTCGATCGCCTCGATGGCGCGGATCTTCTCGGCGCCTTGCAGGCGCAGGCGGTCGGCCACCACATCGAGGACCTTGCGGGGCCCGGTCGGCGTGGCAATTTCACGCTGCGCCTGCACGCGCGTGAAACCGCTGGCGGCCAGCCACTGCTCGACTTCCTCGGGGGTGGTACTGGCGGGCAGTTCGACCGGGAAGGTGATCACCAGACGCGGGTCGTCGGCCTGCGTGCGCGCCATGAGCTGCGCGTAGATGGTCTCGGGCGAGTCGTGCCGCACAGGCTGCGCGGTCTGGCGGTCAAAGAGCTGGGCGGCGCGGGCGAACAGGAGCTTCAAGTGGTCATTGAGCTCCGTCATCGTGCCCACGGTGGACCGTGAAGACCGCACCGGGTTGGTCTGGTCGATGGCGATGGCGGGTGGCACACCCTCGACGCGGTCCACCGCCGGCTTGTCCATGCGGTCCAGGAACTGGCGGGCGTAGGCGGAGAAGGTCTCCACATAACGGCGCTGGCCCTCGGCATAGAGGGTGTCGAACACCAGGCTGGACTTGCCCGAGCCGCTGGGCCCGGTGACGACCGTGAGCTCGCCCGTGCGCAGGTCCAGGTCGAGGTTCTTGAGGTTATGTTGCCTGGCGCCGCGGATGCGGATCAATCCCTGGGTCATACAGCCGGTCTTTCACAGTGAAGGCCAGGGATTCTAGGGATCGGGCCGTGCTGAGCGCGGCGCAGGGGGATCGGGGCCTCGGCCTTTGGTTTGCACACAAAAAAACCGGCAGGCGCTAGGCCTGCCGGTTTGTGGGTTGACGACATGACCGGGGCAGACCCGGTCATGCGCGAGGCGATCAGGACGCCTTGAGGTTCGGGTAGCGCACGTGCTCCACCAGGGCCTGGATCTTGGCGCTGGGCGCCGGGGTGATCAGGCTCACCAGGATGATCACGGCAAAGCCCACCGGCACGCCGAACACACCCGCGGAGATCGGCTGGATGCCGTACCACAGTTCAACCGGCGAGGTCACGCCGAAGATCCCGCGCAGCCAGGGCTGGGTGGTCACCATGTAGTAGAAGGTGATGCCCAGGCCGGCGATCATGCCCAGCGAGGCGGCAATACCGGTTGCGCGCTTCCAGAAGATGCCCAGGACCAGGGCCGGGAAGAACGAGGCTGCCGCGAACGAGAACGCCGCCGAGACCAGGAACAGGATGTCCGCCGGTTTCTGCGCCGCCACATAGGCTGCGGCCAAGGCCACCACCAGCAAGAGGACCTTCGAGATCGTCACACGGCGGGCCGTGGAAGCGTTCGGGTCGATCATCTTGTAGTACAGGTCGTGCGACAGCGCGTTGGCGATCGTCAGCAGCAGGCCGTCCGCAGTGGACAGCGCCGCAGCCAGGCCACCCGCCGCCACCAGGCCGGAGATCACATAGGGCAGGCCGCCAATTTCAGGCGTGGCCAGCACGATGATGTCGCCACCGATGCTCATTTCATTGAGCTGGAAGATGCCGTCCTTGTTGATGTCCACGATGCTCAGAAGCGTCGGGTCGACCTTGGCCCACGCCGCGATCCAGGCGGGCAGCTTGTCGAACGGCGTTCCCACCAGCACGTTGAACACCTCGTACTTGACCAGCACCGCCAGGGCAGGCGCGGTGAAGTACAGCAGGAAGATGAAGAACAGCGACCAGGTCACCGACTCACGCGCTTCTTTCACGCTGGGCGTGGTGTAGTAGCGCATCAGGATGTGCGGCAGGGCCGCGGTACCGACCATCAGGCAGAAGATCAGCGCCAGGAAGTTACGACGCGAGGTGTCGTAGGCGTCCTGGGCCTTGGCATCGCCCTTCGGGTCGCCCGCGAATTGCTGCGCATGCTTGGGCATGCCGTTGAGCGGACGGGACTTGGTGTCCGCGCTCGCCTTGGCGGCGGTCCAGGCTTTCTTGGCAGCTTCGGCATCCTTGGGCAGAGCAGCCAGCGCCTTCTCGGCAGCGGCCAGGTCGGCAGCAGGCGCGGAAGCGGCCTTGAGCTCTTCGACCTTCTTGGTCGCGGCGTCCTTGTCGGCGGCCAGAGCGGCTGCCGGGTCCTTGAGCTTCTCAGCCAGGGCGGCGGAACGCTGCGCAAAGATGTCGCGCACTTCCTTTTCCTTGGGGTCGTCGGTCAGGCGCTTCTCGGCGGCCGTGACTTTCTCCAGCTGGTAGCCATAGACCGCTTGCGGCACCGGCACGCCGGTTTGCTTCACGGACAACCACACCACCGGGATCATGTAGGCCACGATCAGCACGATGTACTGGGCCACCTGGGTCCAGGTCACCGCGCGCATGCCGCCCAGGAAGGAGCAGACCAGAATGCCGCCCAGACCCAAGAAG
>JBEEIS010000183.1:0-3111 GCA_041169755.1 Pseudomonadota bacterium | reverse complement strand
CCATGTTCGCGGGCGGCGCAGCACTGGCGGCCGCCACAGCGGGCATCGGCCTGGCGCAGGGCCTGATCGCCGCACCGCAGATGCAGGCCAGCGGCCTGCCGGTGGCCCTGCTGCTGGGCGTGGCCTTCCTGCTTGGAAACGTGGCCCTGCAGTACGGCGCGGCGCGCCTGCCCGCACACACCACCGCGTTGATCATGCTGTCCGAGGTGGTGTTCGCGAGCATCTCATCCATCGCCCTGGGCGCGGCCACGCTGACCCTGCACACCGCGATCGGCGGAGCGCTCATCCTTGCAGCGGCCGTCTGGTCGGCGTGGCCGACGCGGCCCGATCCCGTCGCACAATAGGCGGATGTCCACCGCTACCCTCTACGACTTCGAAGTCACCCGCATCGACGGCCAACCGGTGCCACTGGCTGATTACCGCGGCAAGGTCAAGCTGATCGTCAACACCGCCAGCGCCTGCGGCTTCACCCCGCAGTTCGCCGGCCTGCAGACATTGCACGCCACCTATGCCGAACGCGGGCTGGCGGTGCTGGGGTTTCCCTGCAACCAGTTCGGCAAGCAAGATCCCGGCAGCAATGAATCCATCGGCCAGTTCTGCCAACGCAATTACGGCGTGAGCTTTCCGATGATGGCCAAGGTGGACGTCAACGGCGATGACGCTGCGCCCTTGTACCGATGGCTCACCGCGCAGGCACCCGGCGTGCTGGGCACGCGTGCGATCAAGTGGAACTTCACCAAGTTCCTGGTCGGGCGCGATGGCCGCGTGATCCGCCGCTATGCGCCGATGCACGCACCGGCCAAGCTGGCGCGGGACATCGAAGCGGCGCTGGCCTGCTGACGCTGCGCGCCGCTCGCGCCCTCCCGCCGCGCCTCGCCTGGGATTGCAGCCATGACTGCCGCCCCTGCCTCATCGGCTTCTCGCAAGCCCCGAACCTTGCATGGCCTGCGCGCGATGCACCGCGCGGGCGAGAAGATCGCGATGCTCACCTGCTACGACGCGAGCTTTGCGCGCCTGCTCGATCACGCGGGGGTGGACTGCCTGCTGGTCGGCGACTCCCTGGGCATGGTTGTCCAGGGCCGGGACACCACGGTGCCGGTGACGCTGGACGACATGGCCTACCACGTGGCCTGCGTGGCGCGCGGCAACCGCAGCGCCTGGGTGATCGGCGACCTGCCCCAGGGCAGTTACCACGCGTCGCCCGCCCAAGCCCTGGCCAGCGCGGTGATGCTGATGCAGGCTGGCGCGCAGATGGTCAAGCTCGAAGGCGGCGGCTGGACGACCGAGACGGTGCGATTTCTCTCGGAGCGCGGCATCGCCGTGTGCGGTCACCTGGGCCTCACCCCGCAGTCGGTGCACGCGCTGGGCGGCTGGCGCATCCAGGGGCGCGATGAAGCCGGCGCCGCCACCTTGCTGCGGCACGCGCGCGAGCTGCAGGACGCAGGTGCGGCGATGCTGGTCCTGGAGCTCGTGCCCGCAGCCCTGGGCGCGCAGGTCACGCAGGCGCTGGACATCCCCGTCATCGGCATTGGTGCCGGGCCGGATTGCAGCGGGCAGGTGCTGGTGCTGCACGACATGCTGGGTCTGTCACCCGGCACGCCCGCACGCTTCGTGCGCAACTTCATGCAGGGTGCGCCGTCGGTGGCCGACGCGGTGCGCGCGTACGTGGACGTGGTAAAAACCGGCCGCTTTCCTGAAGTGCCCGCGCACACCTACTGATTCCTCGAAAAAAAACCAGACCCATCGATCAGGGAGATCATGAAACTCGTCCACAACCTCGGCGAGTTGCGCAGCGCTTTGGCGCACGCGCAACGCCCCGCCTTCGTCCCCACCATGGGCCACCTGCATGCAGGCCATCTGGCCCTGATGAAACTGGCTCGCCAACACGGCGACGTCACGGTGGCCAGCATCTTCGTCAATCGCCTGCAGTTTCTGCCGCATGAAGATTTCGACCGCTACCCGCGCACCCTGGACGCGGATTGCGAGCAGCTGGCGGCCGCGGGCTGCGACGTGGTGTTCGCGCCTGCCGAAGAAACCCTATATCCCGAGCCCCAGGGCTACCGGGTACAGCCACCTGCCGCACTGGCCGACATCCTGGAGGGCGAATTCCGCCCTGGCTTCTTCACCGGCGTGTGCACGGTGGTGATGAAGTTGTTCGCCTGCGTGCAACCGTGCGTAGCGGTGTTTGGCAAGAAGGACTACCAGCAGCTGCGCGTGATCCAGGGCCTGGTGCGGCAGTTCAATCTGCCCATCGAGGTCGTGGCGGGTGAAACGCAGCGCGCGCAGGACGGCCTGGCGCTGTCTTCGCGCAATGCCTACTTGTCGCCTGCGGCGCGGCGGGAGGCGGCGCAGCTGTCCACTCAGTTGCAGCAGGTCGCCGACGCGGTGCGCGCGGGCCGGCGTGACCTCGCCACCCTGGAGGCCCAGGCCCTGCAGGCCTTGCGCGAACGCGGGTGGCGGCCCGACTACCTCACGGTGCGGCGGCAGAGAGACCTGCTGCCTCCAGCGCAGGACGGCGACGCGCACTGGGTGGTACTCGCGGCGGCGCGGCTGGACAACACGCGGCTGATCGACAACCTCGAAATGACGCCCGCCTGAGACCGCCGCGCGCGCGCCGGACTCACACCAGCGCCGCGTCCAGCACCTCCACCCAATGCCGCACCGGCGTGGCGGTGCCGCTTTGCAAGTGGGTGATGCAGCCGATGTTGGCCGACACGATGGCGGCGGGCTGCAGTTCACCCAGGTGGCCCAGCTTGCGATCACGCAGGGCCTGCGCCGTCTCGGGTTGCAGCACCGAGTAGGTGCCCGCCGAGCCGCAACACAGGTGCGATTCGTTGGTCGCCACGCGCACAGCGAACCCCAGCGCGCCCAGGTGCTGCTCCACGCCACCCCGCACCTTCTGGCCATGCTGCAAGGTGCAGGGCGGGTGATAGGCCAGGGGCTCGGTAGGCGCTTTCACCCGGCCCTGGAGTGCCGCCACCAGATCCGGCAGCAACTCGCTCAGGTCCTTCGTGAGTTCACTGATGCGGGCCGCCTTCGCAGCGTAGGCCGGGTCGTGCTGCAGCAGGTGGCCGTATTCCTTGACTGTCACCCCGCAGCCTGAAGCATTCA
>JBEEIS010000182.1:0-27132 GCA_041169755.1 Pseudomonadota bacterium | reverse complement strand
ACACCGCGTAGCAGGCCCTTGGCCTGGGAGGCCGCCTTGCGCTTTTCATAGCCCGCCATATCGGCCAGTTCGCGTGATTTTTCCAGGCAGGCATGGAAGTCGCCGGTGTCGTACTGGAGCGCGACGGGGGTCTGATACGGGAACTGGGTGATGAAGTTGCGGCGGCGGATCTCGTCTTGCGTGAGGCCGGTTTCCCAGGCCGCGCGGCTGACGATGCGCTCGAGCAAATAGGTCGCCTCGGGCCGGCCCGCGCCGCGATAGGCGTCCACTGGCGCGGTGTTGGTGAACCAGGCATCCACCTCCACATGCACCTGCGGCGTCGCGTACTGGCCCGCCAGCAGTGTGGCGTACAAGATGGTGGGCACCGCCGTGGAGAAGGTGGAGAGGTAGGCGCCCAGGTTGGCGTCGGTGTGCACGCGCAAGGCCAGGAACTTGCCGTCCTTGTCCATCGCGAGTTCGGCGTGCGAGACATGGTCACGGCCGTGGGCGTCCGACAGGAAGGCCTCGGAGCGATCGCAGGTCCACTTGATCGCGCAATTGAGTTTCTTGGAGGCCCAGGTCAGGCATACGTCTTCGGCGTACAGGTAGATCTTGGCACCAAAGCCGCCGCCGACGTCGGGGGCGATCACTCGTACCTTGTGTTCGGGCAGACCCATCACGAAGGCCGTCATGAGCAATCGCTCGACGTGCGGGTTCTGGTTGGCGACGTACAGGGTGTAGTCGTCGCCGGCGCGGTTGTAGGTGGCAATCGCCGCGCGCGGCTCCATGGGGTTGGGTGCCAGGCGGTTGTTCACCAGGTCCAGCTGGGTGACGTGCGCGGCGTTCTGGAAGGCGGCGTCGACCGCAGCCTTGTCGCCGATCGCCCATTTGTAGCAATGGTTGCCGGGGGCCGCCTCATGCAGCTGGGGGGCACTCTGCTTCTGGGCGTCACGCACGTCCACGACCGCGGGCAGCGTCTCGTAGTCCACCTCGACGAGTTCGGCGGCGTTCTTGGCGTTTTCCAGCGTGTCGGCCACCACCATGGCCACATGGTCACCCACGTAGCGGACCTTGCCTTGAGCCAGGATGGGGTGGGGCGGCTCTTTCATCTTCTGGCCGCTGGTGTCGGTGATCAACCAGCCGCAGGGCAGCCCGCCGATCTTGTCGGCGGCCACATCCTGGCCATCGAAGATGCCGATGACGCCGGGCGCCTTCAGGGCAGCAGCTTTGTCGACCTTGCGAACATTCGCATGGGCGTGCGGCGAGCGCACGAACACGGCGTGATGCATGTTGGTCAACACGATGTCGTCGGTGTACTGGCCGGCGCCCGTGAGGAAACGGTAGTCCTCCTTGCGCAGGAGCGATTCACCGATGTGCGGCAGTTTGGCGAAGTCGGATGCACCCATGGCCAGCTCCTTAGGACTTCATGCCGGCAGCGCCTTGCTGCACGGCCTTGACGATGTTCTGGTAGCCCGTGCAGCGGCACAGGTTGCCTTCGAGCTGCTCGCGGATCTGCGTGGCGTCGGCGCCCGGATGGCGCTTGCACAGGTCGATGGCGCTCATGACCATGCCCGGTGTGCAAAAGCCGCATTGCAGGCCGTGGCACTCCTTGAAAGCCGACTGCATCGGGTGCAGGGTGCCATCGGTCGCCGCCACGCCTTCGATGGTGGTGACTTCCTGGCCCGCGACCTGCGCGAGCAGCACATTGCACGACTTGATCGCGCGGCCATCAACCAACACGGTGCATGCGCCGCACTGGGCGGTGTCGCAGCCCACATGGGTGCCGGTGAGCTTGAGGTGTTCGCGCAGCGCGTGCACCAGCAGCGTTTGCGGTGCGGCATCGACGGTCACGGCTTTGCCGTTGACCCGAATCGGGACTTGCATCTCTGTCTCCTGATCAATTTTGAAATGGCTTGGTAAGTGGAGCATGGCCTGCGCTGGCGGTTTTCAGGGTTAACCCTCAAGTTGGGTCGGCGAAGACCCCATGCGAAGTTCGGGTTTTCATGGGTGTCAGGGCTGAATGTTTATCGCATGCTCAGTTCTATCAACTGATCAATTTCAGTCGTTCCTGATTCCCTACGGGAAAGAAAGGCGTCATGAAGTCCGCAGCATTCGCATTCGAGCGACCCGCCAGCGTTGAGCAGGCGCTGTCCGTCAAGGCACGCTGGGGCGGGGCGGCCCGCTTCCTGGCCGGCGGGCAAAGCCTGATGCCCGCCCTGGCCTTGCGGTTCAATCAGTCGGAGTGCCTGATTGACCTCAACGGCCTGGAGGAGCTTCGCCAGATCCGCATGGAGGGCGACAAGCTGGTGATCGGGGCCATGGCGCGCCATTCGCAGGTCATCGCCTCGCCCGAGGTCGCGCGCGCGGCGCCAGTGCTGGCCCAGGCGGGGCGCTACCTGGCGCATGCGGCCATCCGCAATCGGGGGACTTTCGGCGGCAGCGTGGCGCTGGCTGACCCGGCGGCCGAGTGGCCCGCCGCCTGCATCCTGCTGGATGCCACGGTGCGCATTCTGGGCAACACCGGTCGACGCGAAGTGCCTGCCCGCCAGTTCTTCCAGGGCATGTACATGACCGACCTGGGCGAGGACGAACTGCTTGAAGCCGTGGTGATTTCGCCGCGACCCGCGCAGGAAAAAACCTGCGTGCTCGAACTGGCCCGACGCCATGGCGACTTCGCCACCGCCGCGGCCATGGCCAGTGCCCAGGTGCAGGGGGGTAAGCTCAAGGACCTGCGCCTGGTGTTCTTTGCCGTGGCCGACATGCCCTTGCAAGACGCGACCTTGACGACCCGGCTGCAGGACGCCTTCAACGCAGGCTCGACCGCCGAGGTGGCCGCCCTCGCGACGAAGGGCCTGGCCGCCGACACCCTGCGCGCGGATCTCTACACCCAAGCCGCGACCAAGGCCCACCTGTGTGGCGTGCTGGCGGGCCGCGCCCTGGCGCAATTGGCCGCCGCCTGACCGGCCGCTTCCTGAAAGGAAAGGACTCCCCATGACCCCCCTCACGGTGCGATTTCGTCTCAATGGCCAGGAGGTCTCGGCCGACGTGGATCCGCGTCTGCATGCCGTGGACTTCCTGCGCGAAGCATTCGAGTTGTCCAGCCCGCGTGCCGGCTGCGAGCACGGTGTGTGCGGCGCCTGCACCTTGCGGGTGGACGGGCAGGTGGTGCGCGGTTGCCTGATGCTGGGGGTGCAACTCGATGGCACCACGGTGGACACCCTGGAGGGCCTGACCGCCAGCGGCGAGATCGCCGACCTGCAGAAAGCCTTTCACGAGCGCAATGCCAGCCAGTGCGGGTTCTGCACCTCGGGCATGTTGATGGCCAGCCAGGATTGGCTGTCCGGCGCCAAGACTTGCAGCCGCACCGCGATTCGCGAGCACCTGTCGGGCAATTACTGCCGCTGCACCGGCTATGAAGCCATCGTGGACGCGGTGCAGACGGTGGCCGTGGCGCGCGGCATTCAGGTCGTTAAGGAGGACGCATGAACGCGCCGGTCACACCCCAAGAGAAACTGGCGATCGGCCAGGAGCCGTACATCGGTGCCTCGGTGCCGCGCCCGAACGCGCGTCGCCTGATCGAAGGGGCTGCCGTGTATGTCGATGACATCCGGCTGCCTCGCATGCTGCATGTGTTTTTTGTGCGCTCTCCCTACGCGCATGCGCGCATCCGGGCGATCGACACGACACAAGCCGCGAAAGCCAAAGGCGTGGTGGCCGTCTACACCGGCGCGGACCTGCGCGAGCATGTGCAGCCCATGGTGGCGACGCTGGCGCACTTCAAGGGGATGAAGGCGGCGGCCCAGCACTGCATGGCGCAGGACCGCGTGTGCTGGCAGGGCGAGCCGGTGGTGGCCGTGGTGGCCCGCAGCCGTCACGCCGCTGAAGATGCGGGGGCGCTGGTGTCGGTGGACTACGAGGAGCTGCCCGTGGTGACCGACCTGGAAACCGCGCTGGATCCCGACGCGCCGGTGATTCACCCCGAGCTGGGCGACAACCTGTGCTTCACGCGCGATGTCGACACCGGCAATTTCGGCGAGATCGCCTCGCAGGCCGACCTGATCGTCGAGCGCACCTTCCGCTTCCCGCGCCACACGGGCGTGTGTCTCGAGGGCCGCTCCGTGCTGGGCGACTTCAGCGCCGCTGACGGCCGGCTCACGGTCTACATCTCGCACCAGGCGCCGCACATGATCCAGGACTGCTACGCGCGGTTGCTGGGCCTGAAAGAGTCGCAGGTGCGCGTGATCTGCCGCGACATCGGCGGCTCCTACGGCATCAAGACCCATGTGTACGGCGATGAACTGGCCACTTGCGCCATCTCCATGCGCCTGCGCCGGCCAGTCAAGTTCGTGGCCGATCGGGCCGAGTCCTTCCTGAGCGACATCCATTCGCGCGATCACCGGGTGACCATGAAGATGGCCGTCTCCAAGGACGGCACGCTGCGCGGGTTCCAGTTCGAAGACCGTCTCGCGATCGGGCCCTATTCGGTCTACCCCCGTACCAGCGTGGTCGAGGGCAACCAGATCGTGAACATCACCGGCCAGTGGTACCGCCATGATGCGTATCACGCGACGATGGCCAATGTGTTCACCAACATGGGCATCTACTCCAACTACCGCGCGGTGGGTCACCCCGTGGCGGTGGCGGTGACCGAAGGCATCGTCGATGCGGGCGCGCGGGCGTTGGGCATGGACCCGGTAGCCTTTCGCCGCAAGAACCTGCTGAACGACGACGCCTTTCCCTGCACCACGCCCTCGGGCATGAAGTTCGAGGGCATGTCGCATCACCAGTGCATGGACAAGCTGGTGGCCCGGATGGACCTGCCCCGCCTGCGCCAGGAGCAGGCGGCGCTGCGCAAGCAGGGCATCTGGCGCGGCATCGGCATCATCAGCATGATCGAGATCACCAACCCCTCGGCCATGTTCTATGGCGTGGGCGGTGCGCGTATCTCGGCGCAGGACGGCTGCAACATTCGCATGGAGCCCGGCGGCGGCATCGTCGTCATGAACGGCACCGGCGAGCAAGGGCAGGGGACTGATACCGTCTTCGCGCAGGTGGCGGCCGATGCGATCGGTGTACCCCTGTCGGACGTGCGGGTGAGCGGAGTCGATACCGATGCCACCCCCTACGGCGGCGGCACCTGGGCCTCGCGCGGCGCGGGCGTCGGCGGCGAGGCGACCTGGCAAGCGGGCCGCGCCTTGCGCAGCAACATCCTGGACCTGGCGGCGGTGGTGCTGGAAACGACGGCCGACCGGCTGGACATCCGCCAGGGCAAGATCTGCGACGTGCTGACCGGCGAGGTGCGGACCGACCTGGCGGAACTGGGGCGGATCGCCTATTTCCGGCCGGACACGCTGGGCAGCTTCCAGGCCGAACTCAATGTGACGCGGCACTTCGTGCCCAAGGCCTATCCCTTCACCTTCACCAATGGCGCGATGGCCTGCCACCTCGAGGTGGATGTGGACACCGGCTTCATCCGCCTGCTGAAGTTCTGGGTGGTCGAGGACTGCGGCACCATCCTGAACGCACAGCTGGTCGACGAGCAGATTCGTGGCGGCCTGGTGCAGGGCATCGGCCCCACGCTGTACGAGCAATGCCTCTACGACGAGCGCGGGCAGCTGCGTAACGGCAACATGGCCGACTACCTGGTGCCCATGGCCTTCGAGATGCCCGACATCGAGATCGACCATGTGAGCACGCCCACGCGCAGCTCCGAGCTGGGCGCCAAGGGCGCGGGCGAGGCGGGCACGGCCGGTGCGCCCGCAGCCATCCTCAACGCGCTCAATGACGCCCTGGCGCCCCTGAACGCCGAGCTGTACGACATGCCCTTCACCCCTGAAAAGGTGTTGCGCGCACTCGGTCGCGTCTGAAGCTGTCACCCCCATGCGTAGCGACGCCCGCCGTGCTCAGATCTTGGAAGGGGCGACGCATTTCTTCGCCGAATCAGGTCTGAGCGGCAACACGCGCGAGCTGTCGGCGCAGCTGGGGATCACGCAGCCCCTGCTGTATCGCTACTTCGCGTCCAAGCAGGAGCTGCTGGACACCATCTTTGATGAACTGTTCGTCAAACGCTGGGACAACGCCTGGAGCCGCCTGATCAAGGACCGTAGTCGACCGCTGTCTGACCGGGTAGCGAATTTCTACCGCGAGTTTGACGAGCGCATGCTCACGCGCGAGTGGGTGCGCCTCTTCGTGTTCTCGGGGCTCAGTGGCTACGTCTACAACCAGCGCGTGTTTCGCAAGCTGATGACGGACATCTTTCGGCCCTTGGGGGTCGAGCTGCGGCGCCTGCACGGCTTGCCGGAGGTGACGCCGCGCGAGATCAGCAGCGCGGAAATCGAAATGATCTGGGAGCTGCACGGCGTGGTGTTCTACCGGCGCATGCGCCAGCACGTCTATGGGGTCAAGCAGCTGACCCGCACCGAGGACGTGATCGCCAACCTGCTGTTCTACCTGGAAGGGGCTGCGCCTCGCGTGCTCGCGTCGCTGTTTCCCGGGCACCCCTTGAAACGGACCCCTTCATGGAAGTAAAGATCGACCGCCGCTATGACCTGCCGATCACGGTGGCTCAGGCCTGGGAGCTGCTGCGCGATGTGCGCGCCACGGCGGCCTGCATGCCCGGCGCGCAGATCACCGAGCAGCTGGACGAGCGGCGCTACCAGGGCCTGGTGAGCACCCGTATCGGCCCGGCCACGATGCGCTTTACCGGCGAGCTGGAAGTGCTCGAGGTGGACACGGCCACACGCACCTTGCGGATGCAGGGCAAAGGGGGCGATACCAACGGTTCGGCCGCCACCATGGTTCTCATGGCCTGCATCGAGCCCGGCGCCTCGCCCACCACTTCGGCGCTGGTCGGGCAGACCACGGTCCAGGTCAGCGGCAAGCTGGCCCAGTTCGGCAGCCGCTTCATGCAGCCGGTGACGGAGTCGATGCTGGGTAGTTTCGTGACGCGCTTTTCCGAGCGCGCAGCGGCCCTGCCGGTTGAAGCGGCGTCGGGTGACGACGCATCGCCCCGGGCTGGCGGCGCGACCCCAGCCCCCGCGCCCGAGCCCGAGTCCTTGAACCTGCTGGCCCTGGCCGCCGCCGTGATCCGCCAGTGGTGGTCCGGCCTATGGCGTGCGCGTCGCTGAGGTGCCCCAGATGGCGTTCCAATCCTGTCCCCCCATGTCGGTCACCTGGCCGTCCGCCTCGAAGAAGCGGTTGGGGATCTGGAACATCGCCAGGAACAGGCCGCCCTTGGGCGACCACGCGCTGTGGCGGCTGCCCGCCGGGCGCCAGATGAATTGGCCCGCCTTGCATTCGATGCCCGCGTCAGGCCCGCTCTTGTCCACCAGATGGCCCTCGAGCACCCAGGTCTGTTCGATGAGCACATGTTCATGTTCGGGCAGCGTCGACCCCGGGGCCATTCGCATCAGCGAGGTCGCCAGGCCGCTGGCGCGGTCAAACAAGAGCGGCTTGACCACCACGCCCTCAAAGCGCGTGGTCTGCCAGGGCAGGGCCTCGACATCCACCAGCCGCGAGGCCAGAGGTGCCAGTGCGGCATGGGCGGGAACGTGGGGCGTGAGGGCAGTGGTCATCTCGTCTCCTGGTTCTTTGGCTATCGACCGGGCTCATTCTCCAGCAAACAGGACCTCATTGCCGAGCAGGCGACCCTCGCGGGCCGCGCGCAAATTGGCAGGGAATGTCCTATGGCTCAGTGGATGAGCGTTCAGCACCATCGGTGTTGCTGTTACGGCCCCTGGCGGTTGTGGCGTGCTCACCCCGGATTCTTTCCCCGTGTGTTTTTTATCGAGAGGACAGACCATGAAGAGCGTTGAATCGAAATGGATGAAACGGGCGGGTACCGCCCTGGCCCTGGCGGCCGCCGCACTCGTCGGCACCGCGACGGCGCAAACGAAAGGCCCGATCCGCATCGGCGTGCTGGCGCCCATCACCGGTCCGCTGGCCACGCCCGGCGCCGAGATGGTCGACGGGATGAAGATGTTCTGGGAAAAGAACAACTACACCGCCGGCGGCCGCAAGATCGAACTGGTGACCGCCGACACCACCTGCAACCCTGACCAAGCCCTCACGCAGGCGCGCCGCCTGGCCCTGCAGGAGAAGGTCCACTTCCTGATCGGCCCCCTGTGCGGTCACGAAGGCCCGGCCGTTGCGCAGGTCAGCAAGGAAACCGGCATTCCGCTGGTGCTCGACCCCGCCGGTGCGGACACCAACACCAAGTGGGACCGCACGCCCAGCGTGGTGCGTACCGCCGTCTCGGCCAGCCAGATCAGCCACCCCTTCGGTGACTATCTGTACAAGGAACTGGGCGCGCGTAACGCCACCTTCATCGGCTCGGACTACACCTGGGGCCATGAGGTGGCCGGCGGCATGATCCGTACCTACAAGGAGCTCGGCGGCAAGGTCAACAAGGTGATCTGGGCGCCCCTGGCCACCACCGACTACGGCGCTTCGCTGGCCGCCATTCCCGCTGACAGCGATGCGGTGGTCGTGGCCCTGGCCGGTGTCGCGCGTATCCGCTTCTTCGAGGCCTGGTACAACTTTGGCTACGACAAGAAGTTCAAGCTGCATGGCGGCTACTGGCTGCACGAAGACGCCATTCCGCAGATCGATGCACGCGCCGTCGGCCTGATCTCCAACTCGGTCCACTACGTGGCCGGCATAGACACGCCCGAGAACAAGGCGTTCGTGGATGATTACGCCCGCCGCTACAAGAAGCTGCCCTCGTGGTTTGCCGAGTCGTCCTACACCTCGGGCCTGTGGACCAAGGCGGCGATCGACTCGATCAATGGCAACGTCGAAGACCGGGCTGCCTTCCTCAAGGCCATGCGTACGGTGCAGGTGAAGGCCCCCCGCGGCCCGCTCAAGCTCGACGCCTACGACAACCCGATCCAGAACGTCTACATCACGCGTCTTCAGAAGGTCAAGCACCCGATCCTGGGCGATGTCCTGATGAACATCCCGGTGAAGACCTACAACAACGTGTCGCAGTTCTGGACCGACAAGCCTGAGGACTTCCTCAAGCGCGGCCCTTACAAGCCCTGACCAGGACCCCGCGAGTTCCTTTGTGAGTGCGCTTTCCGCCCCCGGGCGGAAAGCCTTCTGACGCATCCCTCATGAACAGCTTCATCCTCCAGACCTTCAACGGCATTTCCTACGCGGCCTTGCTGTTCCTGCTGGCCAGTGGTTTCACCCTGACCTTCGGCCTGATGCGGATCGTCAACATGGCCCACGGCTCGTACTACCTGCTCGGGGGCTATATCGGCCTGGTGGTCGCCAAGACCACCGGCAGTTTCACGCTGGCCCTGCTGGCCGGCGGTGCGGCAGGTGCCTTGCTCGGGTTCCTGGCTGACAAGCTGTTGATCAAGCGCACCGGCGAGGATCACCTCGCGCAGGTGCTGATCACCACCGGCCTGGCCTATGTGGTGGGCGACCTGGCGCTCAAGATCTGGGGCGGTGACGCGCAGAAGCTGCCGATCCCCATGATGATGCGCGGCGTCGTCGAGTTGCCGTTTGACATCGTGTACCCCATCTTCCGGGTGTTCCTGACCTCGGTGGGCATCGCGGTGGCGGTGCTGCTGTGGATCCTGTATCGCAAAACCCAGATCGGCGCGGCGATTCGCGCGGGGGTGGATGACCGCGAGATGGTCAGTGCCACCGGCATCCACGTCGATCGTCTCTTCATCATCGTGTCCGCGCTGGCCTCCTTCCTGGCCGGCTTCTCCGGGGTGCTGGGCGGGGCCTTCCTCACGGTCTACCCCGGCGCCGAATGGGAGATCCTGGTGTTCGCCCTGGTGGTGGTCATCGTGGGCGGGCTGGGCAGCCTGGAGGGCGCCATGATCGGCGCGCTCATCGTGGGCCTGCTGGACGCCTACGGGCGCTGGCTGCTGCCCGAGATGTCCTACTTCGTTCTCTTCGGTCCCATGGCGATCCTGCTGCTTTTCCGTCCGCGCGGGCTGTTCGGCACCGCGAACATGACATGAACCAAACCAATCGCATCGCACTGGTGCTGCTGCTGGGGCTGGCTTTGCTGCTGCCCCAGGTGGCGGGCACGTACTGGGTCACGCTGAGCACCCAGATGCTGATCTTCGGCATGCTGGCCTTGTCTGCCGACCTGCTGCTGGGGCATGCCGGCCTCTTTTCCTTGTGCCACGCTGCCTTCTTCGCGGTGTCAGCCTACACCACCGCCATCTTGCAGGTGCGCTACGGCGTCTCGGGTGCGGCGGCGGTGCCGGCCGGCATTCTGGCGGGCACTTTGCTGGGCACGCTCTTTGGCCTGTCGGTGCGCACCCGCGGCGTCTACTTCATCCTGGTGACGCTGGCCATGGGCTACATCATCTGGGGCGTGGGCTACCGCTGGACGGCGCTCACCGGCGGCGACAGCGGCATCACCAACGTGCCGGCCCCCGCCCTGGGCGATCTGAAGGTCACCAACGCCACCCAGTTCTACTACCTGGTGCTGGCGGTGGTGGTCATCGTCCTGATCGTCTACCAACGGCTGGTGAACTCACCCTTCGGCCTGGCCCTGCGCGGCATCAAGACCGGTGAGCCCCGCATGCGCAGCCTGGGCTTTCAGCCGGGCGCCCACCTGTACACGGCCTTCGTCATCTCCTCCTTCATGGCCAGCGTGGCCGGGGTGCTGTATGTCTACCTGAACCGGTTCGTGAACCCGGTGACGGCCTCGCTGCATAACAACGTCGAGGCGGTCCTGATGGCCATCGTGGGGGGCTCGGGCACGCTGCTCGGTCCCTTCATTGGCGCGGGCCTGGTGCTGGGCCTGCGCAACTGGGTCAGTACCTTCTTCGAGTTGCATCTGGTGGTGATGGGCCTGGTCTTCATCGCCGTCGTGATCTGGGCGCCGGGCGGTGTCGTCGGTCTGGTGCGCCGCCTCATGGCGCCTGCGAGCAAAGAGGGCCAATCATGAGCACACCCGCCCTGAGCCTGCGCGCCGTCACCAAGAATTTTGGTGGCCTGCGCGCCGTCAGTGACGTGAGCCTGGAGGTCGCGCCCGGTGAGCGCCGCGTGATCATCGGCCCCAACGGCGCGGGCAAGACCTCGCTGTTCCACTGCATCAGTGGCGTGATCCAGCCCTCCAGTGGCGTGATCGAATGCTTTGGCGAGGACATCACCCACCTGGCCGAAGCGCAGCGTACGCTCAAGGGCGTGGGCCGCACCTTCCAGATCTCCAGCGTGTTCGTCGACCTGACCGTGCTGGAGAACGTGGCGCTGGCCATGCTGGGCATCCAAGGCGCCAAATGGGGCATGTGGAGCAGCGTGGCCCGGATGCAGCACGTGCGTGACAAGGCCGAAGAAGAACTGACACGGGTGGGCTTGACCGGCAAAACCGACGTTATGGTCAAGAGCTTGTCCTACGGCGAGCGGCGGCAATTGGAACTGGTGCTCGCGCTGGTGAATAGCCCACGCCTGCTGCTGCTGGACGAACCCTGCGCCGGCCTGTCGCCTGCGGAGCGCCAGCGCCTGTCCGCGATCATTCGCGACCTGCCGCGCACGATCACCATGCTGATGATCGAACACGACATGGATGTGGCCCTGGCGCTAGCCGACCGGGTGACTGTCTTGAACCGGGGCGCGATGATGCTCGAAGGCAGTGCGCAGGAAGTGCGCATGAACCCGCAGGTCAGGGAGGTGTACTTTGGACAAGTCTGAAACGCTGCTGTCGGTCCGCGACGTGCACACCTACTACGGGGACAGCTACGTCCTGCAGGGGGTGAGCCTGGACGTGCCCAGCGGCCGCATCGTGGCCATACTCGGGCGCAACGGCATGGGCAAGACCACGCTGATTCGCTCGGTGTTCGGCCTCACGCCGCCGCGTCAGGGCACCGTCGATTACCGCGGTCAGTCCCTCGTGGGTCTGCCCCCGTACCGCATCGCCCAGCTCGGAATGGCGCTGGTGCCGCAAGGCCGCCGTATCTTCAAGAACCTCTCGGTGCTGGAGAACCTGCAGCTGCCCACCAGCGGACTGGCGCGTTCGTCCACACGCGACGTCGATACGAGCGGCAACGGCTGGACGCTGGACAAGGTGCTGGACGAGTTTCCGCAGCTGCGTGACCGACTGGGCAATGGCGGCAACGAACTGAGCGGCGGCGAGCAGCAGATGCTGGCGATCGGCCGGGCCCTGCTGGCCAATCCTGACCTGGTCTTGATGGACGAGCCCTCCGAAGGTCTGTCGCCGCGCTTCGTGCTGCATGTGGGCGAGATCATGAAGCGCATGCGCAGCCGGGGTCATGCGATCTTGCTGGTGGAGCAGAACCTGGCGCTGGCGCTGTCGGTGGCCGACGAGGTGCACATCATCGCGTCGGGCCGCATCGTGTTCTCGGGCACACCCGATGAATTGCGGTCCCAGCCCGACGTGCTGGACGAACACCTGGGCGTGTCCGGCACCAAGTCCCTGGACGACGTCGGGGCCCACGGGTGAGTCGAACGCACACGCTGGACCCCACACCCCAGACCGTGCACTGGGGCCACTTCGATGCCGCGATTCCCGCGGTGTTGCAGGTGGAGTCTGGCGACACGGTGGTCATCGACACCTACTCCGGCGGCCATCTCGAAGTGGCCAACCCCTCGGTCTTTCGACCGGCGCATCGCCTGATTGCCGAGACCGTGCCCCAGATCATGGGGCCGCATATTCTCACCGGGCCGGTGCATGTGCGCGGCGCCGAGCCGGGCGACACGCTCGAAGTGCGGGTGCTGGACATCGAGCTGACCACCGACTGGGGCTGGAACGTCATTCGTCCGCTGCGCGGCGCGTTGCCAGAAGATTTTCCCTACTTGAGCCGCCGCGTCATCCCCATCGACCGCAAAGCCGGTGTGGCGCGCCTGCCCTGGGGTGTGGACGTGCCGCTGCAACCCTTCTTCGGCATCATCGGCGTCGCACCGCCGCCGGTCTATGGGCGCGTCTCGTCGATCGAGCCGCGCGAGTACGGCGGCAACATCGACTGCAAGGAGTTCGTGGCCGGCACCTCGCTGTTCCTGCCGGTGTTCGTACCCGGGGCCCATGTGTCCGTGGGCGACGGGCATGCGGTGCAGGGCGATGGCGAGGTGTGCCTGACGGCGCTGGAGACCTGCCTGAAGGGGCGTTTTCAGTTCATCGTTCACAAGAAGGCGCTGAACTTTCCGCGCGCGATCACGCCCACCCACTACATCACGCTGGGCATGGACGTCGACCTGGACGATGCAGCCAAACAGGCGCTGCGCCACATGATTGCCTGGCTCACCGAGATCAAAGGCTGGAGCGCCGAAGAGGCCTATGTGTTTTGCAGCCTGGCGTGTGACCTGCATGTGACCCAGCTGGTGGATGGCAACAAGGGCATCCATGCCATGGTGAGCCGCCAGGTGCTGGGCCTCTAGGTCTGACGCTCTTGCGCCTTGCACCTTTGACGATTCGTTTTTTCAACCTCTGATTCCCATGAGCAAAGTCATCATCACTTGTGCGGTCACGGGGGCGATTCATACGCCCTCGATGTCGCCCTACCTGCCGGTCACCCCCGAGGAGATCATCGACGCGTCGGTGGGCGCTGCTGAAGCGGGTGCGGCCATCATCCACCTGCATGCGCGTGACCCCATCACCGGCAAGCCGGACCAGTCACCCGAGGCCTTTGCCAAGTTCCTGCCGCAGATCAAGGCGCGCACGAATGCCGTGCTGAACCTCACCAGTGGCGGCTCGCCCTTCATGACCATCGACGAGCGCATCCAGCCCTCGATGAAGTTCGCACCCGAGGTGGCGTCCCTGAACATGGGCTCGTTCAACTTCGCGCTGTTTCCGATGCTCAATCGGTTCAAGGAGTTCAAGCAAGACTGGGAGCGCCAGCACCTGGAGAACAGCCGCGACCTGATTTTCCGCAACACCTTCAAGGACATCGAGTACGCGCTGGCCCAGTGCGCGCAGAACGACACCCGCTTCGAGTTCGAGTGCTACGACATCGGTCACCTGTACAACCTGGCGCATTTCGCTGACCGGGGGCTGGTCAAGGCGCCGTTCTTCGTGCAGTCGGTGTTCGGCCTGCTGGGTGGCATCGGCACCCATCCCGAAGACGTGCAGCACATGCGCCGCACGGCCGATCGCCTTTTCGGCAAGGACTACCAGTGGTCGGTGCTGGGCGCCGGCAAGCACCAGCTGCGCATCGCCGCCATGTCGGCGGCCATGGGCGGCCATGTGCGCGTCGGCCTGGAAGACAGCCTCTGGCTGGGAGCGGGCACGCTGGCCAAGAGCAATGCCGAACAGGTGGCGCGAGTGCGCACGATCATCGAAGGCCTGGGCCTGCAGGTGGCGACGCCAGACGAAGCGCGCCAGATCCTCCAACTCAAGGGCGTGGCCAAGGTGCGGTTTTGAACGCCGCCGCCACGCCCGTCGCCCTCGTCACCGGCGCCAGCCGGGGCATCGGGCGCGCCATCTGCGAGTCGCTCGCGCGTCGGGGCTGGGACGTGTGTCTGAGCTACGTCTCCAACGATGCCGCTGCGCGTGAGACGGTGGCCTTGGTGGAGGCGCAGGGGCGTCGCGCACTGGCCGTCAAGTCCGATGTGGGCGACGAAGCACAGGTACGCAGCCTGTTCGCCCAGATCGACCGCCATTTCGGTCGCATCGACGCGCTGGTGAACAACGCGGGCATCGTGGGTGGGCAGCACTCCATCCTCGATCTGGATGTCAACCTGCTGCGCGCGGTGTTTGATGCCAATGTGGTCGGTGCCTTCCTGTGCACGCAAGAGGCCGCCCGGCGCATGTCCAAGCAGAAAGGCGGACCTGGCGGCGTGGTGGTCAACGTGTCGTCCGCCGCGGCGCGCCATGGTGGGCTGCCGCTGGAGTCGCATTACGCCGCGTCCAAGGGCGCGATCGACAGCTTCACCATCGCGCTGGGCAAGGAGCTGCCGGCCCACGGCATCCGCGTGAACGCGGTCCGCCCCGGTTTGATCCTGACCGACATCCACGAGGCGCATGGCGGCCAGGAGATGCTGGCCCGGGTCGGCCCCACGATTCCGATCGGCCATGCCGGCCGGCCACAGGAGGTGGGGGATGTGGTGGCCTTCCTGTGCTCCAGTGAGTCGAGCTACGTGCACGGCGCGCTGATCGACGTCTCCGGCGGGCGCTGAACGCGCCCGGCTGCGGCCCCAGCCTCAGGCGGTCTGCTTGGACTGGCCAGCCGGAGTGGCTTGGGTCAAGGCGACCCACACGCGCTCGGACGTGAATGGCATGTCCATCTCCTGCACCCCCTGGAACGACAGGGCATGCAAGATAGCGTTTACGCTCGAGGGCAGGGCGCCCGCCACACCCGATTCGCCCGCGCCCTTGACCCCCAGCGGGTTGTTGCGGCAAGGCACTTCGAGATGCCCCAGGGTGATCGGGGGGACCTGGTCGGCGCGCAGGAGCGGGTAGTCCATGAAGGAAGCATTGATCAACTGCCCCTGACCGTCGTAGTGCAGGCGCTCGCCCAGCACCTGCCCCAGACCCTGCGCCACGCCGCCCAGGACCTGGCCTTCCACCACGGGGCGATTGAGCATCACGCCCACATCATCCACCGCGGTGTGACGCACCACGGCCACCGTGCCGGATTGCGGATCGACTTCCACCTCGCAGACATGACAGCCGTTGGGAAAGCTCATGGTGGGCGAGACGAACTTCGCCACGTTGTCCAGTGTGTCGGGCAGGTCGGCCGGGCGCTGCGTCCACTGCGCGAGGCGGGCCGGCAGTTCCAGCAGGGGAATCGCCTTGTCGGTGCCGACCACACGGAACTGGCCGAGGGTGAACTCGATGTCCGCCGGCGCGGCCTCCAGCAGGTGCGAGGCGATCAGCGTGCCGCGCCGCACGGCTTCGTCACAGGCCAGGGCCGTGGCGCTGCCGGCCATCATGGTCGAGCGCGAGGCCACCGTGGCCACCAGGCCCGGGGTCTGGTCGCTGTCGCCAGCGACCAGGCGCACCCGGCCGACATCGATGCCCAGGCGCTGCGCGATCAGCGCGGAGTAGGTGGACAGGTGGCCCTGCCCGATGTCCTGCGCGCCCAGGAGGATGCTCACCGTGCCATCGTGGCCAAAGCGCAGGTCGGCCGGTTCTTCCAGAATGCCGCCGGCCACCTCGAGGAAGCAGCACAGGCCGATGCCGCGCAGCTTGCCCTGGCGCGCACTGGCCTGCCGGCGTTGCTCGAAGGTCGACCACTCGGACAAGGCCAGGGCCTGGTCCATGACCGCCTCGAACTCGCCGCTGTCATAGACCTGCCCATTGGGCGCCGCATACGGCATGGCGCTGGCGGGAATCAGGTTGCGCCGACGCAGCGCCACCCGGTCGATGCCCAGTGACACGGCGGCCTTGTCCATCAGCCGCTCGATCATGTAGATCGCTTCGGGCCGGCCCGCACCGCGGTAGGGGCCGTGCGGCATCATGTGCGTGAACACCAGGCGCGAACGCATCTGGATGGACGGGATGCGGTAGACGCTGGACAGGCAGTTCTTCAGATTGTTGGTCGCGACGATGCCGATGTAGGTGGAGGTATAGGCCCCGATCCCCACCACTGCCTCCACCTGCAGCCCCAGCACCTGGCCCTGCGCATCGAAGGCCATGCGCGCGCGCAGCGCGGTGTTGCGACTGTGGGTGTCGCCCAGAAAGCTTTCCAGCCGCGAGGCGACCCATTTGACAGGCCGTCGCAGCAGGCGACTGGCGTACAGGATCGCGGCGTACTCGGGATAGGCCTGCACCTTGACGCCAAAGCCACCGCCCACGTTCGGGGTGATCACCCGCAGCTGCTGCGGCGCGATCTTGAAGACATGCTCGGCCAGGATCTTGCGCACCAGCATCACGCCCTGCGTGCTGGCCACCAGCGTGAAGCGGTCGCTGGCCGCGTCCCACTGCGCCAGGGCGGCCTTGGGCTCCAGGGCGCAGGCCGTCATGGGCGGGTCGGCCAGGTCCACGGATTCGATATGGTGTGCCCCGGCAAAGGCCGCCTCGCTGGCGGCCCGGTCGCCGTCTTCCCAGTCCAGGGCCACGTTAGACGCGCAGTCCGCATGCACCTTGGGGGCGGAGGGCTCCAGAGCCTGCACCGGGTCGGTCACCGCATCGAGCGATTCCCATTCGATGTCGACCGTGTCAGCGGCCATCTGCGCGGTCTCGGCGTCCTGTGCCACCACGAGGGCGACGGCTTCGCCCACATGACGCACTTCGGGGTAGGCCAGCACCGGGATGCCCGCCTGCACCATGGGTTGGCCGTCACGTCCATTGAAGATCGCCAGCGGCATGATCCGACCCAGGCCCGCCTGCGCCAGCTGTTCGCCGGTGAGGACGGCGTGCACACCGGGGAGGGCCTGTGCCGCCGTCGTGTCCAGGCGCACGATGCGTGCGGCGGCGAACGGGCTGCGCACAAAGCAGGCGTGCAACTGGCCGGCGACGTCGATGTCCGAGGTGTAGGTGCCCTGGCCGCGAACGAATTCATGCAGCGCGTCTTCGCTGCCCCATTTGCCCGACCCAAACCGCAAGCCGTCGTAGTCCATCGATCCGCCCCTCTGGATGAGTTGTCAGTATAGGGCGAGACACCGCCCCGATCGGGCCGCTCAGGGCCGCTTGGCGATGCGGGCGATGAGGGCGCTCATGTCCTTGGCATCGGCCTGGAGGAAGCGCTCGAACTCCGGTGCATCCTGGTACTGAAAGGCGGTGCCGACGACCGCCAGCGCCGCGATGGCGCGCGCGTCCTGGGCCGCAAAGCGGGCGGCTTCACGCAGCTTGTCGACCACCTCGGGCGGCGTGCCCGCCGGCACGAACAGGCCCGTCCATTGCGAGTACTGGATCGGCACCTTGAGCTCCTTCAGGCTGGGGACCTCGGGCAGGCTGGCCAGTCGCCCCTCGCCCCAGTGGGCCAAGGGGCGCAGCCGGCCTGCGGCAATGAGGGGGACCACGGTGGATGGGCCGGTGGCCAGCGCATCGATCTGTCCGGCCAGCAGGCCCACCAGGGCCGGCCCTGCGCCGGCATAGGGCACATGCAGCATGGCGGTGGACGTGGCCGCCTTGAGCTGCTCCATCGGCACATGCAAGGCGCTGTAGGCGCCAGACGATCCGAAGGACACGCGGCCCGGGTTCGCCTTCACATGGGCCATGAAGTCGGCGTAGGTCTTCCAGGGGCTGTCGGCCCGCACCACCAGCACCGTCGGGTCGGCGGTGAAGCGCGCGATGGGCCGCAGCTGATTGATCTGAAAAAGCGGCGTGCGCTGCATCGCCTTGTCGGCCTCGGGCAGCACCACGAGCGAGGACAGCGCCATCAGCACCGTGTAGCCGTCGGGCCGGGCCTTGGCCACCTGCGCCATGCCGATGGCCCCGCTGGCACCGACCCGGTTGTCGATCACGACGGTCTGGCGCAGGTGGCGCGACAGGGCTTCGGCCACCGGCCGGCCCACCGTGTCGGACACGCCGCCGGGCGGGTAGGGCACGACCAGGGTGAGGGGCTTGGACGGATAGTCCTGGGCCCGGGCGCCTGCGCTGAAGAGGCCCAGGGCCGCGGTCAGGAGCAGGCCCAGGAATCTCCAGGGGAGGGAGGAAGGCGTTTGGGGAGCGGGGAACAAGAAAAAAGCGACCTCGAGAGCCGTCCTGCCAGGGGTGGGGCGCAGCTGGCCTGTATCTTAACGAGCGCGGTGGGGGTGCTGTGGGCGTTTGGCCTCAGTCCGCGTTCATCGCGGGCACCTGCGCCTCGACCTTGCGAAGCAGGGCCCACAAGATGGCCACTTCTTCGTCATCGAAGGCCGCGATCAGGCGCTTTTGCCGCTGGCGCGCTGCGGTCTGCAGCCGCCGGTACAGAAGCCGCCCCTGCGCCGTCAGCACCGCCTTGGCCGCGCGCCCACGGGTCTGGGTTTGCTCGATGTCCACCAGGCCGCGTTCCTGCAGAACCCGCAGGCTCTTGGAGGCGGCGGCGTAATCGATGTCGGCCTGCTCGGCGACCTCTCGCACGATCAGGCCTGCACGGCTGCCGATGGCCATCATCGTGCGCCACTCCGACATGCCGAGGTTGAAATTCTTGCGGTAGTAGCTGGAGGCGCCGTTGGCCAGCCGGTTGGCCACGCCCATGAGATACGCCGCCAGGTAGTGATTGACCTTGGCCTGGTCCGCACGCACGCAGGCGGGCTGGCGCGCCGCACGACGCGGCGGGACCGGCGCAGCGGCCTGGGGCGCCTGCGAGGCGGCCGTCCTTCGGTGCTGAGGCATCTCCGGGTTTTCCTGAGGGTACGGGGTGGGGCGGGCGCTTTAAATTGCGGTCTCATTTATAGACATGTCAAGATAAAAAGCAAGCGCGCTTGCCCGACGTTCCGCGCCATGACCTCACCCCTACGCAGCAACTTCCCCCGCGGGTCCTACCTTTGGGCTGTACGTAACGCCCAGTGGCGTGCCCTGGGCATTCCCGAGGAAGACTGCGAGAAGCCCAAGATCGCCATCGTCAACAGCTCCTCGGGCCTGGCGGCATGCTTTGCCCACCTGGACGGCATCGTGCCAGTGCTCAAGGAGGTGATCCGGGCGGCAGGCGCCGTGCCCTTCGAGGTGCGTACCTCGGCACCCAGTGACTTCGTGGTGGGGGCCGGCGCGCGCGGCGCCTACATCCTGACCAGCCGCGACCTGGTGACCAACGATATCGAGGCCTCGGTGGAGGGTGCGCAGCTCGATGGCATGGTCTGTCTGACCTCCTGCGACAAGACGGTGCCAGGCCAGCTCATGGCCGCGGCCCGACTGAACATTCCCACGCTGATGCTCGCTTGCGGCTACCAGCCCAGTGGCGAGTTCGAGGGCGAGCATGTGGACATCGAAGACGTCTTCGTTTGCGCCATGCACGCCCAGATGGGGACCTTTCCGCTGGAGAAGGTGATCGGCATGAGCCGCAACGCCATCCGCGGTCCGGGCGTGTGCTCCGGCATGGGCACGGCCAATTCCATGCACATCGCTTGCGAGGCCCTGGGGATGGCGCTGCCCGGCACGACGCCGGTGGCAGCCAATAGCGAGGCCATGTTCGAGGCCGCGCGTCACGCCGGCGCCCGTATCGTGGCCATGGTGGCCGAGAACCTGCGCCCGCGCGACATCCTCACCCCCGCAGCCTTCGCCAATGCGGCGCGCACCATTCTGGCGGTGGGCGGCTCGGTCAATTCCATCAAGCACCTGCAGGCGGTGGCCACCGAATCGGGCTGCGGCGCCGATGTCTACGGCATGTTCGAACGGTTTGGCGACGAGGTACCGGTGCTGTCGGCGGTACGCCCGGTGGGCGAGCATTTCATCGAAGACTTCGAGGCGGCTGGCGGCGCTCGGGCGGTGATGGCCCACCTGCTGCCGCTGCTCGACGGGCAAGCCCTGACCGTGACCGGGCGCAGCGTGGCCGAGAACCTGGCAGGCGCGCGCAGCGCCAATCCCGAGGTGATTCGTCCGCTGCACCGTCCCTTTGCGCGCCGTCCCGCCATCACCCTGCTGCGCGGCTCGCTGGCGCCGGGCTTTGGCATCGTCAAGACCGGCGTGGCCGAGCGCAAGGTCCGCCGCTTCTCGGGTCCCGCCATCTGCTTTGCTACTTCGGACGATGCGATCGAGGCCCTGCAGCAAGGTCGCATCCTGCCGGGCCAGGTGCTGGTGACCCGTGGCGCCGGGGTGCGCGGAGGGCCTGGCATGGGCGGAGGATCTTCCAAGCTGGTATTCGCGCTGGACGGCGCGGGCCTGGCCGAACAGGTGGCCATGGTCACCGACGGTCACCTCTCGGGCCTCGTCTGCAAGGGCCTGGTGGTGGCCGAGGTCGCGCCCGAGGGCGCAGAACTCGGGCCGCTGGCCCTGGTGCACGATGGCGACACCATCACCATCGACCTGGATACGCGCCGCTGCGACCTGGAGGTCTCCGAGGAAGAACTCGCGCGTCGCGCCAGCCAGTGGACACCGCCACAGCCTCGGTTCGACAGTGGCTGGCTGCAGATCTATCGCCGCAACGTGGGGCCCGTCACGCAAGGCGCGGTCCTGGTGCAGCCTCGTTGAAACGGAATTCCCATGAGCGAAAACGTCAAGATGTTCACCGCGCAGCGCAGTGATGAACGCATCCTGTCTTCGGACATCTTCGAGCGCAAGGACCAGCGTCCGCCGCGCCACGACCATGGGCAGTGGGACGAGCCGGGGCGGCAGATTCCGGTCTATCACCGCTGCGACGTGCTGGTGGTGGGCGGCGGCCCCTCGGGGACAGCTGCCGCCGCCACCGCTGCGCGCGCTGGCGCCGACGTCACTTTGCTGGAGCGCTACAACCACCTGGGTGGCCTGTCCACCGGCGGCCTGGTGATCTGGATCGACCGCATGTCCGACTGGCAGGGCCAGCTCGTGATCCGAGGCTTTGCCGACGAGATCTTCCAGCGCCTGCCCGCCGATGCGGTGGCCGGCCCCGACCGCGACGACTGGGGATCGACCGATCCGGCCAAGGCCGCCCACTGGGCGCAGCGCACTGCGGCCTACCACGGGGTGGTGACCTGGTCGCCCACGATCGACCCGGAGCGTCTCAAGCTCTTGAGCCAGGAGATCGTGTTGGAGCGGGGCGTCAAGCTGGTCTATCACTCCTGGGCGGCGCAGCCGATCGTGGAGGAGGGCGCTGTGCGCGGTGTGGCCTTTGAAAGCAAGGAAGGCCGCATGGCGATCCGCGCCAAGGTGGTGGTGGATGCCACGGGCGACGGCGACCTGTTCTCACGCGCGGGCGCGGCCTACGCCAACGACATCGAGGCCGCCGACGTGCACCACTGCATGAACACCGCCTGGCTATTCGGCGGTGTGGACATGCGGCAATGGATCGACTTTCGTGCCAATCGGCCCGAGGAATTCGCGGCCTTCATGGATCGCGGTCGCGCCGAGTGCGGCCTGTTCGAGCGGCCCTTCGTCTCCTGGCGCGACGACATCGCGCTGTTCATGGGGCCGCGCCAGACCGGTTATTCAGCGCTGGACGTGGACGACCTGACTGCGGTGGAAGTGCGCTCGCACCGGGCCATGCAGCAGCATCTGGATTTCTTCCGTGCGCATGCCCCGGGATTCACCGACGCCTACATGATGCTCAGTGCGCCCCAGATCGGCGTGCGCCATGCGCGCCGGCTCCAGGGCGTGGACGCGGTGCTGCGCAGTCGCTGGCCCGACGGCGTGCCGCTGCCGGATGAAGTGGGGGTGACCCCGGCGGTCAGTCCCAAATTCCCCAACATCTCCATTCCCTACGGCGCGCTGGTGCCGGTGGCGCTGGACGGTCTGCTGGCCTGTGGTCGGCACATCTCCTGCGACCGCAACTCGCATGGCTTCATGCGCGAGATCCCGCAGTGCTGGATCACCGGGCAGGCGGCTGGCGTGGCCGCGGCCCTGGCCGTGGGGCAGGGTGTCGAGCCGCGTGCGGTGGATGTCCGCGCGCTGCAGGCCGAACTCCTGCGCCAGGGCGTCTACCTGCGCGCCCACGAACACGCCCGCCTGGCGGTAGCCGCCTGAGGACCCGCACCATGCAGCTGACGCAAGAAGAACAGGCCATGCTGGACGGGCGCGACGGCCCCGCCGTGCAGGCCGCGATGGGCCTTTTGATGCGGTACGGACGCGCCTTGGGCGCCGAGCGCCTGGTCGAGACGCGCAATGTGGTGGGCTCGGTCAGCGCCACCACGCCCTTCATGCGCAGTTTTGCGGGGCGCAAGGGCGGCATGGATGCCGTCTTCTCCGAATACAACCTGGACAGCGACGCGGTGGTCGAGATCCCCAAGGTGCGCACGATGGCGATGCACACCCAGCTCGGGTTCGACCCGGGCAGCCCCCAGCAGATGGGGATCGACGAGCAGACCCTGCATTTTTATCGCCAGGGCGAGGCCTACATCGCGGGTCTGGGCATCCAGGTCGCCAACACGTGCACACCGTACCAGGTGGGCAACATCCCCACGCGGGGGGAGCACTGCGCGTGGATGGAGTCGTCGGCAGTGATCTACTGCAACTCGGTCCTGGGCGCCCGCACCAACTGCGAGGGGCGCGAGAGTGCTGGCGCCGCGATGCTCACAGGCCGCATTCCCTACTGGGGCTATCACCTGGACATCCACCGCCGTGGCACGCATGCGGTGCGCCTGGAGGTGCCGATGCAGACCACCGCCGACTGGGGCCTGCTCGGGTACTGGATCGGGGAACAGGTACAGGACAAGGTGCCGGTGGTCGAGGGCATCGTGCAGTTGCCCAATCTTGCCGCGTTCAAGCACTTCGGCGCGGCGGCATCTTCGTCCGGGGGTGTGGAGATGTACCACATGGTGGGCGTGACCCCCGAGGCGCCCACGCGTGAGGCCGCCTTCGGCGGCAACTCGCCGCAGATCGAATTTTCCTACGGCCTGGCGCAAAAGCGTGAGGCCTGGGACAAGATCAACACCACCGGGCGGGATACCGCCGTTGATTACGTGATGCTGGGATGCCCGCACTACACCATCGACCAGATCTGGGAGGCGGCGCGCCTGCTGGAAGGGCGCAAGGTGCACGCCAACTGCGAGCTGTGGATCTTTACGCCGCAGGCCATCAAGGCGCTGGCCGATCGCAATGGCTATACGCGCACGATCGAAGCGGCGGGCGGGCGTCTCATGACCGACAGCTGCTCGGCGATGAGCCGCGCTGCGCCCAAGGGCACCAAGGTGGTGGCCCTGGATTCGGCCAAGCAGGCGCATTACCTGCCAGCGATCCTGGGTGTACAGGGCTGGTTCGGCTCCACCGCCGAATGTATCGACGCGGCCTGCACCGGGCAGTGGCGGGGAGAGCGGCCATGAGCGAGATCCGGACCGAAGACCGAAGCACACCTGCAGCCCGCCCCGCTGGCCTGCCAGACACGCCCACGCATGTTTTGCAGGGGCGCTGCGTGGTGCCGGGCGTGAGCGAAGGCGAGGCGCTGGTGACCCGCGACCGAATTTCCGGCTGGGGCGGTATCGACTCGCGCACCGGCACCATCGTCGAGACCCGTCACGAACTGCGTGGCGTGAGTTTCGCGGGACGGGTGCTGGTGTTCCCGGGTGCCAAGGGCTCCTCGGGATGGTCCAACGCCTTTCACCTGACCCGGTCCATGGGCGTGGCGCCGGCCGCCATGTTGTTCAATGAAATGAGCACCAAGATCGCCCTGGGTGCGGTGGTGACGCGCGCGCCCTCGGTCACGGATTTCGACCAGGACCCGCTGGCGGTGATCCGTACCGGCGACTGGGTGCGTGTGGACGCAGACCGGGGCCGGGTCGAGATTTATCGCCGCTGAAACGCCTGGTGTATACCCAAGATTTGACACTGATGGAGAAGAACGCATGACCCTTGCTCCCAAACTGAATCGCCGAACCTTCGGGGCCTGGACGCTGGGCACTGCCCTGGGCGTGCCGGCTGCCGCGAATGCCCAGGCGGTTTACCCGCAACCGGGCCGCCCGATCCGCCTGCTGGTGGGCCTGGCCGCTGGTGGCTCGCTGGACACCCAGGCCCGGTCCATCGCGCGGCGACTGGCCGAGATCACCGGCAACCAGGTGATCGTCGAGAACAAGCCAGGCGCGAGCATGATGCTCTCGGCCACCGAGCTGATACGCGCCACGCCCGACGGTCATACGCTCCTGTACGCACCGTCTTCGCTCTTCGCGCAGAACCCGCATACCCTCGCCAGCGTGCCCTATGACCCCTTCAAGGACTTCACCCCGCTGACGATGGCGGCGCGTGGTCCGCTGGTGCTGACCGTGCATCAATCCCTTGGCGTGAACAACGCCAAGGAACTGGTCGCGTGGGCCAAGGCCAATCCTGGCAAACTCAATTTCGCGTCGTTTGGAACCGGGACGTCCTCGCATATCTATGCCATGGCCTTCGCGAAGGCGGCGGGCATCGAGGTCACGCATGTTCCCTACAAGGGCACAGCCGATGCCACCCGCGACCTGCTGGAAGGTCGTGTGCAGGCCTATTTCGACGCGGCCCCCACCGCCATCCAGAACGCGACGACCGGCCGCATCCGACTGGCCGGTGTTGCCGCACCCCGGCGTGCGCAGGCTATGCCCGAGGTGCCCACCTTCACCGAGCAAGGCATCGCAGGTCTGGACCTGACCAGCTGGATTGCGGTGATGGGCCCGCCTCGGATGGCGCCCGAACTGGCCACGCGTGTCAGCGCGCTCCTGATTCAGACACTGCAATCGGCCGACGTGAAGGAAACCTACGCTCGCGGCGCGTGGGAGTCCTCACCCTCGACGCCCGCCGAACTCACCTCGGAAATACGGGTGGCCTACGACAAGTGGGGCGCGATGGTGCAGCAGCTTGGCTTCCAGAAACAGTGATTCCGAAAGAACTTGGCATGAAACCGTTCAAACATCTTCTTGCGATCGCCGCCTGTCTGGTGGCGCAATGGGCCTCGGCGCAGAGCTTTCCGAACCGACCCGTCACGCTGGTCGTTCCCAACCAACCGGGCGGCGCTATCGACATCCTGGCCCGCCTGCTCGAAAAAGGCCTCAGCGACAGCTGGAAACAGCCGGTGCTGGTCGTCTACAAGCCTGGCGCCGGTACCGTGCTGGGCACGGACTTCGTGGCCAAGTCGGCGCCCGATGGTCACACCATCGGTCTGGTGATCACCGGTCACATGATCAACCCGAGCCTGCGCAAGACCATGCCCTTTGACACGCTCAAGGACCTGTCCGGCGTGTCGCTGCTGGCGACTTCGCCGATCCTGATTTCCGCCACCAACGCCTTGCCTGCCAAGGACGTCCGCGAGTTGATCGCGCTGGCCAAGCGCCAGCCAGGCAAGCTCAGTTACGCATCGCCTGGCAGCGGTAGCTCCATGCATCTGGGTGGCGAGCTGCTGAAGTCCGATACGGGCACCTTCATCGTGCATGTCCCCTACAAGGGCGCGGGCGGCGCCTATCCCGATGTATTCGCGGGCCGCGTGGACCTGCTGATCGACCCGCTGTTCTCCTCGCTGCCTCACATCAAGTCCGGCAACATGAAGCCGATCGCGATCATGAGCACACGCCGCTCGCCGATCGCGCCGGACATTCCCACCGTCGCCGAGGCGCTTCCAGGCTTTGCAGTCGAAAGCGTGTTCGGCGCGGTCGTGCCCAGCGCCACCCCGCGTGAGGTGGTCCAGAAGATCAGTGCCGATGTGGCTCGCGTGATGCAGTCCGTCGAGGTGCGCACCCGCATGGCGGAGATCGGCCTCACGCCAATCGGCAACAAGCCCGAGGAGTTCGACGCCTACATCCGCGCCGAGATCCCGAAGTGGGCGAAGGTGGTCAAGGCCTCTGGCGCGACGGCGGATTGAGCCTGTAGGGCTCGGGGCTGTGAGGCCCCGACGGGCCCCTATTGCTTGAAGTAGAACTCGCCGATCGCCTGGTCGTACAGGGCGGGCGTCTGCTCGTGCCCCACCGTCTTGGCCAGGCGGACCACTTCGTTGCGGACATTGCGCAGCACCCGGTCGACGGACACGCCGGGCTTTTGCATCTCCTTGACGAAGATGCGGGTGAACAGCCCGTTGCGCTCCTTGTCGTTGTCGCCCAGGCGGTCCAGTGCCTGCTGGCCGGCACCGGCCGAGAACATCACCATCTGCCCGGTGGCCGCCGAGGTCGGTGCCAGGCCGCGCCCACCAATGGCGCGCCCCTTGCCCTTGAACGGGTTGTCGCGGCAGGCGTCGATCACGGCCAGGGTGAACTTGGCCTTCTTCTCGTCGAATTCATCCAGGATCTTTTGCAGCAGGATGGATTCATCCCGGACCTGATCTTCGCCGTCGTTGCGGATGTCCACAGGCAGGAGGTAGTTGGCGTTGCCCAGTTGCACGCCATGGCCGGCGAAGAAGAACAGCACTTCGTCGCCCCCTTGCAGGTTCTGCCGGAAATCGCGCAGCACCTGCTTGAAACGGCGCTCGTCCACGTTCAGGTGCTTGGTGACCTTGTAGCCCACAGCCTCCAGCGACTTGGCCATGGCCTCGGCGTCGGCCGCCGCGTTATTGAGCTTGTTGACATAGGTGTAGGCGTCGTTGCCGATCACCAGGGCCTTGCGATTCGCATAGACCACCGGTTCCGCGCGGGCAGGTGCAGGCGGGGTGCGCGTCTGGGTCTCCTGCGCACGGGCGGCCGCAGCGGTGGCTGCCGCGTTTTCCTGTTGCAGGCGGGCGAGCATCTGACGCATGGCGTCCAGTTGCTGCGCCACTTGCTGGCGCTCCTGTTCCAGGGCGCGGCGCTCGG
>JBEEIS010000181.1:0-8776 GCA_041169755.1 Pseudomonadota bacterium | reverse complement strand
CGGCGTCAGCGCCAGTGGCGCAGGTGCGGCGGGTGTTTTGCGACCCCGCCGGCACCGTCATCTACCTGGGGGAGTTGACCTACCGCGGCGACTTCATCCGCGTCGACATGGACTTGCTGGGGTAGTCGTCCCTCATCCCACCTGCTGGTTGGAGGCCGGGCGCACCTGTGCTTCGAGCTCGCGCCGAATGGCGTAGGCGCGCGTGCCGGTGTCCATCTGCACATCGTCCCAGGTGAGCGACTGGCCCTTGCGCACTGGCCGCACCACCTTCACATCGTGCGCCAGGCCCAAGGGCAGGCCACCCACACGCAGGGAGTCTTCAGCCGGCGTGAGCTTGCCCCACACCGTGTAGCCCCCCTCGCCATCGAGCATCTCACCGGGCTTGAGGTCCCGCTTGGCGGTGGCCACCACATCGGCCTTCCAGCAGGTGGCTACGCCAGTGGGCTCACCGCGCAGGGCCAGAGACGCCACCGAGTAGCCCACCTCCAGACCAATCAGGTGCCAGCGCTTGTACAGGGTGAAGTAGCGCCCGCTCGGGTCGGTCTGCGCGTTGTATTCCTCGAAGCAATTGCGCACGTACTCGGTCTCGCCTTCCACCGTCACCCACACGCCCATGCGGATGTCGTAGTCGATCGGTTGGCCCTGCGCGTCCAGCGAGGAAATCACTTCCACCATGCCTTTGCGCTCGAGGATGCCCCCCTCGCTGCGCGGACGCGTGAGCGAGGGAATCTGGTCCACGCTGCCCGAGGGGTAGGCCAGGCCCTGCGAAGGCACGCACAGGCCGGTGGCATTGGCCACCGCGGTGCTTTCGATGGACGGCTTGGAGCCGTCCAGAAAGCTGTTGAACATCTTGGGATTGAGTCCACCGCGCGCGGCCTGTTCGGGTGTGAGCCCGTAATTGGGCCAGACGGTGTCCGGCGTCGACTCGCAAAAATGCGGCAACCACTTGTGACCACGACCCGCCGCCACCACCGGGAAGCCACAGGTGCGGGCCCAGTCCACCAGGTCGCAGATCAAGGCGGGCTGGTCGCCAAAGGCCAGCGAATACACCACACCGGCCTGCGAGGCCTTGAGCGCCAGCAGCGGGCCGCAGAAGGCATCGGCCTCGACCGTCACGTTCACCACATGCTTCTTGTGCTCGAAAGCCATGAGGCAGTGGTCGACGGCGGCGATGGGGTGGCCGGTGCACTCCACCACGATGTCGATGGCGGGGTGCTTGACCAGGGCTTGCCAGTCATCGCCGATATGGGTGGTGCCGGTCTTGACGGCATTGTCGATCGAGGTGGCCGTGGTGCGCTGCGCCTCCCAGCCCACGCGGGCTAGATTGGCGCGCGCGCCATCGGGCGACAGGTCGGCGATCGCCACCAGGTGCATGCCCGGCGTGCGGGGCACCTGGGCCAGGTACATGGAACCGAACTTGCCGGCGCCGATCAGGCCGACGCGGATCGGGCGACCTTCCTGGGCGCGGCGAACCAATTGCTGATGCAGTGACATGCGAAATACTCCGCTCAAAGCCCCAAACGCTTTACCAGATCTGAAATCTCTTCCTCGGTCTTCGTTGCCCGAAGCGGTTCGTCAATTTTCCACGGCTTGAGAGAACTGTCTTTAGGCACGACATAGCGCCGGCCCAGGTCTTCCCACAGCGTCTTCCATTCTTGCCGCGTGCGTAGCGTCACCTCGCGCAGCGGGGTGCCATCGGCCTCGCAAAACTGAATGCGCACCGGCGAGGCAAACCGAACCCGCTGGTCCTCAATCTCCCAGCCGTGCTCGCCCTCGTGCAGGTAGCCGACGCCCCCACGCCCCTGCGCATCGCCCCGGTAATATTTTTCCTTGAAGTCTGCTTGCTCGGCGGCGTCAACGCCCTCACCGAACTCGAAATAGACAGCGACGCTGTCCTTGAAATCACAGGCCTCGTCTTCGCCTTCGTCGGATCGTGCGTAGAACTCGGCGTCGTCGGCATGCCCCAGGTTGGTCTCCAGGTCTGCGTCGATGAAGCCGTAGCCATGCCGCCAGACTTCCGTGACGTCCAGCGTACTAATGCTGCCGTCCGGGTTTGAGCGATAGAGCTCATAGACCATTTCGACGTGGGCGTCGCCGAGGGCAGATAGCCGGTAATGCGCCATTTGATGGGCCTCCTTCCGCCCGATTTAACCTTGGCGGCGTGGGCTTTGATGATCCCATGACAAGCAGACGGCGCAAGAAATGCCCTTGCGGTCCATATCGGAATCGACTCGGCTTCTCGCCGTCAACTTGCAGACGGTGTCGCAGGCGGCGGGGCCGATTCCTGCGCCACGATCTGCGCATTCAAGAACCGCCAGGTCTCGCGCTCCTGGTCGGTCGTACGTCCAGGGGTCTCCAGGATCTGCGTCATCTTGGTGCTATCGCCAAGCCGCGCGAGCTGATGGATCTGGCTGAGAAGCTCGCGATAACGCTCCACTGCCGCCGCCGGCTGTGCGATCAGCTGTGGCATCGACATCAAGGCATGGTTAGACGCCGCCTCGCGCTGTCGGTGCGCTTTCTCGATGAGGCGGTCGACCTCTTCATGGCTCAAATGCAGCCGCTTGGCCTCGGCATCGATCAGCCCGCGCTCCTCCTCGGAGATGCGGCCGTCGGCGAGCATGTTGTAAAGCTCGTTTTGCAAGGTCTCACGCTCGATGCGCAGCTGGTCGCTAAAGGCTGACGACAACAAAGCCGCCGGGATCGCGAAGATACCGATCCCGAGCAAGGACAGCACGATGGTCATGGCCCGGCCTGCTGGCGTGATCGGCGCGATGTCGCCATAACCGACGCTCGCCAGCGTCACCACCGCCCAATAAATCGATTGCGGGATGTTCTCGAACTTGTCGGGCTGTGCCTCATGCTCGAACACATAACCCAAGCTGGCAGTCAAAAGGACCAACAGGAGCATGACGAAGGCCGAGGCGGTGAGCACCGGCCACTCGCGCTTGACCACGATGCCCAGGGTATGGGTGGCGCCGGTGTAACGGGTGAGTTTGAGCAACCGCATCAGCCGGAACACCCGCAAGAAGCGCAGGTCGATCAGGTGGTGCAGGATCACTTCGAGGAAGAAGGGTGCGATCGCCAGAAAATCGATCAGCGCACTGGGCGATTTGGCGTAGCGAATGCGGCCCATCACCGTCTGGCGAAAGCCCGGTTGTTCCACCACCGAATACATCCGCATCAGGTATTCGAGGGTGAAGATCGCCACGGCCACCGTGTCCAGGATGATGAACTCCAGGTGCAGCACATACTCAATCGACTCCACGGATTCGAGAATCACCGCCAGCACCGCCACCACCACCCAGACCACGATGAAGTTGTCAAAGTAATGGTGCAGTCGGCCGCCATATTCGCTGGGCCAGACCAGGGCATGGATCTTCTGGCGCAAGGTGCGCCCCTCGTTCAGGGCCCGAAACTCGTGGATGGCCGGCACCAGCACCCGCAGCAGCTTGAACATCCGCAGCAGCCGCAGCGCCCGCAGCATGCGCAGGTCCAGCGCGAAGAACATCGAGAGGTAAAACGGCAGGATCGCCAACAGATCGATGATGGCAAACGGGCTGCGCATATAGGCCAGCCGCTTCCATCGGGCCTGGGCGAATTCCTCGTCCTCCGGCGCCAGGTACAAGCGCATCAGGTATTCGGCGGTGAAGATCACCACCGACACCACATCGAACCAGTGGAACGCGCGGGCGTAGGGCTCATAGATCGCCGGCACATGCTCGAACAAGAGCGCGAACAGGTTGGCGATGATCAGGCCCGCGATGAAGCGGTCCAGCGTCAGGTGGTAGTTGCCCTGGATGCGCGGGTCCAGCAGCCAGGCATAGAGCCAGCGGCGCAGGGGCAGGCCCGGCGGCACCGGCGAGCGGTCTTCGTCTGCGGCATCCGGCGGCAGCACGGCGCTCATAGCGTCACCTCCGCGACCTTGATGGCATAGCCGCCGGCATCGCACACTTGCACGCGCAGGGCCAGGCCTTTGACCAGCGTTTCCTTGCCGTCTATGGGGCTCCAGTACATGCTGCCCGCCACACCCTGCGGGGGGGGCGTACCCTTGTGCACCAACACATGGCCACGCGTGGCCGCACTTTGACGCTGGCATTGAGTTCCCAGCACGGTGTTGGCGGCATTGAACGGATTGCGCATCTGCGCAAAGGGGCCCTCGGGGCCGAACAGCGCGTCGCGGCAGGCTTGCCAGGTGGCAGGCTCGGCGTCCTGTGCCCCAGCGGCAAAGCCGCAGGCTGTTGGTGTCAGCGCTGCGCCATTGGCGTGGGCCTCGGCCATGGACTCGGCCCAGCGCGAGATCGCCTGGCCGTTGGCCTTGGCCTCTTCAAGCAACAGGGCCTCGCGGTACGCGAAGCGACCGCAGTACACCACCGCCGCCATCGCGCAGGCCAGGACGACGAAGAACAGCACTTCGCTCAGGCCCCAGCCCTTGCGCTGGCGAAACGAGGGGGATGAAGGAGGCGGCGGCGGCGACAGCGCTCCGGGGTTGACTGAATCCAAGATGCGGTCTCCATCTCTTATCGCGCATGAGTGCGCACCAACTGCGGATCTAAACGCGCTTTGGTCCAATCGACAAGGTTTAGTGCGGGAGTTAAACCTAGTGGCCGTAAGTGTTATCCGATGGCGCCCGCGCGCGAGGACGATGGCCCGGCGGCATCGGTCACACTGGCGCTCCCACGGAGATGACCATGCAGGCCCTCACCCCCCAGGAGACCACCGACAGGCTGCCCTTTCACCGGCTCATCGCGGCGCTCCAGGCCATGTTCACGCAGGGCTGCCATGTGCCGCTGCGCCACACCCATGCCGTCGGCACGCCCGATAGCGGCCAGGGCACGGTGCTGCTGATGCCCGCCTGGCAGGACGGCGGGTACCTGGGCGTCAAGACGGTCTCCATCTACCCGAACAACCGCGATCAAGGACTGCCGGGCCTGCACTCGGTCTATGTGCTGTTCGACGCGAAGACGGGTGTGCCGCTCGCCCTGCTCGATGGCGACGTCATCACCTCACGGCGCACGGCAGCGGCCTCGGCGCTGGCCGCCAGCTACCTGAGCCGGCCCGACGCGCATCGCCTGCTGGTCGTTGGTGCCGGGCGCGTGGCCAGCCTGCTGTCGCAGGCCTATCGCGCGGTGCGACCGATCGACCAGGTGCAGGTGTGGGACATCGACGCAGCGCTGGCCACGCGCCTCGTCGAGCGCCTGCAGGCAGACGGCCTGCGCGCCTCACTCGCGACGGACCTTGAGGCAGCGACGGCCAGCGCCGACATCATCAGCTGCGCCACCTTGTCCACCGAGCCCCTGGTGCGCGGCGCCTGGCTACGCCCCGGCACGCACCTGGACCTGATCGGCGGCTTCACACCCACCATGCGCGAAAGCGACGATGCGTGCCTGGTCCGATCGACCGTGTTTGTGGACACGGACGAAGCCGCGATGAAAGCCGGCGATCTGCTCTCGCCGATGGGCAGCGGCGTGTTTCATCAGGACGCCATCGCCGCCGACCTCGCAGCGCTGTGCCGCGGCCAGCACCAGGGCCGCTCGCGCGAAGACGAGATCACGCTATTCAAGTCGGTAGGCACGGCGCTGGAGGATCTGGCGGCGGCGGCGCTGGCGTATGCGCCCGCACGGGATGGCTCTCACGGGAGAGCCCCGAGGGTCAATGCAGCTTGAGCTTGGGCCGGACCACTTGATTGACGTGCCCCACCACAATCAGCACCAAGCCGCGTAGCAGACCGTGCACCGCCAACAGGTGTTTGCGGTACAGACCGATATAGACCAGGCGGGCCAGGCGCCCCTCGATGGCCATGCGGCCGCCCACCAGGTTGCCCATGAGGCTTCCCACGGTGGAATAGCGACTGAGCGAGACCAGTGAGCCGTGGTCCCGGTAGACGAAGTCCACCAGAGGCCGTCCGCCGATCAGGCGCAGGATGTTGCGATAAGCCACCTCGGCCATCTGCGCGGCCGATTGCGCCCGAGGGGGAACCGGTCGTGTATCGCCTGGCGACTTGAAATAAGCGCAGTCGCCGATACAGAAGATCCGCTCGTCGCGGGTGGTCTGCAGCGTGGGCCGGGTCACCAGTTGACGGTGGGCGGTGATCTCCAGGTCAGACAGGTGGTCGGCCAGGTCCGGGCCCTTGACGCCGGCTGCCCACACGATCAGGTCGGCCTCGATCGGGCCCGCATCGGCGGTGAGCAGGCGCCCCGCTTCCACACCGACCACGCGTGCAGCGGTACGCACCTCCACGCCGAGTTGGCCGAGCTCCTGGTGCGCGGCCTCGGCCAGCCCCTCGGTCAAGGCCGGCAGGATCCGCGGGCCGGACTCCAGCAGCGTCACCCGCAGGCGCTGGTCATCGAACACCTCCAGCCCATAGTGGCGCAATCCGGCCGCTGCGTTAAAGAGTTCGGCCGCCAATTCCACGCCCGTGGCGCCGGCGCCCACGATGGCCACCTTCACGCTGGCCGGGGAATTCGGGTCCTGGGCCACGGCACGCGACACCCTCAGGCAGTGATTGAGCAGCTTCTTTCGGAACCGGTCGGCCTGATCGCGGCTGTCCAGAAACAAGGCGTGCTGGCGCACGCCCGGGACGCCGAAGTCGTTGGAGATGGCACCAAAGGCCAACACCAGGTAGTCGTAGCGGATGCGGTGCGCAGAAATCAGTTCGCTGCCGTCCTCATCGGCGATGGGCGCGATCAACACCTCTTGCCGTTGGCGATCGATCCCGTCCAGCGAACCCAGAAAGAAGCGGTAGTTCCATCGATGGCCGTGGTTGCGATAGCCCACTTCATCGAGATTGGCGTCCAGCGAGCCCGTGGCCACCTCGTGCAGCAGCGGCTTCCAGATGTGGGTGGGATTGCGATCGACCAGGATGACGTCGAAGTGCTCGCTGCCCAGCTTCGCCCCGAGCTTGCGGGCCAGCACCAGGCCGCCCGCGCCGCCGCCGACGATCACGATCTGGGTTTTCACGGGGGCGTTCAATGAGAGAACCAGGGCACAGGAGGTGCCTTCATCATACTTTGCAGAGCTACTCTGGAATCCTGGCCTATGATCACCCCATGCGTAAGCGCTGGATTCTGTACCTGGTCCTGTCCCTGCTGATGGGGCGTGCCTGGGGCCTGCACCTGCCATCGATGATGGGGCAGGATGCCCCTTGTCACGGACAGACCGTCCACACGCTCCACGTCGCAGCGCAAGGCCAGGACGATGAACTGGCCGCTTCGGTTGATCCGTCATCCGCCGCCCCGACGCCCGCGTCTTCAGCGCCCGCCGACGGGATGCAAGGTGACGGCCATGTCTGCTGCCTGATGCTGGTCGACGTCCAAGCCTGGCGATGGCCAGCCGGCCTGGTCCCCACGCCCGATCGGTCGGAGCCCCGCTGGGCCAGCGCCAGCCGCGACCTCGACCTGCGCCCTCCCATCCAAGCACTCTGATCTGTCTCGCCTGGCCCGGTGGACCGGGTCTGTCTCGTCACGATCTTCGCGCCCCCTGGGCGCATCGGAGTCCTTATGTCTTTTGCCTTTCAACATCACCATGGTGCGATGCTGCTCAAGTACAGCGGCATCAGTTTCATCTCGGGGGCGGTCAACCACGGTTTTTTCAGCGGGGAGCGCTCGCTCTGGACCGCGGCGGTCGGCATCGTGCTCTTCGTCCTCGGGGCGGCGCTCGAGCATCGGCTCAGTGACAGTCCGCAGGAGCGCGACCAAGGTCTGATCCGTACCCTGGCACTGGGCACGCTGCTGTCCATCGGCCTGGGCTTCTTCACGGGTGGCTTGCAGCACTTTCCCGACTCGCCGGCGCGCAGCGCCTGGGTGGTGCCGCTGGGGTTTGCCATCTCGGTGCCGGCGCTGGCCTTGAGCGGTGGTTTGGCATGGCGCCGCAGCAGCTCGGTCTATGCGGCGGTGTTGGGCGTGCTGGTCGCTGGGAGCAGCTGGGGCGCCTGGCAGTGGCTGGAGCGTCATCCCGAATGGGCCAACGGCGGTCATTCCCATGGTGAATATTCCGCCAGCGACGATGTCGTGGCGTTGCAGGTGGCGCGTGTCATCGAGGTCCGGATGGACGACGCGATGCGCTTTGGCCCCGACACACTCGAGGTTCAGGCCGGTCAGGTGGTCCGTCTGATGGTGCACAACGCGGGTCGCGTGCCGCACGAGCTGGTGCTGGGCACCCCCGAGCAGATCCGCGAGCACGCGCAGCAGATGAAGCAGGGGCAGGCCCACGACCATCACGCGGCGGGCGCGGCGGCCATTCAAGTCGAGCCAGGCAAGACCGGCGAGCTGGTGATGCGCTTCGCGCAGGCGGGCCGCTTCGAGATGGCCTGTCTGATCCCGGGGCACTACGAAGCCGGCATGCGAGGCCGCCTGACCGTGGTCCCCGCCTCAGCCACCGCCGCCAGCCCGCCCGCCGCCAAGTCGGGGGGGCACGACCACAGTACGCACAAGCATTGAGGGCTCCCGCAGCGGCGTTGACGTGTGGACGACGAGGGCGCTGCGGTGTACGACAAAGAAAAAACCGCTGCCTTCTTGCGAAGACAGCGGTTTTTGTTTGGTGGCCTGGGGCGGAATCGAACCACCGACACGCGGATTTTCAATCCGCTGCTCTACCAACTGAGCTACCGGGCCAGAGCCGACGATTCTAGCATCAATCAGCCGGCCGACCGCTTGCCCCGGGACAGGTCCACCCCCAGCTGCTTGAGCTTTCGGTACAGGTGGGTGCGTTCCAGGCCCGTCTTTTCGGCCACCCGGGTCATGGAGCCGCCCTCGCGCGCCAGGTGAAACTCAAAGTAGCA
>JBEEIS010000180.1:0-20575 GCA_041169755.1 Pseudomonadota bacterium | reverse complement strand
AAGCTCGCCAGTTGGACGACGCCCGCCAGCCCGCGCTGCTGCAGCAGGCGATCGGCCTCGGCGAGGAAGCCGGTGAACTCGAAGAAATCGGTCAATGCCTGGGGCGCGATGAGGAGGGTCGTCTCACGCACGCTGGCGTCGTAGGCCAGCAGCGCGTCGAGTTCAAGCGCGAGGTCGGCGAGCAACTCGTTCCAATCCGTCGCAGCAGAGACTGCGTAATGCACTTGGCCCTTCACGTGCACGGCCTTGGCAAAGGGGCACAGGTTCAGGCCGATGACGGCGCGCTCCAGCCAGCGCCGGGTGTCGTCCACGACCTGGGCTTCGGTGGCGTCCATGCGCGAAATTCTACGTGCCGGCCGCAAGGCGGTCGGCGTGCAGGCGCCCCAGGCTTCGTGCGAGCAGCAGGCCCACCGCGCCACACGAGACCATCACGATCCAGCTGAAACTCCAGTTGCCGACGCGGGTGGCAACCCAGGCCACCAGCGGCGGGCCCGCAAACTGCCCGAAAGACGACCATTGCTGCATCCAGCCGACAGTGGTGGAAACCGTGGCCGGCCCCGGCGACAGACGCACCGCCTGCGCAAACAGCGTGGCCGGAATCAAGCCCCCCAGCGCCGAGAACACCAGCACCGCGGCAAAAGGACCTGCCACCGCCAGCCCTCCCGCTGGCCACACCGGCACGAACATCAGCACGCTGGCGCTGGCCATGGCGCCATAACCCAGCTGCAGCAGACGCTGCGGCGCGACGCCCCGCTGCAGCAGCCGACCGGCGGCCACGTTGCCCACCGTGTTGACACCCGCCGCGAGTGCGGTGGCCAGTCCCGACCACGCAGGACTGATGCCGCCCTGAGCGTAGATCGAGGGCAGGAAGCCCACCACCGAAAGCCACTGGGCCGAATACACCGCGAAGGCCAAGGCAAGCAACCAGGGACCCCGCGCGCGCAAGGTCTGGCCCAGACGTGCCCGCCAGTCGTCGGGCGTGCGGGTCACGGGCGACGGATCTGGCGGCAGTCCCGTCCAAACGGCCAGGGCCAGGGCGGCGGACAAGGCCGCGTTCAACCACCACCACGAGGGCCAGCCCAGACCCGCGATCCACGGCGGTCCGACCAGCAGGGCCAGCGCAGTGCCCACCGGCATGTAGGCACCCCAGGCGCCCATGCGGGCGTCGAGCTGTGCCGGCGGCACATGGCGACGCACCAGGCTGGGTCCGGGCATCACCGTCATGAGAAAGCCCAGGCCCTCGATGCCGCGCAGGACCAGCAGCACACGCACGTCCGTCACGAAGCCGCCCGCCGCGCTGGCGGCCGAGACCAGGACCAGCCCGCTGGCCATCACCCGGCGCAGGCCCAGGCCATCGGCCGCCAGGCCCACAGCCAGGCCCAGGCCCATGCCCGCCATTTGCACGAGGGAGATAAGGAAGCCCGCCTGCACCAGGCTGATATCCAGGGCTGCGCCCAGGGCCGGCAAGGCGGGCGGCAGCTTGCCCACATGGATCGCGCCACACACGCCGGCCGCGATCACCAGCAGGGAGCGGTCCATGCGCACAGTCAAGCCACCCCGACATCCAGCAGCCGAGTGCCCGTCAGTCGCGCATGCTCACGGCCCGCATAGCGGTCGGTCATGCCAGCGATGTAATCGGCAATCGCTCGGGGCCGGTCGGCCTGCTGCGCGTAGGCCGATGGCATCTCAGCGGGCTGCGCCTCGTAGGCGTCGAACAGCTCGCGCACCACCTGACGGGCCTGCCCGGTCATGTACATCACCTGCGGGTGGCGATAGAGATTGCGCAGCAGGAACTGCTTGAGCGTGTTCGAACGCTCGCGCATGTCCGCGCTGAATTGCACCAATGGAGGGGCGCGCCGCACCGCGTCGGCGTCGGTCGGCATCGCGGCGCGCAAGGCGGCAGCGGTGGCGTCGATCACGTCATGCACCTGCGCACTGAGCATCAGGCGGATCGCCTCGTACAGCAGCCGACGCCCGCCCAGGGTGGGATGAGCAGCCAGCGCAGCCCGGCGGTAGCCTTCGAACAAGGGCACCTGCTCTAGCTGCTCCAGGGTGAGCAGCCCCGAGCGCACGCCGTCGTCGATGTCGTGGGCGTTGTAGGCGATCTCGTCGGCCAGGTTGCACAGTTGCGCCTCCAGGCTGGGCTGGGTACGCGCCAGGAAGCGCTGCCCCACCCCGCCGGGCTCGCGGTCCTCCAGGGCCTGCGCGTTGGCGCGCGAGCAGTGCTTGAGGATGCCTTCGCGGGTTTCGAAGCTGAGGTTCAGACCGTCGAACTGCGGGTAGCGCTCCTCCAGCTGGTCCACCACCCGCAGACTTTGCAGGTTGTGCTCGAAGCCGCCATGGTCGGCCATGCACTCGTTCAGCGCATCCTGGCCCGCATGGCCGAAGGGCGTGTGGCCCAGGTCATGCGCCAGGGCAATGGCCTCGACCAGGTCCTCGCACAGGCCCAACGGGCGCGCGATGGAGCGCCCCAGCTGCGCCACCTCGATCGAGTGAGTCAGCCGCGTGCGAAAGAGGTCGCCCTCGTGGTTCAGGAAGACCTGGGTCTTGTAGACAAGCCGGCGGAAGGCGGTGGAATGAACGATGCGGTCGCGGTCGCGCTGGAACTCGGTGCGGTGCGGCGTGGGCGTGTCGGCATGGCGCCGGCCGCGGCTGCGCTGCGGGTCGCTGGCGTAGGACGCGAGAGTCATTCGGGGGCTGCGTTCAGTCGCAGCAGCGCTCGATGACCTGGGCGACCAGGGCATCGGGCGCGGGGCGCATCGCCGCCCGGCCCGGGCCGTCGATCACCACGAAGCGGATCTCACCAGCCTCGGCTTTCTTGTCCAGGCGCATCAGTTCCAGGTAGCGGTCAGTGCCCAGGCGCGGCCCCCGGATCGGCAGGCCAGCCGCCGCGATGAGGCGGGTGCACCGGTCAACAAAGGCGGCGTCCACCCCGCCCAGCGCGTGGGACAGGTGTAGCGCCATCACCATGCCGCAACCCACCGCCTCGCCGTGCAGCCACTGGCCGTAGCCCAGGCCCGCCTCGATGGCATGGCCGAAGGTGTGGCCGAAATTCAGGATGGCGCGCAGGCCCGATTCGCGTTCGTCCTGGCCGACGACCTCGGCCTTGATCTCGCAGCTGCGCTTCACCGCATGGGCCAGGGCCTGCGGGTCGCGAGCCATCAACGCCGGCAGTTGCGCTTCGATCCAGTCCAGGAAGCCCAGGTCGGCAATCGGCCCATACTTGATCACCTCGGCCAGGCCCGCGCTCAACTCGCGCGCTGGCAGGGTGCGCAGGGTGGTCAGGTCGCACACCACCAGCTGCGGCTGGTAGAAGGCGCCGATCATGTTCTTGCCCAGCGGGTGGTTGATCGCCGTCTTGCCACCCACCGACGAATCCACCTGCGCCAGCAGCGTGGTCGGCACCTGCACGAAGGGCACGCCGCGCATGTAGCAAGCTGCGGCAAAGCCGGTGATGTCGCCCACCACCCCGCCGCCCAGGGCATAGAGCACCGTCTTGCGGTCGCTGCCGCGCTCCAGCAGCGCGTCAAAGATCTGGTTGAGCGTAGACCAGTTTTTGTGCGCCTCGCCATCGGGCAGGGCCACCACGCCCACCTGGGCGTAATGGCCACGCAGAGCATCCTGCAAGGCCTGGGCGTAGAGCGGGCCGACGGTGGTGTTGGTGACCACCCAGGCGGCATGGGCCTTGGGCAGGTCCATCCCGGCCATCTGGCCGATCAGGGACTCTGCGATGAGGATGGGGTAACTGCGTTCCCCCAGTTCGATGCGGACTTGCTCCACAGGTACGTTCGCCGGCATCACGCAAGTGTAAGGCGGGCGACCCCGCCCGCCCGCCACGCGGTCTGGCGGGGCCGGCTCAGGCCTTGGGCAGGGCGCCGGCCAGCTCCAGCTGCATGACGATCATCTGGACCAGGGCCTGCAGGCTGGGCCGGGCGGTGTCGACCACGATATGCGCCGTCTCGCGGTACAGCGGGTCGCGCTGCGCGTGCAGCGACCGCAAGCGCTCCATCGGGTCGTCGACCTGCAGCAGAGGCCGGTTGCGGTTGTGGCGCACGCGGCTGTAGACCTGTTCTGGAGAACTGCGCAGGTACACCACCCGGGCGCCGGCCCGAAGGCGCTGACGATTCGACTCGCGCAGCACCGAGCCGCCGCCCGTGGCCAACACCATGCCGCGCGACTGGGCAGTGAGGTCCTGGATCGTGGTCTCCTCGAGGTCACGGAAGGCCTGCTCGCCCTGCTGCTCCCAATAAGACCGGATGGGGCAACCCACACGCTCCTCGATCACCTGGTCGGAATCGACGAAGTCGAGCCCGAGCCGGCGCGCCAGCAGCTTGCCAACGGTTGTCTTGCCGGACCCGGGGAGGCCGACCAATGCGATGGAGGTCAAGGAAACAGGGCCCGAAACGGGGGTGGCGCCGCGGCATGCGGCGGGGCATCGATGATACCCGTGGCTCAGCGAACACCCGGCCGCTCGGTAATGACCTTGGGCGTGATGAACACCAGCATTTCCTGCTTGTTGCTCGAGCGCTGGCGGTTCTTGAACAGGTTGCCGACCGCAGGCAGGTCGCCCAGCAGGGGCACCCGCGCCTCGTTCTCGGTTTCAGTGAGTTCGAAGATGCCACCGATCACGACCGTACCGCCGTTCTCGACCAGTACCTGGGTGCGTATGTGCTTGGTGTTGATCGCGATGCCCGCAGCGGTGGTCTCGCCACGGCTGTCCTTGTTGATGTCCAGGTCCAGGATGATGTTGCCCTCGGGCGTGATCTGCGGTGTGACTTCGAGCTTGAGGGTGGCACGCCGGAAAGCCACGGCGGTAGCGCCGCTGGAGGTGGCCTGTTGATACGGGAACTCAGTGCCCTGCTCGATGAGGGCCTTGGTCTGGTCGGCGGTCACGATGCGGGGGCTGGACACCAACTTTCCCTTGCCGTCGGCTTCCAGCGCGGTGAGCTCCAGGTCCAAAAAGCGATTGGCCGATGAACTGAACAGTGAGATAGCAAAGGACGCCGGCGCGAAGCCTGCCAGCCCGATCGCGGGCAGATTGACGAAGCGGGTGTCGGCACCGCCACCCACCGGCGGGGTCTCGCCTGTAGTGCCGGTGACCGCGTTGTACGAGGCGCCCAGGGCGATGCGGCCGCCCCCGCCCACGGACACCCCAGGCGTGCCCGCTCCGCGCACGCCGCGCAAGTCCTGCCCGCCCAAGCGCACGCCCAGCGACTTGCCGAAGGTGTCAGAGGCCTCGACGATGCGCGCCTCGATGAGGACCTGGCGTACCGCGATGTCCAGCTTGGACAGGAGGGACTGCACCGCCTCGAGGCGGACCCCGATATCGGTCACGAACAACTGGTTGGTGCGCGGCTCGGCAATGACGCTGCCGCGACTGCTCAGGATGCGGTTGGCCACAGGCCCCGCTGTCAGCTGCGCCGCGATCTCGGCTGCTTTGGTGTAGTTCAGCTGGAAAGCCTGGGTCCGCAGGGGCTCCAGGCCTTGCAGGGCGGCACGTGCCTCCAGCTCGAGTTTTTCCTTGGTGGCGATCTCTTCCTTGGGTGCGATCCACAGCACGTTGCCGGACTTGCGCATGCCCAGCCCCTTGGCCTGCAGGATGATGTCCAGCGCCTGATCCCAGGGTACGTCGCGCAGCCGCAGCGTGAGCGAGCCCGCCACGGACTCGGAGGTGACGACATTGAAGTTGGTGAAGTCGGCAATCACCTGCAGCAAGGCCCGGACCTCGATGTTCTGGAAGTTGAGCGAGAGCTTCTCCCCGGTGTAGGCCGGCGCCTGCGGGCCGCTGCCGCTGCCTGGGCGCTGGGGCCGAACCTCGACGACCAGTTGGGTGTCGCTCTGATAGGCGCTGTGCTCCCAGGCGCCGCGCGGCTCGATCACCAGCCGCACCCGTTCACCGACCTGCTGCGCAGTGATGGCCTGCACCGGTGTGGCGAAATCGGCGACATCCAGGCGCCGGCGCAGCCCTTCGGGCAAGCGGGAATTGAGCAGGTCCACCACCAGGTTCTGGCCCTGCGGGCGGATGTCCACACCCACCTGGCTGCTGGCCAGGTCGATGATGACCCGCCCGCTGCTGTCGGCCCCCCGGCGGAAGTCGAGGTCCTTGATCGGCAGGGCCTCGCGGTTACGGCTTTCGGCGAACAGCGGCGCCTGCACGCGCGGCGAGGGCGACGCTGCCACCGAGCGGTCCAGGGCCACCAGGAGGGAGCGCCCCTGCAGCTGCAGCGCATAGGGCACAGCGGCCTTGAGGTTGATGACGAAGCGGGTGCGCTCGTCGGTCTGCACCACCTGAACCGAGCGCACGGTGCCTTGCTGGATGTCCACGCTCTGGCGACCCATCGCATTGGCCGCGCCCGGCACGTCGATCGCGATGCGCGCGGGCGACTGGATGGCGAACGAGGCCGGCAGCGCGTCCAGCGCCCGGTTGAAATCGATGCGGACGACCTCTGACCCTTCGTGGACGGCCGCGCCCACCGACTCGACGGCCAGAACGGACGAAGCCGCTGCCCGCCCTGGCGCCGGGGCGGGTGTTTGCGCTTGGGCAGTCAAGATCCCGAGGATCCAGCCTGACAGGACCCCGGCGCAGATGCGCTGCCAGGACCTGCTTGGAGTGCAAGAGAGGGTGACGGTCATGGGGTTCCTTCGCGCAGGTGCAAGGCGGCGGCGCGTTCCGTCCAGAGCCCCGAAGCATCCTGCACGATCTCCCGCAGGAGCAGCTGGTTCTCGGTAATGCGGATCACCTTGCCGTAGTTCTGGCCCAGGTAGGCGCCGACGCGCACGGTGTGGACGCGCTGATCGATGCGTACCAGGGCCACCGGCTGACCCTGGCGGACCAGGCTACCCACCAGGGTCATGGTGTCCAGCGGGTAGGCCTCCAGGGGCTGCCGAGGGCGGGCCTGCTCGGGTCGCACAAGCGCGGAGGTGGCGTCCTGGGCGGCATCGCGTCGCAGGGCCTGCGTGAGTTTTTGGCTGTTGAAGGGATCCAGGGTCGTCCCCTCTTGATAAGGCTGGGGCCGGAAGGCCTGGGCCTCGCCCGCAGCGGGAAGCTCCGTCCGCGCTTGCGCACGCTGCCGGGCGATCCAGTCCCGGATGGACTCGGGGTCGGGCGCGCCACAACCGCCCACCAGGAAGCCGGCAACCAGCCCCGCGGCTCCCAACGTGCCGCGCCCCTTGCGGGGTACACCTGCGAGCCGGCTCATCGGGGTGTCGCTCCTGCCGCGGATGCAGCACCGGGCTTGGCCGCAGCGCCGGCCTCACCGGGCTCGAGGTAGCGGAAGGTCTTGACCGTCGCTTCCATCACCAGCGCACCGTCGCGCGCGGGCGCGATCGTGAGGTTGCTCAGGGTGACGATGCGCGAGAGGCCAGCCACGTCGGCCGCGAAGGCGCCGATCGCATGGTAGGAACCGGTGACCTTGAGCGCGATGGGCAACTCGGCGTAGTAGGTCCGCAAGGCCAGCTGGCCCGGCCGGAACAGGTCGAAGTGCAGGCCCCGTCCCAGACCTGCCTGGTTGATGTCAGACAGCAGGCCATCCATCTCGGCACGGCCGGGAAGCTGCTTTTCCAAGAGGGCCACCTGGTCATGGACCTGTCCACGCTGGCGCCTGAGCGCATCGAGGTTCAGGGCCTGCGGCAGCTTGCGTTGGAAGTAGGCTTTGAGGCGGTCCTCTTGCTGGCGCTCGCTGTTCAGTTCATCCAGGGCGTCGCTGATGAGCAAAACCCACAGAAGGGCGACCTGCGCCACGACCAGGGCGGCGAACAAAGCCAGCTGGGGAAACCTGGGCCAGGCCGAGGGATCGCGCAGGTCCAGCCCGCGAAACTGGCGGGCGATGTCCTGCCAGCGCGATCGCGACAGCAGGGTCGGGGGCAGCTCACTCACGGGCGTCATGTCTTGGCGGGGGCTGAGGCCGGGGCGGCGCTCTCGCCCGAGCGCAGCAGACGCACCCGCAGGTGGAAGTTGGCGACCCGCCGCTGTTCGCGGGGCCCGAGGTTCACCTGGGCAGCCACGATCTCGACCAGCTCGGGCCGGGTCAGCCAGGTGCTGTGGTGTCCAAGTTGGCGCAGCAGCTCGGACACCCGCTGGTTGGACTGCGCCACACCCTGCAGGGTGAGCGTGTAGCCGTCCTGCCGCAGGCTCGTGAGGTAGACACCCTCGGGCAAGTGCTGGACCAGTTCCTGCAGCAAGTGCACCGGCAGGTTGCGGTCGGTCTGCAGGTCTTCGACAGCCCTCTGGCGCGCGCGCAGTTCGGCAATCTGCTGGCGCAGGTCGGCGATGTCTTTGATCTGCGTGTCCAGCCGCTGGATCTCGGTGCGCAAGAGATCGTTACGGTCGCGTTGGGTAGCGATGCGGTCGGCCTGCACCCCATGGATGACGCCCGCCATCAGGCCGCCGACCAGCAAGGAAAGCACCAGCGAGAGCATGAAGCGCTCTCGCTTGCGCTTGCGGGCCGCTTCCCGGTGGGGCAGGAGGTTGATGAGGATCACGACAGAAACCTTCGCAGGGCGAGGCCGCAGCTGGTGAGATGGGACGGCGCCTGCCCTTGCAGGCTGCCGGGGCTGACCGCCGGCCCCATCCGCATGCCGGCGAAGGGGTCGGCGGGGCGACAAACAAAGGACGTGAGCCGGGCCACCGCTTCGGCCAAGCCAGGCAACCCGGCGCAGCCCCCGGCCAAAAGCACACCATCGACGCGGTGATGTGGTGTGCTGGTGAAGAAGAATTGGAGGGCGCGAGCGATGTCCTGGGCCATGTCGGTGACGAAAGGACGCAGCAGGTTGGCGGCATAGCCTGGCGGCAGGTCACCACGCCGCTTGCGTTGCTCGGCCTCTGCCGGTGACAAGCCATACGCCCGGGCGATCTGCTGTGTGAGCTGGGCACCGCCGAAGGCCTGGTCGCGGTCATAGAGGACCTCGTCACCCCGCAGCACCTGCATGCCGGTCGAGTGGGCGCCCATCTCGAAGAGGGCGACCAGGGGGGTGTCTGTGGCGGCGCTCTCGGTCGGAAGGAGATCGACCAGGCGGGTGGCCGCCAGGCGGGACGCGAAGGACTCGATATCCACGATGACGGGTTTGAGGCCTGCCGCTTCGGCCAGGCCCTGGCGGTCCTGCACCCGCTCCTTGCGGGACGCGGCCAGCAGCACATCGACGTCATCCGCCTGGCCCTCGGCCGGCCCCATCACGGAGAAGTCAAGGCTGACCTCGTCCAGGGGGAAGGGGATGTACTGGCTGGCCTCGGCTTCGACCTGAGCTTCGAGTTCGGGCTCGGACAGACCACCGGGCACGGTGATTTTCTTGGTGATGACAGCAGAGGTCGGTAACGCCAGCGCCGCCTGGCGCGTGCGAGTGCCGCTGTGGCGCACCACACGGCGCATGGCGTCGACGACAGCTTCGAACTGCTCGACATTGCCGTCGGTGATGCAACCGGGAGGTAGCGGCTCGAGGGCGCAACGCTCCAGCACCAGGGACCCGTCACGCTGGCGACCGAGCTCGACCAGCTTGACGCTGGAGGAACTGATGTCGATGCCCAGCAAAGGAGCGGGCGAGCGGTTCCACAAAAAGCCAGTCAAGGTCAATCCACTACTCCGCGCCGTACAGGCCGCCTGCTACCTGGCCGCCTGAAATGAATTCTTAAGAACTAATCAGAATATCGCCAAGTGTTGCACTTGGCGAACAGGTCGTCAGCCAATGACGCGGGACCGCGAGGGTTCGCTGTGCGCCACAGGCCGGGATAATCCGGGCTGACCTTTCCTGCCCGCCTCTATGCCCTCCGACACACCCGACGCGCCCGAAAAATCTCCCGCCAACTCGCGGCCCCAGCCCGGGGGCCTCGCCCGGATGGTGGTCCGCGGCCTGCTGTGGGCCTTCGGCGTCTCGGCGGCCGCAGCGGTGAGCGTGATGATCGTCGTGGCGGTGGCCCTGTCGGTGGCTTACCCCAACCTGCCCGACATCTCCGACCTGGCCTCCTACCGGCCCAAGCTGCCGCTGCGGGTGTTCTCGGCCGAGGGCGTCCTGATCGGCGAGTTCGGCGAGGAGCGGCGCAACCTCACGCCCATCGCCGAAATCCCCAAGGTCATGAAAGACGCGGTCATGGCCATCGAGGACGCGCGCTTCTACGAGCACAGCGGGGTGGACTACCGGGGCCTGATGCGCGCCGCGATCGCCAACCTGGGACGCGCCAAGAGCCAGGGCGCCTCCACCATCACGATGCAGGTGGCGCGCAACGTCTACCTCACGACCGAAAAGACCTTCACCCGCAAGCTCTACGAGGTACTGCTGACCTTCAAGCTCGAGCACATGCTCACGAAGGACCAGATCCTCGAGATCTACATGAACCAGATCTTCCTGGGTAACCGGGCCTACGGTTTCGCCGCAGCCTCCGAAACCTATTTCGGCAAGCCCATGAAGGACCTGAGCATCGCCGAAGCCGCGATGCTGGCTGGCCTGCCCAAGGCGCCTTCGGCCTACAACCCGATCAGCAACCCCAAGCGGGCGCGGTCGCGACAGCTTTACATCATTGAGCGGATGGAGGAGAACAACTTCATCACCCCGGCGCAGGCAGCACAGGCCAAGCGCGAGGAGCTCAAGATCCGCACCGCCGCCGACCCGCTGCGCACGCACGCCGAGTACGTGGCCGAAACCGTGCGCCAGCTGGTCTATGCCCAGTACGGCGACGAGACCTACACCCGGGGCCTGAACGTTCACACCACGATCAAGGCCGACCAGCAGGAAGCGGCGTACAAGGCGCTGCGCAAGGGGATCATGGACTACGAGCGCCGCCAGATCTACCGCGGCCCCGAGCAATTCATCGACCTGCCCCTGAACATCGGCGCGAAGGAACTCGACGAGGCGGTGGACGATGCCCTGACCGACCGCCCCGACAACGGCGACGTGATGTCGGCGGTGGTACTCGAAGCCAACCCCCGGCGCATCCTCGCGGTGCGCCAGAACGGCGAGCAGCTCGAAATCACCGGCGAAGGCCTCAAGCCTGCCCAGTCGGGCCTGTCGGACAACGCGGCACCCAAGATCAAGATCCGCCGTGGCGCGGTGATCCGCGTGGTCAAGCAGACCAAGGGCTGGGAAATCACCCAGCTGCCGGAAGTCGAGGGGGCCTTCGTGGCCCTGGATCCGCGTGACGGCAGCATCCTGGCGCTGGTCGGCGGCTTTGACTTCAACAAGAACAAGTTCAACCACGTGACGCAGGCCTGGCGCCAGCCAGGTTCGTCATTCAAACCGTTCATCTATTCAGCGGCGCTGGAGAAGGGCTTCACGCCGTCCACCCAGGTCAACGACGCGCCGCTCTTCTTTGACGCCAGCGTCACCGGTGGCTCGCCCTGGGAGCCCAAGAACTACGACGGCAAGTTCGAGGGACCGATGCCACTGCACACCGCGCTGGCCAAGTCCAAGAACATGGTGTCCATCCGTATCCTGCAGGCCGTGGGCGCCCAGAACGCGCAGGAATGGGTGACGCGCTTTGGCTTCGAGGCCGAGAAGCACCCGCCCTACCTGACCATGGCGCTGGGCGCAGGCTCGGTGACGCCCATGCAAATGGCCACCGGCTACTCCGTCTTTGCCAATGGCGGCTACCGCGTCAATCCCTGGGTGATCAGCCGCATCACCGACCAGCGGGGTAAGCCGCTGGTGGAGACCACCCCGCCCAAGGCGGCTGATGCGGTGCGCGCGATCGAGCCGCGCAACGCCTTCGTGATGAATCGGCTGCTGCAGGAAATCACCCGCTCGGGCACCGCAGCGCGCGCGCAGGCGGAACTCAAACGGCCTGACCTGTATGGCAAGACCGGCACCACCAACGACGCGATCGACACCTGGTTCGCGGGCTTTCACCCGACGGTGACGGCGGTGGTTTGGATGGGATACGACTCGCCCAAATCGCTGGGTGACCGGGAAACCGGCGGCGGCCTGAGCCTGCCCGTGTGGATCGCGTTCATGGAGGCCGCGCTACGCGGCGTGTCGGTGTTCGAACCGGCGGCGCCCGAGGGCGTGGTCAATGTGGGTGGCGAGTGGTACTACAACGAGTTCGCGCGTGGCGCGGGGGTGAGCAGCGTCGGTGTGGGAGGCACGGGCGCGTCCGGCGCAGGGGACAAGCCGACGGTGCGGCCGCTGCCGCCCGCCGACGAACGACGCAGCATCCTGGACCTGTTCAGGAACTAGGCCGCGCTGAACACCAGCGCCTGCCCGGCCTGCTCGCTGGCGCAGCGCGTGAGGTGATCGAAGAACTCGCCATGGCCCTTGGTGTCCATCCAGCGAGCACCGTCGAGCCTGTAGTGAAAGCCGCCGGAGCGGGCTGCCAGCCAGATCTCTTGCAGGGGCTTTTGCAGGTTGATCACGATCTGGCTGCGATTCTGGAACACCAACGTCACCATGCCGCCCACGCGCTGGGCGTCGATGTCGGCATCGGTGTCGTCGTTGAGGCGGTCGCAGCAGGCCTCGACCCGGCGCAGCACGGCCTCGGCACGGTCGAGGTATTCAAGATCGGTCATTACAATTCTTCGATGTCTGCCTTGTTCCGATCGATTCTAGTCAGCGCCCTGGCCGTGGTCGGCGCATTCGCGCTTTCGGCCTGCGGGCAGAAGGGTGACCTGTACCTGCCCCCGGGCGCCACGCCCGCCGCGCGTGCACCCGCGTTGCCGGTCGCCCGCGCTTCTGCCGCCACGCCTGCGCCCGCCTCCACCCCGGCAGCACGCCCATGAACCCGACGACCTCCGCATCCAGCGCCTTGCCCGGACATCCACAGCTGGCGCGCCGCGGCGCCGAGCTCTGGCTCGAGGGCGTGCGCCTGGACGACCTGGCCCGCACCCACGGTACGCCGCTGTTCGTGTACTCCAAGGCCGCGATGCTCTCGGCGCTGGGCGCCTACCAGCGTGGCTTCGCAGGCCGCCACGCCACCATCCACTACGCGATGAAGGCCAATTCGTCGCTGGCGCTGCTGCAGCTGTTCGCGCGGGCGGGCTGCGGCTTCGACATCGTCTCGGGCGGCGAGCTCGAACGCGTGCTGGCCGCGGGCGGACAGGCCTCGAAGGTCATCTTTTCCGGCGTAGGCAAGACACGCGCCGAGATGCGGCGCGCGCTGCAAGCGGGCATCGGCTGCTTCAATGTCGAGAGCGAGGCCGAGCTCGAGGTCCTGAGCGAGGTGGCCCAAGCCTGCGGACGTACCGCGCCCGTGAGCATCCGCGTCAATCCCAATGTGGATGCCAAGACGCATCCCTACATCTCGACCGGCCTGAAAGGCAACAAGTTCGGCGTGGCACACGAGCGCACCTTGCAGACCTACCAGCGCGCTGCCCGTCTCCCCGGGCTGCAGGTGGTGGGCATCGACTGCCACATCGGCTCACAGATCACCGACGGCGCGCCCTACCTGGACGCAATGGACCGGGTGCTGGAGCTGGTCGAAGCCATCGAGGCCCAAGGCATCCGCCTGCAGCACCTGGACTTCGGCGGCGGCCTGGGCATCAACTACAACGGCGACCAGCCGCCCGCGGCCGACGCGCTGTGGGGCCAGCTACTGGCCCGCCTGGACGCGCGCGGCTTCGGCGACCGACATCTGATGGTCGAACCCGGCCGCTCGCTGGTGGGCAACGCCGGGGTGTGTCTGACCGAGGTGCTCTACCTCAAGCCCGGCGAACAAAAGAACTTCTGCATCGTCGATGCCGCGATGAACGACCTGCCGCGACCGGCCATGTACCAGGCCTTTCATGGCATCGAGCCCCTGCAGCAGCGACCACAGGCGACGACCCGCTACGACGTGGTGGGACCGGTCTGCGAAAGCGGCGACTGGCTGGGCCGTGAACGCGACCTCGCGGTGCAGCCCGGCGACCTGCTGGCGGTGCTGTCTGCTGGGGCGTACTGCATGAGCATGGCCAGCAACTACAACACCCGCGGACGTGCCGCCGAAGTGCTGGTCGATGGCGAGCAGGCTCACCTGATCCGCGAACGCGAGACAGCGGCAGACCAGCTGCGCCACGAGCGCCTCGTCGGCTGAGGCGACTCAAGACCTACCCCGTCTCAGGGGCTGAGGTTGGGGCGCATCGGCGCTGAAGGGTGGCGGGGCTCGCGCCACCAGCGCACAAAGCGCCACCCGAGTAGCACCGCCAGGATGACGGCGTAGGCAGCGACCTCGTTGAAGTCGTTCTTGCCGGCCCGCATCCAGAAGAAGTGCAACAGCCCGGAACCCGCGATCAGGTAGACGGTCTTATGCAGGACTTGCCAGCGGCGCACGCCCAGAGCCCGTACCGCGCGGTTGAACGAGGTGGCCGCCAGTGGCGTGAGCAGCACGAAGGACAGAAAGCCCACCAGGATGAAGGGGCGCTTGACGATGTCACGCACGATCTCGGCCGCTTCAAAGCCCATGTCGAACCAGGCATAGGTGAGCAGGTGCAGGACGCCGTAGAAGTACGTGAACAGGCCCACCATGCGCCGCAGACGCAGCAGCGGCGTCAGCCCCAGCGCAACCCGCACCGGGGTGATGGCCAGCGTGATACACAGCAAGCGCAGAGTCCAGTCGCCGGTGTCGCGGATCAGGGCCTCGGCGGGGTTGGCGCCGAGCTGGTCAGTCCAGGCACCCCAGGCCAGGAAGGCGAAGGGCAGCAGGGCCAGCGCGAACAGCATGGGCTTGGCCAACGGGTGCAGCAGCCACGCATTCAGCGTCGCGCGCACCAGCGGGAAGGCAGGGGCGGCCATGGCCAGCCTCAGTAGAACTTCTTGAGATCCATGCCGGCGTACAACTGCCCGACCTGGGACTCGTAGCCATTGAACATGAGTGTCTTGCGGCGCTTGGCGAGCAAGCCGTCCTCGCCGATGCGCCGCTCGCTGGCCTGGCTCCAGCGCGGGTGGTCGACGTTGGGATTGACGTTGGCGTAGAAGCCGTATTCGTTGGGCGCGGACCGGTTCCAGGAGGTGCGCGGCTCGCGCTCGGTGAAGCGGATGTGCACGATGGACTTGCCGCTCTTGAAGCCGTACTTCCAGGGGGTGATCAGGCGCAGGGGGGCGCCATTCTGATTGGGAAGCACCTCGCCGTACATGCCGAAGGTGAGCAGTGTGAGCGGGTGCATGGCCTCATCCATGCGCAGGCCTTCGACATAGGGCCAATCGAGCACACTGGAACTCACACCAGGCATGGTCTTGGGGTCGACGGCGGTGTGGAATTCGAGGTACTTGGCGCTGCCAAGGGGCTGGACCCGCTCGATAAGCTTGCTGAGCGAATAGCCGATCCAGGGAATGACCATGGACCAGCCCTCGACACAGCGCAGGCGGTAGATGCGTTCTTCCTGTGCACTGAGCTTCAGGAGGTCCTCGAGGGCGTACTTCGCGGGTTTTCGCACCAGCCCGTCGACCTCGACGGTCCAGGGCGTGGGCTGGAACTTGCCGGACAGGCGCGCCGGGTCCGCCTTGTCGGTACCGAATTCGTAGAAGTTGTTGTAGGTGCTGGCGTCCTTGTAGTCGGTGACCTTCTCCATCGTGGTCGCACCTGTCACCGCAGAGCGCACAGCCGGCAAAGCCGCGAGCTTGCCAGGGCGCTGCACCATCTGCGCGCGAGCGTCGCGCTGCGCCCAGCCGGCCAGCGCCATGCCTGCAGCGCCGCTGGCCATCCAACGGATCAGGTCACGCCGCTGGTGGTAGACCGACTGCGGCGTGATCTCGCTGGCGACGGGGTGCTTGAATCCGTCGTGGTTTGTTCTGATCAGCATGACGTTCCTCGGGGTGAGACCTGCGTGTGACAAAGTGCAGGTTTATCACGGAAGGCGTGCGCCGCGGGGCCGATCCTGGGAGAGACCCCAGGGTTCGTTCACAGGTTGCCGTAGCTGTGCAACCCCGAAAGGAACATGTTGACGCCCAGGAAGGCGAAGGTGGTGACCGCCAGGCCGACCAGCGCCCACCAGGCCGAGACCGCGCCGCGCAGGCCCTTCATGAGGCGCATGTGCAACCAGGCGGCGTAGTTGAGCCACACGATAAGAGCCCAGGTCTCCTTGGGGTCCCAGCTCCAGTAGCCGCCCCAGGCCTCGGCGGCCCACAGCGCACCCAGCACGGTCGCAATGGTGAAGAAGGCGAAGCCGACGGCAATGGCCTTGTACATCACGTCGTCGAGCACCTCGAAGGCGGGCAAGCGCTCGGCAATGCGACGGCGCAGGGCGATGATGCCTGCGGCCGCCAGGGCCGAGACGCCGAAGTACACCGCCCAGTAGTTGCTCAGGCCGCCTTCGGGCGCCTTGCGAAAGACCAGCGGTTCAAAGCACAGCACCACGCCCAGCGCCCACAGCGGCGCGAGCTTCCACCAGCGGGTCTCGGCGGCATGCGACTTGATCAGGTAGGCAAAGGCCACCATGGCCGCCAGGGCAAAGGTGCCGTAGCCCACGAAGTTGGCCGGCACGTGCAGCTTCATCCACCAGCTCTTGAGAGCAGGGACCAGGGGCTGGATCTCGTGGGCCTCGCGCACCACGGTGTACCAGAGCAGGAAGCCGACGGCTGCACTGACCACCAGCATCACGAAGGCACCCATGGCACGCGTGCGGTACTGCTGCTCGAAGTACAGATAGAACAAAGCGGTCATCCAGCAAAACAGGACGAAGACCTCGTAGAGATTGCTGACCGGGATGTGGCCGATGTCGGGGCCGATCTGGTGGCTTTCATACCAGCGCACCAGGGTGCCGATCAGGGCCATGCCCACCGCCGCCCACGCCAGGCCCGAACCCAGACGCTCCATCGTGTCGGCCTGGCCACGCGCGAACATGCCGACCCAGTAGAAGACCGTGCTCATGAAAAAGAGCATGCTCATCCAAAGGATGGCCGACTGGCTGGAGAGGAAGTACTTGAGCCAGAACACCGTGTCGGCGCGCGCGAGGTCGCCTTGGTAGGCAGTGATGGCCAGAAGAGCGAAGACGGTCACGACGGCAGCCAGGGCCTGCACCGGGCGCCAGAACCAACCCAGCCAAATCGCGCAGGGAAGGGTACCCAGGAGGATGCCTTTTTCGTAGACATCCATCGCCGCGTGGTAACGGTTGAACGCGTACAGGCCGCCGGCAACGACCAGGGCGGCGAACAGCCAGTCGCGCCAGTTACGACGGGCGAAGAAGCCTTCGTGGAGGGTCAAGGTGGTGGTGGCCGTGTTCATGGTGGCGTCGGATCCAGGAGTTGGGTTCGCAGCTGCGCGAACTCGCGGTCGGTGTCCAGGGTTTTGCGATTAGACGACAGGGCCAGCGTGGCCTGGCTGCCGCCCTGGGCCTGCGGCGCGAGCCAGATCCAGAGACGTCGCTCGCGCACATAGAGCATCGCAAAAATGCCGACGATCAGCAACGCGCAACCCAGGTAGACAATGTTGCGGCCAGGGGCTCGCGCCACCTGAAACACACTGGCTTGCACCTGGGTGAAGTCCTTGAGCTGGAAGGCCATGGGCGCCGGATAGAGCGCGAGGTCACTCAAGGCCAGCACCGACTGGTTCATGAAGGCACGGGTGGCGTCGGTCGTGTCCATCGGCTTCTGGCGAGCGCGTTCGCGGGCCATCTGGGCGACCTCGAACAGGGCGCCGTTGACGATGCGCACCACCACCTCGCCGGCGCGGGCGCGATCGGCTTCGGGAATGTTGGCTTCCATGAAGTCGGACAGGGCTTGCAGGCCGGAGACCGGCTTGCCGTTGGCGCCCGGTGCCGTGCCCTCGCCCGCGAAGAGGTTCAGGGCGCGGCCAGCCGAGGCGGCCAGTTGCTGCGCGAGGTCGGGGCGGGCCGGGTCGGTGGCGCGAGCCGCGTAGCGTCGCACGGCCTGGGCGCGCACCGCCGGGTCGGCCAGGGCTTCGCGCAAGCGCAGAAAACTGTCCAGGGTGCCAGCCTCGTCAGCGGGCAGCCGCAGATAGCGGAATTCCTCAGAGGGGGTATCGCGCAGTCCCATGAGGAAAACGGGCACGCCCTCGCCCAGGTCCATCGGCTCCATGTAGTTGTGGAACTCGCGGGCCTGGCCGGCGGCGTCACGCAGCTTGTAGGTGATGCTGGGGCCGACGTTGCGCAGCTCCTTGCGGCTGGCGGTCTTGTGACCGGCGCCCAGGCGCGATTCGATGGCGTCGGCCAGGTCGACCTTGCGCACGTCGGTGGCACTGCCGGCGCCCACGCCCTTGTCGCCGAAGTTCTCGACGTTGATCACGCGCAGGCCGGTGTATTCCAGCGTCAGGGTGTCGGCGTCGGCACCCTGACCGCGCGCCAGGGCAGTGGAGCCACCAATGACCCCCTCGACCTCGAAGCGCTTGCCGCCTACGGACAAGGGCACCGCCTGCAGGCGCACGGTAGAACCACCGTCGTCGAAGCTCGATTGGTAGATCTCGATGCCGCGGTGGCGGGCCGGGTGATTGACCTCGACGCGTTGGGGGATGGCCTGACCGCTCTCGCGGTCGTGGATCACGATCTCGCTGGCAAAAAGCTTGGGCATGCCGGTCGAGTAGTACTCGACGATGAATTTCTTCAGCTCGATGGAGAAGGGCAACTCCTGCAGCAGGATGCCGTCGCTCTGGTTCAGGATGGCAGTGGCCGACTGCATGCCCTCGCCCACCATCACGTTGCCCCGGAAGGTGGGATTGGTGGCGGGCAAGCGGTGCGCGGGCTGAACGTCGGCGATCATGCCGCCGCCGGTGTAGGGCGTCTTGCCGCCCCAGAGCATCTGGGCGCGCACGATCAGGTCGCCATCGAGCAAGCCACCCAGACACACCAGCACGATGGCGCTGTGGGCCGCGATGTAGCCCAGCTTGTTGGCGGCGCCCGCACGGGCCGCGACCATCCAGCCCGTGCCAGCGACACCTTCGCGCCGCTGCAGCTTGACCTTCCAGCCGGCGCGCACCAGCGCGCCGCCGATACGTTGAGCGGCGCTCTCGGGCGCATCACCCACGGTGCCCTGAGCGCGGTGGGCAAAGGCCTGCAGGCTTTGCTCGCGGATGTTTTCCTTGTGCGAGCGCAGGTCGGCCAGGATCTTGGGTGTGTTGCGGGCGATGCACAGGGAGGTGCTGGTGACCAGAAAGGCCAGGATCAGGAGGAACCACCAGGCGCTGTAGACGGCATTGAGCTTCAGGGCCGCGAAGAGCTGAGCCCAGAAAGGGCCGAACTGGTTGACGTAGTTGACCGCCGGTTCATGCTGCTTGAGGACGGTGCCGATCACCGAGGCGATGCAGATCACCGTGAGCAAGCTGATCGCGAAGCGCATGGACGACAGCACCTCCACTGCGGCGCGCAGCGGGCGGGAGGCGTCAGGGGCCGGGGCGGCGGTCGTCATGGGCGTGTGCGCGGCGAGGAACAGGCGTCGTAGGCTGGCGGTCGTACCCCCCAGCAAAAAGGCGGAACCCCTGAGGAGTTCCGCCTGTTAGGGTGGCACCGGCGGGATGAGTTCCCGCGGGAAATCAGCGCAAGCCTGCCACGTAGTCGGAGACCGCGCGGATCTCGCGGTCATTGAGCTTGGCGGCAACCTGGGTCATTTGCACGTTGTTCTTGCGCACGCCGTCACGGAAGGACGTGAGCTGGGTCGCGGTGTAGTCGGCGTGCTGGCCAGACAGGCGCGGGTACTGGGAGGGAATACCAGCGCCGTTCGGGCTGTGGCAGCCGGCACAGGCCGCGACCTGGCGGTCGGCGATGCCACCACGCCAGATGCGCTCGCCCAGGGCGACGAGTTCTTTGTCCTTGGCGAAACCGGGCTTGGCCTTCTGGGTGGCCAGCCAGGCGGCGATGTTCTTCATGTCGGCGTCGGACAGGCCGGAGGCGAAGCCCTGCATGATGGCGTTGGCGCGCTTGCCGGATTTGAACTCCTGCAGCTGCTTGACCAGGTATTCCGGGTGCTGCTGCGACAGCTTGGGGTTGGTGGGCGAGCCGGAATTGCCGTCGGCGCCATGGCAGGCGGCGCAGACCGCGGTGTAGCGGGCTTCACCCTGGGCCAGGTCGGGCTTGGCCGGAGCGGCAGGCTTGGCTGAGGCCGCCGGAGTGGCCGCCGGATTAGCCGCCCAGGAGGGCATCACGGGCGCCACAAGCAGGGCAGCGATCAGCAGGCAGGTGTGCAACTTCATGGTGTCGGGGGTATCTGTGCGCAAGGCGCTAAACCCGACGATTCTACAATGCCCCACCCGCCCCCTCGGGCGCCGGATATCCCCATGACCCACCCCCAGGGCCCACCCGCCCCTCCCGCCGCCGGCCCTACGCCCGCCAGCCCCGTGTCTGCGGCCACCCCGGCGCAGGCCCTGGGCTGGATGCATACGGCCAAGTTCCTGACCACGGCGCCGACCCTGGAATGGCTGCCACCGCACGGCTACCCGGAAATCGCTTTTGTGGGTCGCTCCAATGCGGGCAAATCCACCTGCATCAACATGCTGACCCAGCAAAAACGTCTGGCCTTTGCCTCCAAAACGCCTGGACGCACCCAACACATCAACCTTTTTGCACTGGGTCGACAAGGGCAGACCGATGCCGTGCTGGCAGACCTGCCTGGCTATGGCTATGCCGCTGTTCCCAAGCAGGACAAGCTGCGGTGGCAACAAGTGATGGCTAACTATCTTGTAAGTCGACACAATCTGGTGGGGGTGGTGTTGCTGTGCGATCCACGCCACGGCCTGACC
>JBEEIS010000179.1:0-4796 GCA_041169755.1 Pseudomonadota bacterium | reverse complement strand
CGCCGCCAAGGCCCTGGCCGACTCCGGCGCCGGCTGCCGTATCGCCTGACCACTGCGCTGTCCCTCTTGACCGCGCGCAGCGGACGAAGGGCGCTGGCGGTACATGGGTTGGGGCGGCGGCAAGCCACCTCAGGAATCAGGCTATAATCTGGGGTTCATTCCCCGATAGCTCAGTCGGTAGAGCGCCGGACTGTTAATCCGTAGGTCCCTGGTTCGAGCCCAGGTCGGGGAGCCAAATCAAAAGGCCCCAGCGTGCGAACGCTGGGGCCTTTGTCATTGCTGGATCAACCGAGCCACACCTGCCGGTTCGGCGGGCCTTCACGCCCGTGAAGGAGCTCCCAGCCCAAGGCCTCTCGAACCGCTTCCAGCACCTGCTCGCCCTGGGGTGGAAGCTCCATCCGCCGCTGCATCGACTTGAGCGTGGCGTAGGACTTCTCCAACCAGGGCCTGCCTGTAGAAGGGCCCTGCTGCTGGCCACACAGAAAACAGGTGATGGCCAGATTGAGCTCCAGAAAATCATCGCCCGGCTTGAGAGACAAAGCCTGCTCGAGCAGGGCGGCCGCTCGGGACTGATGCCTGGAGGCCTTGCGTTGAGGCCCCCACTTGCCGAAGCAGCGACCCAGCTCGGAGTGACTCTGCGCCCTCACCTCCAGCACCGGCGCATCGACCGCATCACCGTCTGCAGGGATGCCTTCCAGAAGCCGCTCCAGTTCCAGGGCCAAGGGGCGCGCGCGATCTGGATCGTCCAGTTCCATCAGGATATCGAGCACCTTGCCACGCGCACGAACCACATCGGACACCGCTGCGATCGCATGGCCAGCGCGCAGGCTGATCTGGTCAAACAGCGATACCGCCTGCTCGTAACAGTCCAGTGCGGCCAGCCCCTGGCCCGTGTCCAACAGCACCTCCGCACGGGACGCGTACGAGATCGCCAGCCAACGTTCAAGGCGTTGGTTTCCTGGGTTGGCACGCAGGAGCTCCTCCACCAGGGCAATGCAGGCATCGAACGCCTCGATGGCCGCCTCCGTCTCGCCCTCCTGGAGCAAGGCCTGCGCACGGCCGAACTCGCTCTCAAAGCGGTCGCCATCGATAGCCGATCCGTCTTCAATGGGTTGCGACATGATCCCTCCGAGTTGCGCGACGCACCATGACCGGCCCGGTGCTGCGGATCACGAGAACCGCCCCGTGCCTCGATCGAATGGCAAATTGGAGGGGAACGTCGGAATACCAGCGACCGGCGGCGCCTCCAGCGCCAATCCCCAGGAAGTCCTGCGAATCGCCCGCATCGGGATCCAGCAGGCGATGGCCTGGCGACAGGTGGATCGAGGGCCACTTTCCGAAGGGTCCCTCCGCCGTCCAAGCCAGCTCCTCCTCCTGGAAGTTCTTTGCATAGGGCGCCTTGTAGCGAATCAGGAAGCGCGGCTTGCCCGATCGACCTTTCACCCGGTCATTGCGATACCAGTAGGCGGTCACCTGCTCGGCGAAATTCTCCGATTCAAACGGCGGCCAGAACGCAAAGGACCGCATGTAGTTTTCACAGGTCAGGAAGATCCCGCCATCCTTCGTTCCGGCCAGAAGGGGGACAGGCAAATCGATGGTGTTGTCCAGGGAGATGTCACCGACCTTGGTCACCTGCGTCGCCTGGATCCTGAATAGCTCGAGTTGGATATTCTCCCGACCGTCGCCACTGACGCCCTGGAAACCGAGACTGAGAAAGTGCTCGTCATCGACAAAGACGATCGACCCGAACCGCTCGTAGTCCAGTGACCGTGAATCGGCAGTGGACAGCTGCTCGCCCAGGTAGTTGTAGACACCGACCTCCAGCTTCTGCAGATCCTCGGGATAGACGACAAAGAGATTGCCGTCACAGGCCAGGAGCTTTGCAGAGGCATCGGCCAGGTCGGTCAGATGCAAGACGGGCGACTTGCCCAGAATGACCGCGCCTTTCCCACCCTGCATCGGAAACGGCGCCGAACCGGGGATCATCGACATCTCTCGCACCGAGTAGGCCGCACGTTCATCACCGATCGGGTCCTTGGCCAATGCCGTCCATCGGATCGACCGGGCCGGCACCGGCGCCAGAGCCACGACAGCCTTGAGCGGCCCCATCTCCAGCACCTCGCCGGTATAGAGATCGGAGAGGCAGGCTTGGCCACTCCCATTGGCCACCAGGAGGTAGCGTCGCTCCACCAGGGCCACCTTGTGAATATTGGTCAACTGGCGACTCGATGTCTCGATCTTCAGTGTCTTGGCCGCCGGGTCGAACATCACCCGGCCCTTGAAGGTGGAGTCCAGCCGGTCTTCAAACACAAACCCTTCCAGCGGCAATCGGACCGGGAAGGCCAAGGGCGCGCTATAGCGCGAGCCGACCCCCTTGAGGTACACCGGCCACTGAAAGTCGCCACGCTGAAAGGCCGCCCAGGCCACGCGGTGCTGCTCCAACTGCGGCGCCTCCAGCACCAGTTGCACCAGGATCCGGTGCGCCGGCCATGTGGCATCGGCGCGTGAGAGCACATGGTTCCAGGCCGCCACCCGCTCCAACCAGGGCGATGCGTGGGCCTGGCTGGCACGCACACGCACCAGGTCGGCGACCAGATCGCTGGACCGGTTGGCCGCACACTTGGCCAGGCAAAAGCCCAGATCCTCGAGAAGCGCAAGCAACGCCTGCGGTCGTTGCGCCATGGCCAGCTGCCACGGCTGCTCCATGACGCGTCGCAGCGCAGCACTCACCTGGGTACTGCTCACATCGGTGGCCCGATACAGCGTCTCGTCGTTGACCGCTTTCGGCCTGCTGGCTCGATCGAGCGCGCCGAACGTCTCGGCCAGGGCACCATGAATCGCCTCTCGATCCGCCTGCGAATTCAGGTAACGCGCCCGCAGGACCTCCCCGAACTCCCGGTGGAACCATCGCATCAGCAACGCGCCATCGAGCTGGGCCACCCCCAGATACGCCTTCAGGTCAAAGAACAGGCGTGACCACAGGATTGGCGGCAGCGTCTGGTCGTCTGACCATTTTTTGTTCGTCTTCTCGTTCTCACGAAACTCGGCGCGCACCGCCGGGTCGGATCCAAGCGCCCGAGCCAGTTCGCTGTCGGACAAGCCGAAACGGCTTGCGCAGAGATAGGCCAGCGCGCGCTCGGTAAACACCCGGGGATGGTTCTCCTGCTGGATCAAGCGCTTGTCCACCAGGTCTGCGATCAAGCCGTGCACGGTCGTGGGCAGCTTGCGCGGCTTGTCCCACGAGGCCCAGGTGGCCGCTTCTTCATAAGCGAGCTTCAACCACAGCGCAGAGCCGTTGCGGTCGAACGCCGCCAGAAGCACCGCCCGCTGGGCCGCGGTCAGGCGGCGACCGACAGCCGGCGCAATACCCGCGTTGAACCAGGCGGCGCGCTTGTCCTGAAGCCAGGCATCGAGCATCGCGCGCCCCTCCGAAGGCTTCATCGGCGGCACGTCGATGATGTCGCGCGGGTAGCGCCTGCGCGCCGCCTGCTCCACACTCGTGCCCTGGCGCACGGACACCACCAGTCGCACAAAGTCAGGCAGCACGGCGGGCAGCCACGCCAACATCCAGGCGCCGTCGGAGCGGTCCAATTGGTCCAGGGCGTCCAGGTACAGGATCAAGGGGTGCTGGGCGCTGGCATGGCCCAATGCAGCCTCGAAGGCCTGCGACAACGCTTTGACGTTGTCGGCCACGGGGGGTTGGGGCTGGCCGTACAGGAGGGCGATATCGGCCGTCAGATCCGTGAGCAGGGTCACCAGCGACTCGGTCCCGGGCACCCCCGCGATGTAGCGCTGAACCACCTTGGCGCCCGTGCGTCGCGCGTGCTGGAGCGCGTGTTGTGCGGCGCGGGCCAGCAGGGCGGACTTGCCACTGCCGCCGCCGCCCACCAACACGCACAGGCCATCCGGTCCATGTCCTCGGGCAGACGATCCACTGCGCCTGGCAGACGCGTCCGAGATGTAGCGGTCAAGCTTCGTCAGCAGAGCCTGGCGCCCCGCAAACACGCGGGCGCGCTCGGCACCGAAGGCCTGATGCGCAGCCTCGCGCTGTCCAGAGTCGTCCGCCCGCTCCATCGCGGCGAGTTCCGCGTCGATCAATTGCTTCTGGTGCTGCAGGAACGCGTCGCAAAAGCGTTGGAGGAAAGCCTGGCTCACAGCCCCGTCACGGCCGTGACGGCGCCAAGGCACCTGAATGTCATGCACGTGATCGCCCAGTTGCCGGCGCAGCTGGGTCTCCAGGCCGCGCAGACGTTCACGTGCACCGGGGACGACTTGATCGGTACTCGTATCCCAATCAATGAAGTCCTTGGCGGATGCATCGTGCGGCAACCCCTGCAAGTGCCGCACGTACACGTGCACATGCCGCCCGGGATCCAGCGCTTGGCCCTGTTCATCGCGTTGGGAGAGTGCCCCGAGCACGATTTCCTGATGCGTCGCCGATGTGAAGTACGGCACACGGGCGCCTCCACGAAAGCCTTTCGCGGCGCGCCGCAGAGCCTGCAGCAATTTCGCCTCGTGCGCGAAGGCCTGCTGCAGGTGCTTCGATCGTTCACGCAGGCAGTGGACCGGCGGAATCGCGTTTTCATCGAGGCGGTAACTCGCATCGATCACCGCCCAGTCGGTGGCGGTGGCCGCCGCCTTCATCGCTCGCCAGTGATCCTGAGGAATACGCGCGGGCACCGGCTCCCAGCCATACCGGTCCCCCAGCAGCACCGCGAAATTGGGTCGCGGCGAAAGTTGCTGGCAGCGCCGCACCTCCTCCAGGCAGATGCGCATCGTGTCGTGCTCGCGCTGGG
>JBEEIS010000178.1:0-3043 GCA_041169755.1 Pseudomonadota bacterium | reverse complement strand
CCGCCCCAGATGGTCTGGCGACCCATGGCGATCGGTTCGGCGCGCTCGTCGGGCTCGGGGCCAAAGCCCTCGACCGGCTCGCGCGGGATCTGCTGCTTGGTGAAGCGCTCGATTTCCATCAGGAACCCCTCTTCGTCCAGACAGACCAGGCTCACCGCCTCGCCGCTGTTGCCGGCACGGCCGGTGCGGCCGATGCGGTGCACATAGTCCTCGGGCACGTTGGGGATCTCGTAGTTCACGACGTGCGGCAGTTCGTCGATGTCGATGCCGCGCGCGGCGATGTCGGTGGCCACCAGGGCCCGGATGTCGCCACTCTTGAAGCCTGCCAGCGCCTGCGTGCGCGCACCCTGGCTCTTGTTGCCATGCAGCGCCATCGCGGTGATGCCGTTCTTCTCCAGAAATTCGGCCACGTTGTTGGCGCCGAACTTCGTGCGGGTGAACACCAGCACCTGGCTCCAGGCGTTCTTCTGGATGATGTGGGCCAGCAGCGCCTTCTTCTTGCCGCGACCCACCAGGTGCGCCACCTGGGTGATGCGCTGCACCGTGGTGTTGCGCGGCGTCACCTGGATGCTTTGCGGGTTCTTCAAGAGGCCATTGGCCAGGTCACGGATCTCGTCGCTGAAGGTGGCCGAGAACAGCAGGCTCTGCTTTTCTTTCGGCACCAGCGCCAGCACCTTCTTCACGTCGTGGATGAAGCCCATGTCCAGCATGCGGTCGGCTTCATCGAGCACCAGGATTTCGACGGTGGACAGGTCCAGGTGGCCCTGCTGCGCCAGGTCCAGCAGGCGGCCGGGTGTGGCCACCAGGATGTCGACGCCGCGCTTGATGCGGTCAATCTGGGGGTTCATGCCCACGCCGCCGAAGATGACGGTGGACGTCAGGGGCAGGTGCTTGCCGTAGGTGCGGATCGACTCCTCCACTTGGGCGGCCAGCTCGCGCGTGGGCGTGAGCACCAGGGCGGCGATGCCGTCCTTGCCGAATTTATTGGTCTTGCTGTGGCCCTTGGACAGCTTGTGCAGCAGGGGCAGGGTGAATGCGGCGGTCTTGCCGGTGCCGGTCTGCGCGCCGGCGAGCAGGTCGTGCCCTTCGAGCACGGCGGGAATGGCCTGAGCCTGGATGGGGGTGGGGGTGTCGTAGCCCTGTTCGCGCACGGCCTGAAGGATGGCGGGTGCCAGATTGAGTTCGTCGAATGTCATGAGAGGTCCGCGCCAAGTCCATGGCGCCTGGGATCGGCCTGTACGGTGCCGGGGCACCGAGCCAGTCAAAGGCCGGTCAGTTCGGGGGTGGGAGGTGGCAGCCGCAGGAAAGGTGTCAGGGCGGGCCGCTGGTCCCCAGCAGGAGTGCTGGTGCCGCGCCAACTGGATGCGCGAGCAGGGGGGATTGTCGCACGTTTGGCCGGTCCCGGGTTCCAGGGCCCCCGGCCCGGCCGCATCCACCGATAATCACAGGTTGCGCCGCACAGGCCCCTGCGTCGAATTCCAAGGGCCCGGCACCCGTTTTCAGAATCCCAGACAGGCATACAGACCCCCATGGCCCAATACGTCTTCACCATGAACCGCGTCGGCAAGATCGTTCCGCCGAAGCGTCAGATCCTCAAGGACATCTCGCTGTCCTTCTTCCCCGGCGCCAAGATCGGCGTGCTCGGTCTGAACGGCTCGGGCAAGTCCACGCTCCTGAAAATCATGGCCGGCATCGACAAGGAGATCGAGGGCGAGGCCATGCCCATGCCGGGCCTGAACATCGGCTACCTGCCCCAGGAGCCCAAGGTCAATCCCGACAACTCGGTGCGCCAGGAAGTCGAAGAAGCCCTGGGCGAAGTGAACGGTGCCAAGGCCCGCCTCGAAGAGGTCTACGCCGCCTACGCCGAAGAAAACGCCGACTTCGACGCCCTGGCCGCCGAACAGGCCAAGCTCGAAGCCATCATCGCCACCTCCGGCACCGACTCCGAGCACCAACTCGAGATCGCCGCCGATGCCCTGCGCCTGCCGCCCTGGGACGCCAAGATCGGCCTGCTCTCGGGCGGCGAGAAGCGCCGCGTCGCCCTGTGCAAGTTGCTGCTGTCCAAGCCCGACATGCTGCTGCTGGACGAACCCACCAACCACCTGGACGCCGAATCGGTCGACTGGCTCGAGGTGTTCCTCCAGCGCTATCCCGGCACCGTCGTGGCCATCACCCACGACCGCTACTTCCTGGACAACGCCGCCGAGTGGATTCTCGAACTGGACCGCGGTCACGGCATTCCGTACAAGGGCAACTACAGCACCTGGCTGGAGCAGAAAGAGGCGCGCCTAGAGCAAGAACAGCGCACCGAAGACGCCCGCACCAAGGCCATGAAGAAGGAACTGGAGTGGGCCCGCCAGAACCCCAAGGGCCGCCAGGCCAAGAGCAAGGCCCGTCTGGCGCGCTTTGAAGAACTGTCTGACTTCGAATACCAAAAGCGCAACGAGACCCAGGAAATCTTCATCCCGGTGGCCGAGCGTCTGGGCACCCAGGTCATCGAGTTCAAGAACGTCTCCAAGTCCTTTGGCGACCGCGTTCTGATCGACAACCTGTCCTTCAACGTTCCTGCGGGCGCCATCGTCGGCATCATTGGCCCCAACGGCGCGGGCAAGTCCACGCTGTTCAAGCTGATCGCAGGCAAGGAGCAGCCTGATTCCGGCGAGGTGGTGATCGGTCAGACCGTCAAGATGGCCTTTGTCGACCAGAACCGCGACGTCCTGTCCAACGAGAAGACCGTGTGGGAAGACGTCTCGGGTGGCCTGGACATCATCAACGTCGGCAAGTTCCAGATGGCCAGCCGCGCGTACTGTGGCCGCTTCAATTTCAACGGCGGCGACCAGCAGAAGAAGGTGGGCATGCTCTCCGGCGGTGAGCGCGGCCGCCTGCACCTGGCCAAGACCCTGATCGCCGGTGGCAACGTGCTGCTGCTGGACGAGCCGTCCAACGACCTGGACGTGGAAACCCTGCGCGCCCTGGAAGACGCGCTGCTCGAGTACGCGGGCAGCGTGCTGGTGATCAGCCACGACCGCTGGTTCCTGGACCG
>JBEEIS010000177.1:0-7179 GCA_041169755.1 Pseudomonadota bacterium | reverse complement strand
CCCTTCAATCGACCTTCGCGCCCGAATCCTTGACAATCTTTCCCCACTTGACGGCCTCGGCGCGCATGAAGCTGCCGAACTGCTCGGGCGGGCCACCGACGATCTGCATGCCCAGGCCCTTGAGCTTTTCCTGCACGTCGGGCTGCTGCAGCGCCTTGCCAACGTCGGCATTGACGCGCGCCACGATCTCCCGAGGCGTGCCGCTGGGCGCCAGCAGGCCGAACCACTGCAGCACCTCGAAGCCGGGCAGGCCCGAAGCGGCCACAGTGGGCAGCTGCGGCGCCACCGGCGAGGGCTTGGCATCGGTGACCGCCAGTGCGTTGAGCTTGCCCCCCTGCACCTGCGGCAGGAAGGCCACCGCAGTGCCGAAAGCCATCTGCACGCGGCCCGCCACCAGGTCCAGCGTCATCGGCGTGTCGCCCTTGTAGGGGACGTGCTGCAGGTCGATGCCGGCCACCGATTTGAAATACTCGGCCGTCAGATGCGACACGCTGCCGTTACCGGTGGAGCCGAACATCATCGAGCCCGGCTTGGCCTTGGCCAGCGCCACGAACTCGGCCACCGACTTGGCGGGCACCGAAGGGTGCACCACCATCAGGATGGTGGCAGTGCCCAGTAAGGACACGGGCGCGAAGTCCTTGACCGGGTCGTAGGCCAGCTTGGGATACAAGGCTGGCGCGATGGCGTGCGTGCTGCTGGTGCCCAGAAGGAAGGTGTAGCCGTCGGGCGCCGACTTGGCCGCCACGTCCGACCCGCTGGTGCCACCGGCGCCCGCGCGGTTGTCGACCACCACGGGCTGCCCCAGCGACTGCGACAGTTTGTCGGCCAGCAGGCGACCGACGATGTCGGTGGAGCCACCGGCCGGGAAGGGCACGACGATCCGGATCGGCTTGGCGGGCCAGGCCTGGGCGACAGCAGCGCCAGTGGCCAGCATGAGAGATGCAGCCATGACGACGGCGCGGCGGGAGAGGGGCAGCATAAAGACTCCTGGGACAGCAGTAACGCTCAGACCGCAGTCAGCGCGGCGCTGGACTGCGTGGAAACCGGGGCCGCGCCGAGCAGCGCCTGGGCGATCTGCTGCGCGGTGTTAAGTGAATCGGTCAGGCCCAGGTGGCCGTGACCGCAGGCCAGCCACAGACCCGGATGGCCCTGTGCTGCGCCGACCACCGGCACCGAGTCGGGCATGCACGGACGATGGCCCATCCAGGTGCGGGTGGGTAGGTGCTCGAGTCCCTTGAAGGTGTCGCGCGCGATGCGGCCCAGCAAGGCGGCGCGCCGTTCGTCGGGCGGGGCAACCAGCCCGCCGATTTCGACCGTGCCGCCGACGCGCAGGCCCTCTTCCATCGGGGTGACGAACACCTTGCGGTCGGCCAGGATGACGGTGCGCGACACCACGTCGCGCGCGCCCTCAAATTGCAGGTGGTAGCCACGCTGGCTCTCCAGCGCCAGGTGCACGCCCAGCGGCGACAGCAGCGTCTTGGACCACGCACCGGCCGCCACCACCACATGGTCAAACGGCGACGCCGTCGGGCCCTGCAGCCGCCAGCGGCCACCTTCGGGCAGCAGGCCAGTGACGCCGGCGCACACGATGCGCCCTCCGGCACTGGCGTAGGCGCTGGCCATGGCCTGCACGTAGCGCAGCGGGTTGAGGATGGTGGCATGGTCCGGCAAAAACATGCCGACCTGGTAGCGCGCCGCGATGCCGGGCTCCAGCGCCTCGATGCCGCCACGGTCCAGCGGTTCGGCCTTGAAGCCGTAGGACTCGCGCAGCCGCCAGCCGCCGGCGTCCTTGGCCAGTGCCGCAGCGTCGGGGTACAGATGCAGATGGCCCTGGCGCAAGAACAGCTCGGGCACGCCCAGCTCGCGGGTCATGGCCTCGTGCGCCTGGAGCGCGCCGGTGTGGATGGCGTGCAGTTTCGCGGCGGCGGCCTGCACTGCCGCGGGCCGTGCCGACGCGACGAAGCGCAGCAGCCAGGGCAGTGCATGCGGCAGGTAGCGCAGGGGCAGGTACAGCGGGCTCTCGTCGTCGAACAGCATGCCGGGCACCGAGGCCAGTACGCCCGGCATGGCCAGCGGCGCGACCGACGCGGGGCTGACCGCGCCCGAGTTGCCGGCGCTGCAGCCCGACCCGGGCTCGCCCCGGTCAATCAGCGTGACATCGACGCCGCGCTTGCGCAGTGCCAGCGCAGTGCTGGTGCCGACGATGCCGGCGCCGATCACGGCGATGCGCAGTGGCTCCTGCATCACGACCCCTTGGCTCGCTTGTCGGAGACGATGCGGCCGTTCTTGAGCACCAGCTGCAGACGGCGCACGTTGTTGATGTCCTCGAGCGGGTTGGAGCTCACCACGATGAGGTCGGCGATCTTGCCCTTCTCGACCGTGCCCAGCTGGTCGCCCATGCCGCAGATGGCCGCGCCATTGCGCGTGGCCGCCACCAGCGCCTGCCAGGGCGTGGCGCCGTCGCGCACCCACAGACCGAGCTCGAGCAGCGCGGCGTCTTTCAGAGGGCGGATGTCCGAGCCCAGCGCCATCTTCACACCGGCTTTCAGTGCCTTGAGGAAGCCATGCTGGTGCACCTCGGAGGCCGCGTCGGCGCGGCAGCACAGGGAGGCGGCGAGGTTGCGGTTCTTCACCCAGCGCTTTTCCCAGTCGTTGGTGGCCTGGCCGGGGGTCAGGTGGCTGATGGACAGCGTGGGCACGTACCAGGTGTCGTGCTTAAGGAACAGCTCGATGCACTCGTCGTCGAGGATGTAGCCGTGTTCGATGCTGTGCGCGCCGGCCATGATGGCGGCCTTGACCGCATCGGGGTTGGTGGCATGCGCCATCACCTTGAACTCGCGCAGCTTGCAGATCTCGAATGCGGCCTTCAGCTCGTCGGGCAGCAGGAAGGAATGGCGGTGCAGATCCCACGCCGGGCCCATGATCCCGCCCGACAGGTTCATCTTGATATGGTCGACACCGTTCTTGATCTGCTCGCGGATGGCCGTCACCCAGCCATAGGGGCCGTCGACTTCGAGCGCATGGCCCGAGGTGAGGAAGTGGCCGCCGGTGGTGGTGAGGAAGTGGCCGGCCGCGAACAGGTGCGGTCCCAAGTGCTGGCCGGAGTCGAAAGCGCGCTTCCAGGCCACGTCCATGTAGTGGTGTGCACCGGCGCAGCGCAGACCCACGATGCCTGACTCCAGTAGCGCCTGCTGCAGCTTGTGGCCAAACAGCGTGACCTGCTCGGCCAGCGGCATGTCGGCCAGCGAGGGAAAGTAGTCGGGGTGGATGTGCACGTCCCACAGGCCGGGCAAGAGGTACGCGCCTTTGAGGTCGACCACCTCGGCGTCGCCAACGGCAGGCGCGCTGCCGGCCGGGAAGATGTCGTGGATCTTGCCGTCCTGCAGCAGGACGGCGCAGTCGGCTTGGGGCTGCGGATCGACGCAGTCGATCAGCGTGGCGTGGGTGAGCAGGGTCCGCATCGAGGCTGCGCCGGTACGCGTCATTCGGCCACGATGCCGACCTTGGCGGCCAGGTCCTTCCACTTGGCTCCCTCGGCCTGCACGAAGCGGCCGAACTCCTCGGGCGACTGCGGGAACGGCACGATGCCACGGTCGTTGAAGGCCTTGGCCAGGTCGGTGCCCGTGAGCAGGGCTACCACCTCGCTGTTGACGCGGTCGATCACGGCACGCGGTGTCCTGGCCGGTGCCAGCAGGCCGAACCAGGTGCCGCCCGAAAACGCGGGCAGGCCGGCTTCGGCAAAGGTGGGCACTTGCGGCGCGCTGGGCAGGCGCTGGCGCGAGGCCACGGCCAGGGCGCGCAGCTTGCCGCCCCGCACGTGTTCGAGCACCGCGGGCGGCGTGTCGAAGCTGTACTGGACCTGGCCGCCGATCAGGTCGACCATCGACGGCCCGCTGCCCTTGTACGGCACGTGCACGCCCCGGGTGCCGGTGAGGGACTTGAACAGCTCGCCAGCCAGATGGTTGGAGGTGTTGTTGCCGAACGAGGAGTAGTTGAGCTTTTCGCCGTTGGCCCTGGCGTAGGCGATGAACTCCTCCAGCGTGTTGGCAGGCACCGCGGGGTTGACCACCAGGAAGAACGGCACCTGGCCGACACCCGTGATGGGCACCAGGTCGCGCACGGGGTCGTAAGGCATGGTCTTCATGGTGATGGGCGCGATGGACACCTCGGGCGACGCGGCCAGCAGCAGCGTGTAGCCGTCGGGGTCGGACCGTACCACCGAGTTGGCGCCCAGCGTGCCGCCAGCACCGGCGCGGTTCTCCACCACGACCTGCTGACCCAGGCGGGCGCCCAGTTGCTGGGCCAGCAGGCGGCCGGCCACGTCGGTGCTGCCGCCGGGCGGGTACGCCACGACGATGCGCACCGGGCGCGCGGGCCAGGCCGGCGTCTGAGCGACGGCGAAACCGTGCACCAGGGCAGCGGCGGAACTGATCAGAAAGGGACGGCGTTGCATGGAGTTCTCCTCGCGACAGGTATCCGACGGCAGACCGATGCATTCTATGGACCCGTGGTATCGCGATTCAATACACTAAGATTGCATTGCAATAACTCGGAGAAATTTCCTTGACCCGATTGCTCATGCTCGCAGCAGCCCGCGTCGACTGACAGGCGATGGCCAGCGCAACGCCCGCCAGGGCCCGCCGTGGTGCGGTGGACGCCGACAGCCCGCTCTATATGAGCTCGCTGGCCAAGTGCTTCCAGGTGCTGGAGGCGCTGAACACCGCCGGCCGCGCGGTCGGCTTGACCGAGCTGGCCCAGCTGGCCGGCCTGGACCGCAGCGGCGTGCAGCGCATCACCCACACGCTGCGGGTGCTGGGCTACCTGCGGCAGGACCCGGCGAGCAAGGCGTTCCGCCTGTCGGGGCGGATGCTGGAGTTCGGCCACACCGTGCTGGCCACCCATGTCGTGCGCGGGCATGCGCAGCCCCATCTGGAAGCCCTGAACAAGCGCACCGGTGAAACGGTGAACCTGATGGAGCTGGAGGGCGATGAGATCGTCTACGTTGCGCGTTTTCCCAGCCTGCACGCGGTGAGCGTCGATCTGCACGTCGGCTCGCGCCTGCCCGCGTTCTGCACCGCTGCCGGCCGCGCCATCCTGTCGCATATGGACTCCGCCGAGGCGCTGGCTCGCCTGAAGGGCGCGCGCCGCGTGGCGATGACAAAGCTCACCATCACCGACCTGCCGGGCCTGCGCAAGGCCTTGCAGGACGCGCGCGAACGGGGCTATGCGCTGAACGACCAGGAGGCTTTTGTCGGCGATATTTCAGTGGCAGCGCCGCTCCTGGACCCGTCGGGCCATCCGCTGGCTGCCGTCAACATCGCCGTGCCCTCGCCACGCTGGCAGCGCGAGGAGGTGCTGGCGCGGCTGGTGCCCGCGCTGCTCAAGACGGCGGCTGCTATCGGGCGGGATCTTCGGTCCGTGTAGTGGCGGACGCGCGCAGACACAACCTTCAAGGCCCTGAAGACGGGGTGCTAAGCGTGGACTTGTCGGCGTGAGCCGTCACCGCTGTCATGCGCAAACCCTACACCGCGCGCCCAAGACGCGCCGCAACCTCAGCGCTGCGCCGTCCGCACGTCCCCAAAGATCGGCGGATGGCCCGCGGGCAGGCAGCGGTACATCTGCTGGGGGCCTTGCACGGTGCCGCCCAGTTCGGCGGCGGCGCGCCAGGGCCAGCGCGGATCCAGCAGGAAGGCGCGGGCCAGGGCCACCAGATCGGCCTGGCCCTGCACCAGGATGTCCTCGGCCTGGCGCGGCGTGGTGATGAGGCCGACCGTCGCCACCGGAATCGAGACCGCCTGCCGCACCTGCTGCGCGAAGGGCACCTGGTAGCCTGGACCTATCGCGATCTTCTGTTGCCAGGACAGGCCGCCCGAAGAAATGTCCAGAAAGTCGCAGCCCGCAGCGGCCATCCGCCGCGAAATCTCGACGGTGCCGTCGATGTCCCAGCCACCTTCGGCCCAGTCGGTCGCCGACAGGCGCACACCCACCGCCATGTCGCTGCCCGCGGCCTCGCGTACCGCGTGCAACACCTCCATCGGCAGTCGCATGCGCGCCTCGGCGCTGCCGCCGTACGCGTCGTCACGCTGGTTGGACAGCGGCGAGAGGAATTGGTGCAGCAGGTAGCCGTGCGCCATGTGCAGTTCGACCAGCTCGAAGCCGAGGCGACGGGCACGGCGGGTGGCCGCTGCGAAGTCGTCCACCAGCTGTCGGATCTGCGCTGCGCTCATGGCCTGCGGCGGCGCCTCTTCCGGCTTGTGTGCGATGGCGGATGGGGCCACCGGTTGCCAGCCACCCTCAGAAGGCGGGATCAGCGCGCCGCCCTGCCAGGGCCGGTGGCTGGAGGACTTGCGGCCGGCATGCGACAACTGCAGGCCGATCTTGATCGGCGAGAACTCACGCAACGGATGCACCAGCGCGCCCAGAGCTGCTTCGTGCGCGTCGCTCCACAGGCCCAGGCAGCCGGGCGTGATGCGGCCTTCCGGCGAAACCGCCGTGGCCTCCAGGCACAGCAGGCCCGCGCCCGAGATGGCCAGCGCGCCGAGGTGGGCACGGTGCCAGGCCGTGGGCAGGCCGTCGATGCCGGAGTACTGGCACATGGGCGAGACCATGATCCGGTTCGGGATCTCGAGCGGGCCCAGGCGCAGGGGGGTGAAGAGGACAGGGGAAGACATGGGATGCAGGTTCCGTGTACAGGTCAGGCGGCCAGCGCCGCTTCGATGGCGAGGGCCACGGCGGCCAGGCGTGCGTCGTCGCCGCGCGTGGACGCGCACATCAGGCCGACCGGCAGCTCGCCTGGCAGGTGACAGGGCAGGCTGAAGGCGCAGCCATCGAGGTAGTTGAAGACAAAGGGGTTGCGTAGCAGCAGGCCGTTGGCCTTGAAGAAGGCTTCGTCCGAGGCTTGCAGCGGCGCGATCTCGGGGGCCAGCAGCGGCACGGTGGGACACAGCACCGCGTCGAAGCCGGCCAGCTCGGATTCGACCTGCGCGATCCACGCGGCGCGGTGGTCCTGCATGGCGATGTACTGGCTGGCGGTCACCGGCTCACCCAGCGCGATGCGCGCTGCCACGCGCGGATCGAATTGCTCGCGGGCACGGGCCAGGCGCGTCTGGTGGACCGCATACGCCTCCACCGGCGAGAAGCCGCCCGGCGCGTTCAGTCGCGGGATGTCGGCGAAGGCCG
>JBEEIS010000176.1:0-25205 GCA_041169755.1 Pseudomonadota bacterium | reverse complement strand
CTGGGGTACAGCACCTGGAAGGTCTGCCCGATCAACTGCTCGCGCGAGGCGGCGAACATCTCGCACAGCGCCTGGTTGCAGTCGACGATCCCGCGGTTGCGTGACAGGCACAACCCCACCGGTGCCAGGTCGAAGGCGATGCGGTAGTCGACGTCCATAGGGCGGGTCTTTAAGGAAAACTACGTAGCAGGTTACGTAGTATCGTAGCGGTTCTCCGGTGCATGGCGCGCCGGGGTTTCCCATAGGAGACCACATCCGTGAACAAGATCTTTCCCTCTGCCGCGAAGGCCCTCGAAGGTGTCCTGCGCGACGGACAACTCATTGCCGTTGGCGGCTTCGGCCTGTGCGGCATTCCCGAGGCGCTGATTGATGCCGTGCGTGACAGCGGCATCAAGAACCTCACCGCCATCTCCAACAACGCCGGCATCGACGACTTCGGCCTGGGCAAGCTGCTCGCGACACGGCAGATCAAGAAAATGATCGCCAGCTACGTGGGCGAGAACAAGGAGTTCGAGCGCCAGTACCTGGCGGGCGAGCTCGAGCTGGAATTCACCCCCCAGGGCACGCTGGCCGAGAAGCTGCGTGCCGGCGGCGCGGGCATCCCGGCCTTCTTCACCAAGACCGGTGTGGGCACCCTGGTGGCCGAGGGCAAGGAGCTGCGCGAATTCAATAGCGAGACCTATGTCATGGAGCACGCGCTGTTCCCGGATGTGGCCCTGGTGAAAGCCGATGTGGCCGACCGCTCGGGCAATCTGCGTTTCAACCTCACCGCCCGCAACTTCAACCCCGCGGCCGCCACCGCCGGCAAGGTCTGCATTGTGGAAGTGGAACGCATCGTCGCCACGGGTGAACTGGCCCCCGACGATATCCACCTGCCTGGCATCTATGTGCACCGCATCGTGCACAACCCCACCCCGGAAAAGCGCATCGAGAAGCGCACCACCCGTCCCCGCAAGTAAAGGAGATCCTCATGCCCTGGACCCAAGACGAAATGGCTGCCCGCGCAGCGCAGGAATTGCAGGACGGTTTCTATGTGAACCTCGGTATCGGCATCCCGACGCTGGTGGCCAACCATGTCCCCGACCATGTCGAGGTGTGGCTGCAAAGCGAGAACGGCATGCTGGGCATCGGCCCCTTCCCCTATGAAGACGAAGTCGACGCCGACCTGATCAACGCGGGCAAACAAACCGTGACCACCATCAAGGGCTCGGCCATCTTTGGTAGCGACCAGTCCTTCGCCATGATCCGTGGCGGCAAGATCAACCTGTCCATCCTGGGCGCCATGCAGGTCTCCGAAAAGGGTGACCTCGCCAACTGGATGATCCCCGGCAAGATGGTCAAGGGCATGGGTGGCGCGATGGACCTGGTGGCCGGCGTGCCGCGCGTGATCATCCTGATGGAGCACGTGGCCAAGAAGAAGGACGGCACCGAGGACCTGAAGATCCTGCCCCAGTGCACGCTGCCCCTGACCGGTGTGGGCGTGGTGGACCGCATCATCACCGACCTGGCGGTGATGGACGTCACGCCTGAAGGCCTGAAGGTGGTCGAGCTCGCGCCTGGCGTGACGCGCGAGGCGCTGCAGGCCAAGACCGGCGTCAAGCTGCACTAAGACGCACCGGGAACCCGCCGGGTCCCGGCACGGGAGGGCTGCGCTCAACCCGGCTTGGGAAACGGCGGGGTGCCGGTGGTGACGTAGGCCGCGAACGCCCGCAGCACCTGCGGGTCGGCGCTGTGGAATACCACCGTGCCGCCACCGCGCGGGCGGACCACCAGGCGTGGCGTGATGAGCCCTTCCAGGAAAGGAATGGCGACCAGGCGTGCCTGGGTGATGTCCTGCCAGGCCACATGCTTGTCGCGAATCCAGGTCTGATGGATGCCCTCGGCATCCACGCGGGTGCGGCTGCGCCACATCCAGACCAGGCTCCAGACGGCCATGAACGTTGCCACCCCGATGACCGCTGCAGTCCATCCATTCCACGGCACGCTGAGCCACTCGGTGCGGCTGCGGATGCCCCAGTGCATCAAGCCGGCCACCAGCGCGCTGGCCAGCAGGCGCACGCCCAGCGGAAAGGCGCGGCCGCAGATCGGTGCACTCTCCGGCCCATTTCCAGAGCGGGTCCCTGATGTGGCCGACGGTGCCGTGGAGGGGGAGGCCGTCGCCGGGGTCATGGGCGCGTGCCCGGCGTGATCGGTGCCTTGAACAGGTCGTCCATGGCTTTCTGTTCGTCGACCGGCGAGGACGGTGGCACGTCCGCAGGTGCATCGCCCTGGGGCGGCATCTCGATCTGGACCTTGTCGGGGTCGATGACCTGCGGTTTGTCCAGGAACAGGGTGACGGTTTGGGGCACGAAGATCACTGTCACCACCAGGGCCAGTTGTAGGACCACCCAGGGGATGGAGCCGAGGTAGATGTCTTTCGATTCCACCTTCTGGGGCAGGGCGCCGTTCTTGTACAGCGTGTCCGAGATGCCGCGCAGGTAGAACAGCGCAAAGCCAAAGGGCGGATGCATGAAGCTGGTCTGCATGTTCACGCACAGGAGCACGCCGAACCAGATCAGGTCGATGCCCATCTTCTCAGCCACCGGACCGAGCAGGGGCAGGATGATGAAGGCGATCTCGAAGAAGTCCAGGAAGAAGGCCAGGAAGAAGATGAAGATGTTGACCGCCAGCAGGAAGCCGACCTGGCCTCCTGGCAGGTGCGACAACAGGTGCTCGACCCAGCGCCCGCCGTCCACGCCCTGGAACACCAGCGAGAACACGCGCGACCCGATCAGGATGAAGACCACCATCGCCGTGATACGCATGGTGCCGGCCATGGCCTCTTTCATGAGGTCCCAGGACAGGCGGCGGTGCAGGGCTGCCAGCAGGAAGGCGCCCAGGGCCCCCATGGCGCCGGCCTCGGTGGGGGTGGCGATGGCATGGTCGATGCCGGGCAGGCCGCCCATGCTGCCCAGCACCGCGAAGATCAGGATGGCCGAGGGGATGATGCCGCGCAGGCATTTGGCCCACAGCGCCCAGCCGTCCAGCGTACGGGCCTCACGGGGCACACCGGGCAGCTGCTCGGGTTTGAGACGGGTGAGGATGAAGGTGTAGAGCGCGAACAGCAGCACCTGCAGGATGGAGGGACCCCAGGCGCCCTTGTACATGTCGCCGACGGAGCGCCCGAGCTGGTCGGCCATGACCACCAGCACCAGCGAGGGCGGCACCAGCTGGGTGATGGTGCCGGAGGCAGCCAGCACGCCGGTGGCGTAGCGCATGTTGTAGCCGTAGCGCATCATGACCGGCAGGGAGATCATGGCCATCGCGATCACCTGCCCGGCCACCGTGCCGGTGATGGCGCCCAGGATGAAGCCGACGATGATCACCGAGTAGCCCAGGCCGCCGCGCACCGGGCCGAACAGCTGGCCCATGGAGTCGAGCATGTCCTCGGCCAGCCCGCACTTCTCGAGGATGGCGCCCATGAAGGTGAAGAAGGGGATGGCCAGCAGCAGCTCGTTGGACAGGATGCCGAAGACGTTCAAGGGCAGGTTGGCCATGAACTGCGCGGGGAACCAGCCCATGGTCACGGCGTAGAACCCGCACAGCAGGCCCAGGGCCGCGAGGGAAAAAGCCACCGGGAAGCCGATCAGCATGATCAGGATCAGCCCCGCAAACATGAGGGGCGGGAAATTCTCCAACGTCATTGCAGGGGCCTCTCGTAGTGGATGTCCATCTCGTGGGTGTGCGTGAGCCACCCCACGCGTTTGATGATTTCGGACAGGCCCTGCAGACCCACCAGGGCAAAGCCCAGCGGCAGCATGAGCATGGCGGGCCAGCGGATCAGGCCGCCTGCGTTGCTGGACATTTCGCCGCTGCGGTACATGCTGAGAAACAGCGGCCCGCTGTGGTAGATCAGAACCCCGATCGCGGGCAGCAGGAAGAACACCAGGCCCAGCAGATCGATCCAGACGCGCCCGCGGCTGGAAAGCTTGGCGTAGAAGATGTCGACCCGGACATGTTCGTTCAGGCGCAGGACCTGCGAGGCGCCGAGCATGACGCACACCGCGAACAGGTACCACTGGATCTCGAGCCAGGCGTTGGAGCTGATGTCCAGGCCATAGCGGACGAAGGCGTTCCCAGCGCTGATGGCGCAGGCCAGGGTGACAGCCCATTGGGCCAGGGTACCGAAGCGATCGTTGATCCAGTCCACGAGGCTGGCAAAGGCGAGTAGGAACTTCAAGGCACCTCCGGCGTGAAGACAAAGCGGCGAATTTAGGGAGTAATGCGTAGGAAGGTTGTGAAATAGCTGTAGGGCCACTGACTCACCACTGACGCGCACGACCCCAGAAGAACGCAGGCGCACGAACGCTCCGTGTGGCCCGCGAAAGAGGCCGACCGAGTGCGGCTTGATCACCTCAACAGCAGCCACAAAATACTGTATAAACGTACAGTTATTTGAGGATTTCGCCGTGTTGTCGTCTGTCCCCACCCCACCCTCCGAGATCTCGCCACTGGCTGTCGCCGAGGAGGCGTTGGCCGGGCAGGTCTGGCGCGCCGACGCCCTGGCGGGCGGGGCGTCGCAGGCGCTGTCCAGCGGCTGGCCGGCGCTGGATGCGGTCTTGCCCGGTGGGGGCTGGCCCGTCGGGGACCTGGTCGAGGTCTTGCAGGCGCGTGCGCAAGGCCCCGTGTGGCAGCTGCTCGCGCCGGCCCTGGCGCAGGCCCTGGGGCAGCAGGCAGGTCCGGTGGTGTTGGTGGGGGCGCCGTACCCGGTCTTCACGCCGGGCTTGGCCGCTCTGGGCCTGCCGCCGCAGCGGCTGCTGTGGGTGCGGGCCGAGTCGCCCGCCTCGCGCCTGTGGGCCGCAGAACAGGCCCTGCGCTGCACCGAGGTGGTGGCGGTGCTGGCCTGGTTGCCACAGGTGCTGCCCGCCGACCTGCGGCGCTTGCACCTGGCGGCGCAGCGGCACCGGCGCCTGCTGTTCGCGCTCAGGCCCGAGGCGGCGCGTACACAAGCCTCACCTGCGCGCCTGCGCCTTGCGTTGGCGCCGAGCGAGGTGCCCGAGGTCCGGGTCCTCAAGCGCCGCGGACCGCCGCTGGCCTCGCCCGTGTGTCTGGGGCCAAGTCCCGCCGTGTTGGCCGATCTGTTGCGGTTTCGCGCGTCGCCGTTTCCTGCTTCCTCGTACGCGCTCTCCCGTACGCCCGCCACGGCGCTGCCTGTGGCACCGGATCGTCCGCATGGACTGGATCGCGCTGCAACCCCCGCCTGAAGACCCGCCACAGGCCTGGGACTGGCAGGGTCTGCGCTTCACGCCGCGCGTGGCCCGGGTGGACGAAGCCTTGGTGCTGGAGGTCTCGGCCAGCGTGCGCCTGTTCGGCGGACCCGAGGCCTTGCTGCGGGCCCTGCTCGTGCCGGGGCCACCGCTGGCGCCCCTGCCGGATTCACGCTGGGCGCGTGCCGGCACTTCGCGGGTGGCCCTGGCGTTGTTGCGGCTGAAGGCCGCAGGCCATGCACCCCCCCCGCGCGTGCCCGATGACCTGCCCTTGCCGCTGCTCACGGCGGCTGTGCCCCATGCCGACTTGCTCGCGCGCGCGGGTTGTCGCACTTGGGGCGCGCTGCGTGCCTTGCCGCGCGGGCCGGTGGCGCGCCGCTTCGGCGCTGCGCTGCTGGACGCGCTCGACGCAGCCTGGGGCCAGCGGCCCGAGCGCTATCCGTGGCTCACCCTGCCCGAGGTGTTCGATCTCGACGTGGAGCTGCCTGCCCTGGCCAGCACTGCGCCCGAACTGATGCAGGCGGCTTCGCACCTGCTCGGTCAGCTGCAGTGGTGGCTGCGCGCGCGGCACCGGGGTGTGCGGGCTTTCGAGCTGCAATGGGCCTTGGACCTGCGCCGTCTGGACGGCGTGGCCTTGCCTTCCCACCAGGCGCTGGTGGTGCGCACCGCGCAGGCGGTGCAGGCGATGGACCACCTGCATCGACTCACCGGCGAACAACTGCGGCACACTACGCTGGCAGCGCCTGCCCATCACCTGCGCCTGCGCACCCTGGAGACCGAGCACTGGGCGGAGGTGACCCGTGGCTTTCTGCCGGAAGATGCCTTCGAAGGTGAGCGCCTGCACCAGCTGGTCGAGCGGCTGTCGGCGCGCCTGGGCGCGGACCAGGTCTGCGTGCCGGTACCGCAGGCCGACTGGCGGCCCGAGCGCATGCAGCGCTGGGAACCGGCGGTGCACCACCTGCACGAAGCGGCCCTCGCGCGCGCCGCGCCCGGCTTGCCGCCCGCCTTGGCCCAAGGCCTGTACCCGCCTTGGCTGTTGCCCCAGCCCCTGCGGCTCTTGATGCGGGGCCACCGGCCCTGGTACGAAGGACCGCTGCGCTTGCTCACGCGTCGCCAGCGGGTGGAGACCGGCTGGTGGGAGGAGGGCGGTACGGTGGTGCGTGACTACCGCATTGCCCGCAGCGAACGCGCTGGCCTGCTGTGGGTGTACTGCGAGCACGGGCCGCAGGCCGATGCGCCTGCGCGCTGGTATCTGCAGGGCCTGTATGCCTGAGGCACCTGCGCGGCCTCCGCTGCCGCCTCGCCCCGAGGAAGATGACACGCCGCCCCTGCTTGCCTCGTCGATGCAGGGCGAGGGTCTGCCGGCCTACGCCGAGTTGCATGCCCTGAGCAACTTCAGCTTCCAGCGTGGCGCTTCGCACCCGGGCGAGCTGGTCAGGCGCGCCTACAACCTGGGCTACGAGGCCCTGGCGATCACCGACGAATGCTCGGTGGCCGGCGTGGTGCAGGCGCAGGTCGCCCTGCGCGAACATCTGCAGGAGGCGGCGCGCCTGGAGGGGGAGGGAGCGGGTCGGCGCGTACGGCCCTTTCGCCTGCTTTTGGGTAGCGAGTTCGCGCTGCCCGAAGGCAGGCTGGTGGCCCTGGCGCGCAACACCTTCGGCTGGGGTGACCTGTGCGAGTTCATCACCGCCGCGCGCCGGCAGGCGCCCAAGGGCGATTACGCGGTGGACTGGCAGGCGAGTGACTGGTCGCTGCTCGCAGGCTGCGAGTGCGTCTGGGTGCCACGGCGCGACGCGGCGCAGGCCCTGGACCTGGACCTGGGCACGCTACTCGAGGGGGTGTCCCGTGCGCGCGAGCGCATCGGCTCACGGCTGTGGCTCGGGGTGGCACTGCATGGCGAACTGGGCGACGACCTCTGGCTGGAGCGCCTGCAGGAGGTGGGGGCGCAGTGCGGCGTGCCGCGCGTGGCGACGGGTGGCGTTCAGATGCACCGGCGTTCGCGCCAGCGCCTGCTCGATGTCATGACCGCGGTGCATGAGGGGCGTGGTGTCGCGGACTGCGGCTTTGCCCTGTCCTCTAACGCGCAGCGCCATCTGCGTTATCGCGCGCGCCTCGCACAGGTGTATCCGCCCGATCTGCTGCAGGCTACGCTGGCGGTCGCGGCGCGCTGCCGCTTCGAGCTGTCCGCCATCCAGTACAACTACCCGCTGGAGTCGGTGCCGCGCGGGCAGACGCCCCTCGGAGCGCTCACGCGCCTGACGCTGCGCGGCGCGCGCCGGCGTTATCCGCAGGGGCTGGCAGCCGCGCACCGCGCGCAGATCGCCAAGGAGCTGCGCCTGATTCGCGACAAGCGCTACGAGATGTTTTTTCTCACGGTGGAAGACATCGTGCGCTACGCCCGTAGCCAGGGCATCTTGTGCCAGGGGCGAGGCTCGTCGGCCAATTCGCTGGTGTGCTATTGCCTCCACATCACCGAGGTCTCACCCGAGCGATCGAGCATGCTGTTCGAGCGCTTCATCAGCATGGAGCGGCATGAGGCGCCCGATATCGACGTCGACTTCGAGCACCAGCGGCGTGAGGAAGTGATTCAGTACATCTACCGCAAGTACGGGCGCGAGCGCGCCGCGATCGCCGCGGTGGTGGTGCGCTATCGACCGCGCATGGCGTTGCGCGACGTGGGTCAGGCGCTGGGTATCGATGCACGGCTGGTCGACGCCTTCGCCAAGGACCATCATGGTTTCGAGCGAGATATCGCACAGGAGCGACTGCCACAGCTGGCGCATGCGGTGGGGGTGGCGTGGCACGAGGCCGGACCGATCGCGAGCAAGTCCGCGCCGCTGCCACGCCGTGTGCGCCTGTGGCTGCAGCTGGCGCGCGAGTTGTGCGGGTTCCCGCGCCACCTGAGTCAGCATGTGGGTGGCTTCGTGCTCACGCAGGACAAGCTCACACGCCTGGTGCCAGTGGAAAACGCCGCCATGCCCGATCGCTCGATCATCCAGTGGGAGAAGGACGACCTGGAGGCCATGGGAATGCTCAAGGTCGACGTGCTGGCCCTGGGCATGCTCAGTGCCCTGCGTCGCTGCCTGCAACTGGCTAACGACTGGCGCGGGCGCCGGGGCGAGGCGGCCTGGCAGCTGCAGCAGGTGCCGCAGGAGGATCCGCATGTCTACGCCATGCTGTGCCGGGCCGACAGCGTGGGTGTGTTCCAGGTGGAGAGTCGCGCGCAGATGGCGATGCTGCCGCGCCTGCGTCCGCGTACCTACTACGACCTGGTGGTGCAGGTGGCTATCGTGCGGCCGGGGCCGATCCAGGGCGGCATGGTGCATCCCTATCTGCAGGCGCGTCAGCGTCGGCGCGAGGGGTTGTCGGTGCGGTATGTGAAGGACGAACTGGCCGGTCCTTTGGGGCGCACGCTGGGCGTGCCGATCTTCCAGGAACAGGTGATGCAGCTGGCGATGGTGGCTGCGAAGTTCAGCGCCGACCAGGCTGATGCGCTGCGCCGCTCGATGGCGGCCTGGTCACGCAAGGGGGGCGTGCACAAGTTCAGGCAGCCGCTGGTGGAGGGCATGGTGCGCCGGGGCTATCCGCAGGACTTTGCCGAAGGCATCTTCCGGCAGATCGAGGGCTTTGGTGAATACGGCTTCCCGGAAAGCCATGCCGCGAGCTTCGCGCTACTGGTGTACTTCAGCAGCTGGTTCAAGTGCCACGAGCCGGCCTGCTTCCTGGCGGCCCTGCTCAATTCGCAGCCACTCGGGTTCTACACGCCTTCGCAGCTGGTGCAGGATGCGCAGCGTCATGGCGTGGAGGTGCGGCCTGTCGATGTGACCACGAGCGAATGGGATTGCACGCTGGAAGCGCCAGGCGCAGCGCGCGAAGCGGATGAACCGGTGACAGGCGAGGGCAACGACTTGCAGCCTGCGGTGCGCCTGGGCCTGCGCCTGGCGGCGGGGCTGGGCGAGGCGGCAGGACGGCGCATCGTGGCAGCACGGCGTGCGCCGCCGCCCGAGGTGCCACGCGGGGTGTCGGTGTTCGAGAGTGTCGACGACCTCGCCCTGCGCGCGGGTCTGGACCGTGGCGACCTGTCCGCGCTCGCGGCGGCTGACGCGCTGTCCTCGCTGGCGGGGCATCGGCGCCAGCAGGTGTGGGCGGCCACCGCCACGCGGCGCGCGACGGGGCTGCTGCGCGAGGCGCCGATTCATGAGGACCCGGTGCAACTGCCCCTGGCCCCCGAAGGCGAAGACATCGTGTTCGACCATGCGTCCACGGGCCTGACCCTGCGCCGACATCCGCTGGCCTTGCTACGCCCGCGGCTGGACGCCGGCGGCTGGCACAGCGCGCAGCGGTTGCAGGCCCTGGCCGACGGCCAGCCCGCGCGGGCCTGCGGCATCGTGACCATGCGCCAGCGCCCCGGCACAGCCAAGGGCACGCTGTTCATCTCGCTGGAGGACGAGACGGGTACCGTCAATGTGATCGTCTGGCCCGCGTTGGCGCAGGCGCAGCGTGATGTGCTGTATCGGGCGCGCCTCTTGGCGGTGGAAGGTGTCTGGCAGCGCGACGAGGCCAGCGGCGGGCGGGTGCGACACCTGGTGGCGCGGCGCGGGCAAGACCTCACGCCGTGGCTGGGGCGGCTGGCACAGGAAGGGCGCAGCCGGGATTTCCGCTGAGGCCGCCTGATCGAGCCCGATCAGGCGGGCGGAGCGGGCGGCAGGCCGTTGAAGGCCGGCCGCTTCCTGGCCAGGATGGCGGCGATCTGCGCCGCGGGTTCGGGCGCGGCAAAGGCTGCAGCCTGGCTCGCGGCCTCGAGGTGGAAGGCGCCCTGGCGGTCGCCATCTAGCGAGCAGTTCAGGGCCGCCTTGGCCAAGGCCACCGCCGTGGGCGCGGCCTGCGCCATGCTGGCTGCGACTTCGCTCACGCGCGCCTGCAGGGTCTCACTGGGGTGGACCTCCATGACCAGACCGATGCGCTGCGCCTCTTCGGCGCTCACATCGCGTGTCGAGAACACCAGCTCCTTGGCGCGCTGCAGGCCCACCACCCGCGGCAGCAGGTAGCAGGCGCCGAGGTCGGGCACCAGGCCCAGCCTCAGGTGCGCCATCGCGAAGCGCGCGCGGGGGCTGGCCAGGATCATGTCCGCGCACAGGGCGAGCGCGAAACCGGCGCCGATGGCCGGGCCATCGATGGCGGCGATCACCGGGCAGCCCAGGTTCAACAGGTCGTCGGTCAGGCGCAGTCCGGCCGTGATCCGCTGCTGCCAGTAGGCGGGGCCTGCGCCTGCATGCTCCTGCAGCGCGTGCAGGTTGCCGCCGGCGCAGAACACGCCCGGGCTTCCCGTGAGCACCAGCGCGCGTATCCCGGACTGCTCGCGCACCTGGGTCAGCACCTGCATCAGCTCCGTGCGCAATTCGACATCCAGCGGGTTGTGCTTCTCGGGTCGCGTGAATCGCACCCAGCCCACGCCGTTTTCCTGCGTGAACGCCATTGTCTGCATGGGGACGCTCATACAGGACGGAACATCGGGACCATCGCGCCGTCCTCTGCGGGCTTGAAGACCACCTGTACGCGCTGGCCGATCGCCAGCTGGTCCAGGTCACAGTCCACGATGTTGGTCAGGAGGGTGATGCCCTCCTCGAGGGCGACATAGGCGATGGCGTAGGGGATGGGGCCTGCCTTGCGGGTCACGCTCACGCTGTAGATCGTTCCCCGGCCTGATAGGTCGCGCCATTGCGTGTCGCCCTGGCAGTAGGGGCAAACCGGGCGCGGGTACCAGTGCAGCTTGCCGCACTGCGTACAGGCGCGGGTGCACAGCTGGCCCGCCTTGGCGCGCTCCCAGAAGGTCTCGGTGGCGGCATCGACCAGGGGCGCGGCCAGCGGTCGGTCGGTGGACAGGGTGGTCATCGTCATTGCCTTTCCATGATGAGGGTGGCACTGCCATGCCGCGACCCGAGTAGGCCGCCCATGCCCTGGGCCAGTGCCAGCGTGCAACTGGGCACCTGGACCTCGGGATGCGCTTCGCCGCGAAGCTGCCGCACGGCCTCGATCACCTTGGTGATGCCGCCGCGGTTGGCCGGGTGGTTGTTGCACAGGCCTCCACCGTCGGTATTGAAAGGCAGCTTGCCCACGCCGGAAATGAGGTTGCCGTCGGCGACGAACCTGCCACCTTCGCCCTTCTTGCAGAAGCCCAGGTCCTCCAGCTGCATCAGTACGGTGATGCTGAAGCTGTCGTAGATCGAGGCGTACTGGATATCGGCTGGCCGCACCCCCGCTTCCTCAAAGGCGCGAGGGCCGGTCACCGCAGCGCCAGACCAGGTGAGGTCCACTTGGCCGGCCATCTGGCCCTTGATGGTTTCCGCCGCGCCCAGGATATGGACCATAGGGCGCTTGAGACTGCGGGCGATCTCGGGCCGCACGACCACCAGCGCGCCGCCACCGTCACTCACCACGCAGCAATCGAGCTTGTGCAGCGGGTCCGAGATGAGAGGCGAGGCGATCACGTCCTCCACCGTCACCGCATCGCGCAGCATCGCGTTCGGGTTGTGCCGGGCGTGCGCCGCGGCGGCGACCTTGATCCAGGCCAGTTGCTCGGGCGTCGTGCCGAACTCGTGCATGTGGCGGGCGGCCGCGAGCGCATACATGTTGACCGTGACCGGTGCGTACGGCATCTCCCACGCCACGTCGGGCGTGCCGGGCGTGACCAGGCGCGAGCCGACACCTACACCGGAAGCGCCCTCGGTGCGGGGCCGGCCGGCCAGGGTGATCAGGGCGACGTCGCACTTGCCTAGGGCGATCGCCTGCGCGGCGTGTGCCACGTGTACGAGGTAGGCGGAGCCGCCGGTATCCGTGGTGTCGATGTGGCGTAGCCGGTTCAGCCCCAGGTAATCGGCCATGCTGTTGGCGCCCAGACCTGGCGCATCGCCGGCGCAGAAATAACCGTCTACGTCGGCCAGCGTGAGCCCGGCATCGGCCAGCGCGCCGCGCGCGCACTCGGCATGCAGTTGCGCCACGGTCTTGTCGGGGGCTTTGCGCGTGGGGTGTTCGTACGCGCCCGCGATGCAGGCCTTGCGCTTGATGCTCATTCGATTGCTCCGGCGTTCGATCGGGGGTAGGATATCATTGGTTGAACCATAGAACAAGGAGCGCACATGAACCCCATCGTCACGCTGGAAGGGCGCACGGTCGTCGTCACGGGCGCAGGTCAGGGCATCGGCAAGGGCCTGACCGAACAGGCGATCGATCTCGGCGCAAACGTCGTAGCAGTGGACCTGAACCCGGATACGCTGAAGGCGGCGCTGGCGCCCTTGCCTACCGCGCGCGTGCTGGCGGTGTGCGGCAGCGTGGCCGACCCGAAGGTGGCTGATGGCGCGGTAGCCGACGCGCTCGCGAAATTCGGTGCGGTGCATGGCCTTGTGAACAACGCCGGCATCATCCGCCCCGCGATGATCGACAAGATGACTGACCAACAGTGGCAGGAGGTGATCGACGTGCACCTCACGGGGTCGTTCTACTGGATGCGCGCGGTGGGCCGCCATATGGTCGAGCGTGCCAAGGGTGGCGATACGAGTGGAGGTGCCATCGTCAATATCTCCTCGGATGCAGGACGCAAGGGTTCGATTGGCCAGATCAACTACGCGGCGGCTAAGGCCGGTATGCTGGGCATGACCATGACCGCGGCCCGCGAATGGGGCCGCTACAACGTGCGCACCAATTCCATCTGCTTCGGCGTGGTCGAGACGCCCATGACCGAGGTGGTGCGCGGCGAGAAATTCCGCGACACCATGCTGGCCCAGATCCCGATGGGCCGATGGTCCACACCGGCCGAAGTGGTCAAGAGCGTGTGCTTCCTTCTTTCTGACGGAGCCAGTTACATCACGGGCCAGCACCTGGGTGTGAACGGCGGCTTCCACATCAGCCTCTGATATGGCTGGCGACAGCATCCTCCTGGAGCGTGCCGGCGGGGTCGCCGTCGTCACCCTCAACCGGCCGCAGGCTAAGAACGCCATCGACGCGGTGGCAACCGACCGGCTCACCGCCACTTTCCTTTCCCTCCAGGCCGATGAGGCCGTGCGCGCCGTTGTGATCACGGGCGCAGGCGGAGACTTTTGCGCGGGCGGCGACGTCAAAGGCATGGGCGAGGGCGGCGCACGCTCCGTGGCGCAGCGCCGTGACGACATGGCGCGTTACCGCGCGCTGGCCACTTCGCTGCTCGAACTGGATAAGCCGGTTATCGCCGCCGTGGACGGCGTGGCTTTCGGCGCGGGCCTGAGCCTGGCACTGCTGACCGATCTCGTTCTGGCCAGCTCGCGTGCGCGCATGGCCATGGTGTTCCACCGCATCGGCCTGGTGCCTGATGTGGGCGCCTGGTACACGCTGCCGCGGATCGTTGGCCTGCAGCGGGCCAAGGAGTTGATCTATTCGGCCCGTGAGTTCGGTGCCGCTGAAGCTGTCGGCATGGGCCTGGCCCTGGAAGCCCTGCCGCCCGACGACCTCATGCCCCGCGCGATGGCCATGGCGCGCAGCTTTGAAGGCGGCTCGCCGGTGGCCTTCAGCCTGTCCAAGCAGGCGTTGCGGGCCAGCCTGCAAAGTGACTTCAGCGCCATGATGGACCGGGAGGCCGCGTCACAGGCGATCGCCGGGGACAGTGACTATTTCCGCGAGTCCGTCCGGCGCTTCGCGGCTCGCGAGCCGGCGCAATTCCAGTGGCCCAAGAAGGACTGAAACGGGATGATCGACTACGCGAAGACCAAGGCCTGGCGCTCCGGGCCTGTGCAGCATGCCTACTCGGCGCGCGACACCATCTTGTACGCGCTGGGGGTCGGATGTGGCGCCGATCCGCTGGCGCCCGATGCGCTGCGGCATGTCTACGAGAAGGACCTGGTGGCGGTACCCACCATGGCCTCGGTGCTGGCCTCGCCTGGTTTCTGGATGCGTGAACGCAAGGAGCTGGGGATCGACTTCCTGCGATTGGTGCATGGCGAGCAGGGCGTCACGGTGCACGCGCCCTTGCCGGCTGCAGGCACGGTCGTGGGCGAGAGCCGCGTCACTCGTATCGTGGACAAGGGCGAGGGCAAGGGCGCCGTGATGCACGTGGAGAAAGTGCTGACCGATGCCTTGGATGGCAGTCTGCTGGCCACCGTCGAACAGGTCCTGTTCCTGCGAGGAGATGGCGGGTTCTCGCAGGGCCAGGGGGGCGATGCACCCGCGCCCGCCGCAGCGCCGGTGCCGCAGTCCGCGCCCGACGTGACCATCGAACTGCCGACGCGGGCCGATGCGGCCTTGCTCTATCGACTCTCGGGCGACCTCAATCCGCTGCACATCGACCCGCAGGTGGCGGTCAATGCCGGCTTTCCCCGGCCGATCCTGCACGGCTTGGCCACTTACGGTAATGCCTGTCGCGGCCTACTGGCGCAGTTCTGCGGCCACGATACGTCCCGGTTGAAATCAATCCGCGCTCGCCTGTCAGCGCCTGTCTTCCCGGGTGAGACCCTCGTGCTCGCGTGCTGGCGACTGACCGATGGCGCCGTCGCCTTCCGGGCCGACGTCAGGGAGCGGGACGTGCAGGTGCTGGCCAACGGGCACGCCGTGATCGACTGACCTGGCCACGGCTGGAAACGGCAGGTCAGTCCAGGAGGGCAGACGCCGCCGCCAGGCGCTGGCGGCACTCGGCCACCATGCGTTCCAGCAGTTCCCCGCAGGTGGGGATGTCATGGATCAGGCCGGTCACCAGGCCCGCCCAGATGATGCCGTTCTCGGTGTCGCCGCTTTCCAGCGCGGCGCGTCCACGGGCCCCAGCCACCAGCGACTTGAGGTCCTCGAACTTCGCGCCGCCCGGGCGGCGCTCCAGCTGCAGGACTTCCTCGCTCACCGGGTTGCTCAGGACGCGCGAGCTATTGCGAAGCGTGCGCATCACCAGCCGTGTGTCGTTCTCGCGCGCGGCGACCAGCGCCTGCTTCACGCGGTCATGCACCGGAGCCTCGCGGGTGGCGACAAAGCGGGTCCCCATGTTCACCCCCTGCGCGCCCAGCGCCAGGGCGGCCGCCATCCCACGGCCATCGGCGATACCTCCCGAGGCGATTACCGGCACCTTCAGCGCCGCGACGGCCGCCGGAATCAGCACGAGGCCAGGCACGTCGTCCTCACCCGGATGGCCGGCGCATTCGAAGCCGTCGATACTCACGATGTCGACCCCGCGCTTCTCTGCGGCCAGTGCATGCCGCACCGAGGTGCACTTGTGGATGATCGTGATGCCCGCCGCGCGCAGTCGGTCCAGTAGCTCCGCGGGCACGTTACCGGCCGTCTCCACCACGCGGATCCCACGCTCGATGATCACGCTGAAGATGCGCTCGTAAGGCGGCGGCGTCATCGTCGGCAGCATCGTGACGTTCACCCCGAAAGGCCGGTCGGTCATCGTGCGGCACCGGTCGATCTCGCGCCCGAGGTCCTCGGGCGTGGGCTGCGTCAGGGCGCCCAGTGTGCCCAGCCCGCCCGCATTGGAGACGGCCGCAGCCAACTCGGCACGGCCGACCCATTGCATGCCGCCCTGGACGATGGGGTGGCGTATCCCCAGGAGTTGCGTGACTCGGTTGACCATCGCCCCGAATCAGTCCAGCTTGATGTTGTTCTCGCGGACGATCTTGGTCCAGCGTTGCAGGTCCGACTGCAGCACCTGGGCAAACTCGGTGTTGGTATTCGCCACCGGCTCGAAGCCCATGCTGGCGATGCGCGCCTGCACGTCGGGCAGGGCGACGATGCGCCGGACCTCCTGCACGAACTTGTCCACGATGGGCGCGGGCGTACCGGCCGGCAGGAACATCGCGCCCCATCCCGGCAGGTTGATGTCCGGATAACCCAGTTCCGCGAAGGTTGGCACCGCCGGGAAGGCCTTGAGCCGGCTGGGGGCCGCCACCGCCAGTAGCTTGACCTTGCCCGAAGAGACGTGATTGGCGTAGAAGCCCGTCGAACCGTAGGCCAATCCGACATCGCCATTCACGAGATCCGTGAATGAGGCGGCTTCGCCCTTGTAGGCGATGTGCTTGATGCGGATGCCCGCCGCCTTGTTCAGGCCTTCGCCGATCAGGTGCCCGCCTGAGCCTGTGCCGTAGCTGGCAAAGCTGTACTTGTCAGGCGCCGCCTTGGCGATGCGCACCAGCGAGGCGAGGTCGTCGGCTGGCAAGGCGGCATTGGCCGCCAGCGCGATCGGGAAGCTCGCCACGAGCGATACCGGCGCCAGGTCCGTCATCTTGTATTGCGGGTTGCTTTGCAGTACCAGGTTCTGCACGAAGCCGCTGATCGTGAAGAGCGCCGTGTAGCCGTCGGCCGGCGACTTGGCCACCGCGGTGGTTGCGACCACCGTATTGGCTCCGGGGCGGGATTCGACGATCACCTGCTGTCCCCAGGCTTCGGTCATCTTCGAAGCTAGCAGGCGTGCCAGCACGTCCAGGTTACCGCCGGGTGCCGTGGGGATCACGATACGCACCGGCTTGTTCGGGAAGGCGCCCTGGGCCCAGGCCGCGGGCGCGAAGGCGCTGATCGCGGCGGCAGTAGCGGCCATGAGGCTGCGGCGGGTGAGAGAAGTCGGGAGGATGGTCATGGTGTGTCTCCTTTTGAAAATGTCTACCAACTGGGGCGTGCGATGCCTTCACCAAAAGGCTCATCGCGCTTGCGCACCGCCGCCTTGAAGCCCAGGGCGGCGACGTCTGCATCGAATTCCTTTTTCGCCCGGGACAGGTGCGCGCGTGCGTCCATCTCGGCGGCCATGCGGGCGAGGTTGCCTGCGCCGGCCAGTTCGAGGGCGAGGTTGACGATGCGCTTGTTCGTGGCCATGAGTTCAGGGTCCAGCGTGGCCAGCTTCGCGGCCAGTTGCATCACCTCGGCCTCCAGGCGGTCCGCGGGCGCGCTGGCCACTGCCAGGCCGATACGCGCCGCATCGGCGCCCGTCACAAGGTCGCCAGTCAGCAGCAGGCGCTTGGCCCATTGTGGCCCGACGTTGTAGATCCACATGTGGTTCGGTGGCGAGCCCATGGCGCGCGTGGCGGGGAAGCCGATGCGCGCGTCGTCGGCAGCAATCACCAGGTCGCAGTACAGCGCCAGGTCGGTTCCGCCAGCGACGCAGTGACCGTGAACCTGAGCGATCACCGGCTTGTGTACCACGAAGGCTGTTCGCAGCAGCTCCTGAAAGCGTTCAAGCTTCCAGGCGTCGTCGTCAAAGGAGCCGCTTCCGCTGCGATAGGGCCTCTCCCCGCCGGCTTCCGACGCATAGCGGGCATAAGCCGATTTCATGTCGTAGCCGGCGCAGAAGTCGCGCCCCGCTCCATCAAGGATGATGCAGCTGACGGATGTGAGATCGTCGGCCTCCAGCAGCGCGCCGCGCAATTCCACCAGCAGGTCCCAGGACAGGGCATTGCGGCGATCGGGGCGATTGAGCGTGATGCGGGCGATACGGTCCTTCACCGCGAAGGCGATGTGCTCGGTGGAGGCCAGCCATTTGCCCATGGTGTTTCCTTCAGATTTTGCGGCCCGCACCCTGCCAGAACGGATCGCGCAGGCGCCGCTTGAAGATCTTGCCGCTGTCCTCGCGGGGCAGCGCGTCATGGAAGTCGATCCGCCGCGGTACCTTGTACTTGGCCAGCCGCTCCTGCAGGTAGGCCTGGATTTCGGTGGCGGTAATGCTCGACTCTGGCATGCGTTCCACCGCGGCGGCCAGCGATTCGCCAAAGTCGTCGTCGGGAATTCCGAATACCGCGCAGTCCTTCACCCCCGGGCACTGCGTCAGCACCATCTCGATCTCGGCCGGGTAGATGTTGGTCCCGCCAAAGATCACCATGTCCGATCGCCTGTCGCACAGGAACAGGCGGCCTTCCTTCATGTAGCCCACATCGCCCAGGCTGATCAGCCCGTCACGCTCGACCGACTGGCGCTTCTCTTCGTGGTTCAGGTAAGTGAAGTCGGCGTAGGCAGGCACGCGCGCGTAGATCTCGCCGATCTCACCCTCGGGCAGGCGCTGGCCGTCCTCGTCATAGAAGGCCATTCGTGTTCCCGGTGTGGGAACGCCCACGCAGCCTGGATGCTCCAGCCAGTCCTGCGGCGTGGCGAGTGTGGCGGTACCAACCTCCGAGCCGCCATAGGTCTCGTAGACCACAGGTCCCCACCAGTCCATCAGCTCCTTCTTGACTTCGCGGGGGCAGGGAGCGCCAGTGTGTGTGACCCAGCGTATCGAGCTGACGTCGTAGCGCTTGCGCACGGACTCGGGTAGCTTGAGGATCCGCACGAACATGGTGGGCACCATCACCGCGTTGTCGATGCGGTGCTTCTCGATCAGGGCCAGCGTCTCCTCTGGATCAAATTTCGACTGCAGCACGAGGACGTCCGCCATCATCAGCGCCTGCCGTCCGTAGGCGTTGGGCGAGGCGTGGTAAAGGGGGCCGGTGACCAGGGCGCGCGTACCGGGCTTCACACCGTAGACGCTGGAGAACATCGCCACATAGGCCTGAGCCTGTTCGGGTGTCGCCGGCTCACGCTTGACGCCCTTGGGGCGGCCTGTCGTGCCCGAGGTGTAGATCATGGTCGCCCGGCTGCGTTTGGGAGGCTCCTGGGAAGGCTTGAAGCCTTCGGCCCATTCCCGCCACACGATGTCGCCCGCTAAAGGTTGCGGATGCGCGATGTCGTAGCGTGCGCAGATCTCCGCTGGCGTGGGCACCACGAAGACACGGATTCCGGCGGGAATCAGTTTCCGCAGGGGCGCCAGCAGGTCGGCATGGGCGACCAGCACCTGGGGTCGGGCGTCTTCCAGGATGTAGACGATTTCCTCAGACTTTCCGTGCCAGTTGATTGGCACGCCGTAGGCGCCCACGATGGCGGCGGCCTGCTGCGCCTCGAAGAAGGCGAAGTCGTTTCGCATCAGCAGGGCCACGGTATCACCCTCGTGAACGCCCAGTTGCGCGAACCCGGTGGCGGCCTGCTGCGCGATCCGCAGCACTTCGTCGCGAGGGACGCCGCGGTCATCGAGATAGATCATGGGTGTGGTCATCGGCAGTTTCGTCTTCACGAGAGGGCACCCAGGCGCGCGGCGTGCGCTTCGGCATCGCCGAACAGCTGGTCCAGCACATGGATGCGGCGCAGGTGGTGGCCGACCGCGTATTCCTCGGTCATCCCGATGCCTCCGTGCAATTGGATGGCGCTGTGCGCCAGCTGGCGCGCGTGGCGGCCGACGGAAAGCTTGGCACGGTGCAAGTCGCGGCGCGCCTCTTCGCCGTCTCCGGAATCTGCGGCGATCGCGGCGGCCAGGGCCATGCTGCGCGCCATTTCCAGATTTACCAGCATGTCGGCGGCGCGATGGCGTAGTGCCTGGTTTTCGCCGATGAAGCGGCCGAACTGCTTGCGCGTTCGCAGGTAGTCCATGGCCAATTCGAATGCGGCCTGCATCGATCCGGTCATGTCGGCGCATGCGGCCGCGATGCCGGCGTGGACCGTCCCTTCGATCGCGTGCCGTGCAGAGAGGCCATCGAAGGGGTCATGCAGGGGTGCTGCGGCCGCATCGTGCAGGACCAGCTCGCCAGCAGCCGTGTCGTCCATCAGCCGGAACTCGCGCAGGTCCGTGCCCGGCGCGCTGGCGTCCACCAGGAACAGGGCACGCCCGTCCACGTCGTCCGGCGCGCCCTGTACGCGCGCGCTCACGATGAAGTGATCTGCGAGTCCGGCGCATAGGACCAGGGTCTTGGTGCCGGTCAGCGTCCACCGTCCGTCCTGTTGTCTGGCGTGCGTCCCGGTCCATGCGGGGGCGTGCCGGCCATCAGCCTCTTCATGGGCCCAGGCCAGGAGGGTCGCGCCCTGTGCCACTGACGGCAAGAGTCGGGCCTGCAGTGGTCCGTCACCGACGAGCCGCAGGGCCGTGGCGCCCAGCACGATGGAAGGCAGGAAGGGTTCCAGCGACAGCGCACGTCCGAAGGCCTGCATCACCGGCAGGAGGTCCTGCATGCGGCCGCCGAACCCGCCGTGCGCCTCGGGCAAGGTGAGGGCCGTCACACCCAGTTCGGCCAGGCGGGACCAGGCGTTCGGGTCGTGCGCGCGGGGGTCGAGGGCGAGAGCCCGGCGCTTGTCAAAGGTGTAGTGATCTGCCAGCACCCGCTGCAGGCTGTCCGCCAGTGCCACCTGTTCTTCATTCAGCTCGAAATTCATCTGCAGGTTCCGGTCAACCGACGATGGCCTTGGCCAGGATGTCCCTCTGCACCTCGCTGGATCCGCCGTAGATGGAGGCGGCGCGCGAGTAGAAGTAGCGGGGGGTCACCGGCCCTCTGACCGTGTCATCGGCCGGTCGGCGTTCGAGTCCGGCGGGCCCCACGACGCGGGCCAGCAGCGTGTTGATCTCCTGCTGCAGTTCGGTGCCTTTGAGCTTGAGGACGGAGGCAAACGCAGGCAGGCGCAGCTGCTCGCTGGGCGTGAGCAGGAAGCGCCAGTTGGTGATTTCCAGTGCGCGCACCTCTGCGTCCAGGGTTGCCATCTCGCTGCGCAGGCGTGGGTCATCCAGCAAGGGCTTGCCACCCTGCGGTATGCGCAGGGCGAGCTCGCGCGCGTAATCCAGCCGCTCGCGGCACAGGCCGACGTTGGCGATCCCGGTGCGCTCGTTCGCCAGGAGGAACTTGGCGCAGTCCCAGCCCTTGTTCTCCTGGCCGACCAGGTTGGCGACCGGCACGCGCACGGCGTCGAAGAACACTTCATTGAGATGGTGCTCGCCGTCGATCGAGTGAATGGGGCGGATCGTGATGCCAGGCGACTTTAGGTCGATCAGGAGGAAGGAAATGCCTTCCTGCTTGCGTGCTTGCGCGTCGGTGCGCACCAGCGCGAATACCCAGTCGGCCAGGTGCGCGGTGGTGGTCCAGATCTTCTGACCGTTCACGATGTAGTGGTCGCCTTCGCGCTCTGCCCGCGTGCGCAAAGAAGCGAGGTCCGAGCCTGACCCGGGTTCAGAAAAGCCCTGGCAGAACCACAGGTCCAGGTTGGCCAGCTTCGGCAGGAAATGCTCGCATTGCGCGGGTGTGCCGAATTTCATCAGCACCGGCCCGAGCATGGTCACATTGAACACCTGCGGCAGCGGCGCCGGTGCGCGGTACATCTCGTCCATCAGGATGAGGCGCTCCATCTGGCCCAGATCGGCCCCGCCGAAATGCTTGGGCCAGTGCGGCGCGGCCCAGCCCCGCTCGTGAAGGATCCGCTGCCACGTCACCGTGTCCTGCTTGCGCGGAGGGTGGCCGGCCCGCAGGCGCTTGCGGATTCCGTCAGGCAGGCGCTCGCGTATGAAGGCGCGTACCTCGTCCCGGAAGGCGTGCTGTTCGGGTGTCAGATCGAAATCCATAAAACAATTCTATGGTTCAACCAATGATTGCGCAATACAATTTGCATACGCCAACCTGCGAAGGCCCGCGAGCAGGGGAGTTTCCCGATGAGCGACATGTTCCAGCCGGTGCGCACCCGACGTGCTTTCGAGGCAGTGTGCGACCAGATTCGCGCCCAGTTGATGCGCGGTGACTTGCGGCCCGGTGACCGGCTGCCCGGCGAGACGGAATTGGCCGAACGTTTCGGCATCGGGCGCAGTTCGGTGCGTGAAGCGCTGCGCAGTCTCGAGGTTTCCGGCCTTGTGGAGGCGCGCAAGGGCATACAGGGCGGGTTCTACATCCGTACGGGAGACAGCAGCGGGCTGGTCCAGACCGTGAAGGACATGGTTTCGCTCTCCCAGGCCTCACTCGAATCCATCACCGAAGCCCGTATCGAGTTGACCAGTGTGGCGATTCGCCTCGCTTGTGAGCGCGCAACCGAGGAGGAGCTCGATGCCATCCAGCGTGACATTGACCACCACACCGAGTTGTTCCGGGACGGACAGGGCTCACGCAACCGGCGCTCGGTGACCGAGTTCTACCGCCTGATCGCCAAGGCCTCGCACAACGACATGATCGTGATGATGCTCGACGCCCTCTCAGAGGTGTATCGCGCGCTGTTGGCCCGGCTCGATCCGCGCCCCAGTAAGGACATCATCGTGGTGCGCCAGCGCGTGCTGGACCTGATCCGCCGTCGCGATGCACCGGCGGCTATGCAGGCGATGGCGGCCTACCTGCAAGAGGTCAGTGATTACCTGGTCCGTGAGGGCAAAGGGGAGCCGGTGGCCACATCGGCGCGGCGCCGGTGACTGACCAGGGAGTGGCTCAGGGCGCGTAGCCGAAGCCGCTGTCCAGGCTCGCGCGGGTGTGATGGCCGCCGCCTTCTTGCCAGGGCACTCCGGTGGGCAGGGTGAGTGAGACCGCGCGTACCATGAAGATCGCCGGGTCAGCCACGCCCGCAGGCGCCTCGCCGTTGTCACGCAGCTTGCGCGCAGACTCCAGAAGCAGACGCCGCGCAGCGACGATGCCAGTGTCGCTCACCCCGAGATTCTCCTTGCTGCGGTCGTAGACCGGCGACACGCCGGACTGGCAGGCGGCGTCCTGCACCCACAAGCCTGGCAGGCCCGAGAACCAGGTCGTGGCCTGCGACGCATGGTTGAACTGGAAGGCGTTGGACGGATTGAATCGGGTCCAGTAGTTTGCATACGGCACGCTCGGCGGACATGGCGCGAAGGCGGTGGCACTCGCGTGGCCGGTCTCGCGCCCGGCATGGCCCTGCTCGAACAGCTCGCGCGTCTTCGGGTACAGCGGCTCGCTGGGGTGGTAGGAGAACATGATGCACAGCGTGTGCTCGTCGTCGATTGGCACCCAGGCGTGACCACTGAGCTCCGGGTACTTCGACTGCGGCGGCACCAGGGTGAAGAAGGGCAGCAGGAACTGGTTGACGCGCCAGTAGCTGGTCGTGTCATCGAGCGTGCGGCGCGAGGCGATGCTCAGGCCGAAGTCCTGGCGCTTGCACTCGAAGGAGGGGCGTAGGTCGCGCTTGGCGATCCACTCGTTGATGGCGCCTTGGGCGTCGATACGACCATGCAGGATGGCTGCGTGAGCGGAGTCGATCTCGCCTTCCACGGCCTGCAGCCAGTTGCACTCCTGCACGCGCACGCTCACGAACACGCGCTCGGCGGGCACGAGGTTCCATTCGAGCTGCGGCAGCGCGGGCGGGTTCGCCTGTTCGGGGCCCATGTAGGTCCAGAGCATCCCGTTGCGCTCGCGACAGGCGTAGGCCTTGATGCGTATCTTGTCCTTCATGCGGCTGCTGGCGGGTTCAGCCGGGAGGTCCAGCACCTTGCCGGAGGCGCCGAATTTCCAGCCGTGGTAGACGCAGCGCAGCCCGTTGTCCTCGTTACGGCCGTACATCAGGGGCGCCCCCCGGTGCGCGCAGGCATGGTCTACCAAGCCTACGGCGCCGTCGGTCTGGCGGAAGGCAACGAGGTCTTCTCCGAGCAGGCGAACGCGCATCGGCTGGCCGTCCGGGGGCAGGTCGGCCGAGGGCAGGAAGGGAATCCAGTAGCGTCGCATTAGCGCGCCCATTGGCGTGTCCGGGCCGACCCGGACGAGCGTTTCGTTGTCTTCGCGTGAGAGCACGGGCAGTTCCTTATCGAGGTCTGGCGAGACCCCAAATGGTAGAACCAATGATAGATTTGTGGTGGGATGAGGTCAAGCCAGGCGCCCTTGGATGGCGCTATGAATGGTAAGACCACATAATATTTGCACTTCGCCGCTGGCTGCTGTGGCTGTTGCGGCTTCACCGGAAAGCTTCCATGTTCGTCAAGTCCTTCTGCCTGGCCGACGCTCCTGACGCGCGGGCCGCGACGTCCCTCCTTCAAGGTGCAGCCCGTGCGCTGCGTGCTGCACCCGAGGGCGCGCCGAGCGAGGTGCAGCTTCTGCGAGTGCTGCGCCACATTCCTACCGACTCGGTGGCCGGCCAGTCAGGCGGCTCGGGCGTGGTGCCGCAGGCCGACGCGATCGGCATGTTGGTACAGGTGTGCTTCGAGGGCGAGCAGGCCGCGCAGGCCTGCGCCGGTAGTTCTGCCTGGGGCGCGTGGTTGGCGCAGTTGCAGACCGCGGCGCCGGTGCTTTTTTCGCTGGATTCGCTGTCCAACGTACCGATTGCGCCCCGTGGCGCAGCGGCGCGCGGCGGCTTTCGCCGTTGGATGCTGCTGGCGCGTCAGGCGCCCAGCCAGGACCAGTTCCGCGACGCCTGGTTCGGCCGGCATGCGGACCTGGTGCGGCAATTGCCGCAGGTCGACGGCTATCTGCAGCACCTCGTGATTCGCCGCTATGACACAGGGGGGCGCCTGCAGGACTACGCGCAGCTGCCGATCGATGGCATCGCCGAGTTGTGCTTCGCCGATGAGGCAGCGATGACGGCCGCCTACAGCTCGCCGCAGCGCCTGCCCCTGAGGGATGACGGGCGGCAGCTACTTGGGCGTATCACGACCATCCTGGTTCATGGCGAGCGCCTCGCATGAGCGCAGCCCAAGCCGTTGAATTCGATGTCGTCGTCGTCGGCACCGGCGCGGGTGGCCTGTCCACTGCGGTGGCCGCTCGCAAGATGGGCCTGTCGGTCCTGCTGCTGGAAAAAGATGCCGTGTACGGCGGTACCACTGCGCGCTCGGGTGGAGTGCTGTGGATCCCAAACAACCCGATCTCCATCGCCCGGCCCGAACCTGACTCTCTGGAGGCAGCGCGCGCCTATTTGCGCCATGAATGCGGCGCGCATTACGACGAGGCGCGCATCGAGGCCTTCCTGGCCCACGGGCCGCGCATGGTCGACTTCTTCATGAAGGAGACCGACGTGCAGCTGATCCCGCTGCCCGAATACCCCGACTACCACGCGGAGAGCCCGGGCGGGCGCGTGGCCGGCCGCTCCATCATGGCCGCGCCCCTGGACGGCCGCGAGCTCGGCAAGCGCATCAAGGATCGACGGCGAGCAGCTCGAACGCACGGTGGCCCAGTACAACGAGGGCGCCGCCGACGGCAAGGACTTGCAGTTCCGCCGCGGCTGGCGTGCCTACAACCGCTTTCTGGGTGATCGTAC
>JBEEIS010000175.1:0-6267 GCA_041169755.1 Pseudomonadota bacterium | reverse complement strand
ACGCCCAGCAGCAGGGCCACCGGCAGGCCGCTGGCCTGCATCTGCGGTGCGGCGATCAGGCCCTGCGCCAGGCCGATGCCCGCTGTGGCGGCCGCCAGTGCTGCGCCGCCCGCGAACATGGCCATCACGCGCGCGGGCGCAGGCACCTGTTCCATCTTGCGCAGCAGCACATTGGTGAACGCAAAGCAGAAGCCCGCCATCAGCGCCAGCCAGTCGGCGCCGCTGCGGGGCACGGGCCAGCCGGCGCTGCCCGCGTCGAGCACCACCATCACGCCCGCCAGCGCCAGCACCAGCCGCAGCACGCCGGCCGGCGTGGGCCGCTCGCCCAGCAGGGGCCATGCCAGCAGCACCGACCAGGCGGGCATCAGGTAGAACAGCAGCACCACTCGCAGCACGTCACCGATGGTGACGGCCCAGTTGAAGCCCACGTTGGTCAGGCCGGCGACAGCGGCCAGCAGCCACAGCATCGGATGGCCCACGCACTGTCGCAGCACGCCGGGGCGCCAGGCCAGCATCGCGACGATGGTGAGGGCATAGATGCCGGATGTAGCCCACAGGGGATGCAGGCCCTGGGATTCGAGTTCGCGAAACGGCCACCAGGACACGCCCCAGACGAAGGCGTTGGCCAGCAGGGCCAGGGCCGGCCGCAGGGTGCCGGGATCAACCATGCAGGTTGTCGTGGCGAGCGATATCGAGGAGGCGGTTGACCTCGATCTTGTGCTTCACGAGGTTGCGCGCATGCCAGCGCTTGATCAGCCACATCGCGCTCGCGACGATGAGACCGAAGCCGGTGATGGCGCCAAAGGCCGACATGCCCACGCCGGTGGACAGGGCGTACAGCCCGCCCAGTCCGAGGATGCAGGCCTGCTCGTTGAAGTTCTGTACCGCGATGGAGCGGCCCGCGCCCATGAGGTTGTGGCCTCGGTGCTGCAGCAGCGCGTTCATCGGCACCACCAGGAAGCCGCCCAGTGCGCCCAGCAGGATCAGGAAGGGCGCCGCGAGCCAGACGTTGCTGATGAAATTCATGAGGATCACCAGCAGCCCCATCGCGATGCCCAGGGGCATGACGCTGGTGGCCATGTCCAGGCGCATGCGCATCGACGCCACCACCGCGCCGACCGCAGTGCCCACGGCCACCACGCCGGTCAGGGCCGAGGCCTGGGTGGTGCCGTAACCCAGGGCCGCCGCGGCCCAGGCCAGGATGATGTAACGCAGGTTGCCCGACACACCCCAGAACAGCGTGGTGGTGGCCAGCGAGATCTGACCGAGCTTGTCACGCCACAGGCGGGAATTGCAGCTCCAGAAATCGGGCACCAGGGCCATCGGGTTGCGCGGCATGTGACGCATCTCGACACCGGTGAGCGGGATGCGGGTGTTGAACCAGGCCGCCAGCAGGTAAACGGCGATCAGGAGGGCGATGGCGGCCTCGGGCGAGGTGTCGATGCCAGTGGTCAGGAGCGGCAGGTCCAGGGCCAGCAGGGGCGCGGACACGGACTGGCTGATCAGGGTGCCTCCGAGCAGGATGCCCAGGATGATGGAGGCGATGGTCAGACCCTCGATCCAGCCGTTGGCCTTGACCAGCTGCGAGGCGGGCAGCAGTTCGGTGAGGATGCCGTACTTGGCGGGCGAGTAGGCCGCAGCGCCCAGGCCCACCACCGCGTACGCGAGCAGCGGGTGGCTGCCAAACAGCATCATCAGGCAGCCCACGACCTTGATCGAGTTGCTGATGAACATGACGCGCCCCTTGGGCAAGGCGTCGGCGAAGGCGCCGACGAAGGGCGCGAGCACCACGTAGAACAGCGCGAACATGGGAACGAGCGCTGCGCGCTGCCATTCGGGCGCGCCGCCGGATTTGAGCAGTTCCACGGCGGCTACGAACAGCGCGTTGTCGGCCAGCGACGAGAAGAACTGCGCCGACATGATGGTGTAAAAGCCGCGCTTCATGCGTGAGGAGCCGCGCGCCCGAGGGCGATGCGCGGTGAAATGCTTGTCTCCAAAAGGTCGGGCGGTTATATCACGCGGGGTAGTGCCACAATTCGAGTGAGATCCCTCTTCCGCTGCGCCCTTTTCTCATGCCCCGTCCGATTCAGGCCACCATCCACACCGAGGCCTTGCGCGCCAATCTTGCGCGCCTTCGCGCCGCTGCCGGCGATGCCCGTGTCTGGGGTGTTGTCAAGGCCGATGCCTATGGCCATGGTCTCGAGCGGGTCTATGAAGCCTTTCGTGGTGTCGACGGATTCGCGTTGCTTGATCTGGCCGAAGCCGAACGCGTGCGCGCTCTGGGTTGGCGCGGGCCTGTGCTGCTGCTTGAAGGCGTCTTCGACACGCGTGACCTCGAACTGTGTTCGCGCCTGTCTCTGTGGCACACGGTGCACTGCGAGGCGCAGATCGACATGCTGGCGGTGCACAAGACGCACACGCCCCACCGCGTCTTCCTGAAGATGAATTCGGGCATGAACCGCCTGGGCTTTGCGCCCCACGCGTTCCGCGCGGCCTGGACGCGCCTGAACGCGTTGCCGCAGGTCGATGAAATCACGCTCATGACGCATTTCAGCGACGCCGACGGCCCGCGCGGGATCGCACACCAGGTGCGCACCTTTGGTGACGCCACGCGCGACCTGCCGGGTGAACGCAGTCTCTCCAACAGCGCCGCAGCCCTGCGCTTCGCCGACGACCTCGCGGTGCGGGCCGACTGGATCCGCCCCGGCATCGCGCTGTATGGCAGCGCCCCGGACCACCCCGCGCACGATGCCGCCCACTGGGGGCTCGCACCCACGATGACGCTGGCCTCGCGCCTGGTGGGCGTGCAGCAGCTGGCCGCGGGGGACACCGTGGGTTACGGCAGCAGCTACACCGCGCCTGCCGCGATGCGCATCGGCATCGTCGCTTGCGGTTATGCCGACGGCTATCCACGCCATGCCCCCACGGGCACGCCGGTGCTGGTCGATGGCCAGCGCACCCGCACGATCGGGCGCGTGAGCATGGACATGATCGCGGTGGACATCTCGCAGCTACCTGAGGCCGGTTTCGGCACCGAGGTGACGCTGTGGGGCCGCGCGTCGCGCGGCACGGTGCTGCCAGTCGATGAAGTGGCTCACGCTGCCGGCACGGTGTCCTACGAGCTGCTGTGCGCACTGGCCCCGCGCGTGCCGGTGGTCACGGACTGAGCGCGCGCCCGGGCCTTGCGCCCGCGTCTTCAGCGTTTGCGCATGCCCAGGGCCACCACGGCCCCCACCACGATCAAGGCGCCCACCAGCTGCATCGGCGCGATGGCCTGATCCAGCAGCAGCCAGGCCAGTACCAGCGCAAACACCGGCTCAATGCTCATGAGGGCTGAATTTCCGACGATCCCCAGCCGAGGCAGCACAGTGAACAGGATGGTGAAGGCCGTGCCGTAGAACGCGGTCAGGCCGGCCAGGCCCATCCACCCAGTGGCGTCCTGTGGCAGTTGCGGCCCGCCCTGAGACAGGATCACCGCGACGGCCACCGCGCTGGCCAGGAACAGGGTCGCGGTGGTGCGCACGCGCCCGTCGATACCCGCCACCTCGTGCTGCGTGAGCGCCAGCGTCAGGCCGAAGACCGCCGACGCAGCGAACGCGAAGGCCACGCCCGCTCCGATGCGCGCCCACTGGCCGCTCGCGCCCAGGCCCGAGGCGGCGCCGAACACGTCCAGTGCCAGGGCCAGACCGACCAGGATCACCGGCATTGCCAGTGCGATCGCGCGTTCGGGCCGCTGGCCCCACAGGCCCCAGGACCACAGGGCGGCGGCAATGGGATACGTGTTGAAGGCCAGCAGCGCCAGGGCCACGGGCAGGCGCGCTACCGACGAATACAGCAGCAGGCTTTGCACGCCGATCATCAGGCCCATACCGGCCAGCACCCATTTCTGGCGCGCGCTGGCCTGTGCGCGCACGCCCTGGGCCAGCACGATGACCAGCACCACCAGCGCGGTGCCGCCGCTTCGAAACAGCACGCCCGTGGCGACATCCACGCCATGGTTGAAGGCGATCCGCGCCGCCACATGGTTGGCACCCATCAGGAGGGCCACCAGCAAGACGGTGGCAAAAGCGGCGCCACTGAGCGCGCGTGCCGGTGAGTTCATGCGTCGACGTTCAGTACAGCCCGCGTTGGCGGGCGTGCAGGCGGGCCAGCCCCAGCAGGGCGTCGGTGCAGGGCGTGGCAACGCCTGTCAGGTGGCCGATCTCCTGCACCACGGTCACCAGGGCGTCGAGTTCCACCGGCCGGCCGGCTTCCACGTCCTGCAGCATCGAGGTCTTGAAGGCGCCGAGCTTGCGTGTGACCGCGTGGCGGTCTTCGGGGTCTTGTGCGATGGGGATGCCGATGCGCGCACCGATCTCGCGTGCTTCGAGCATCACCTGTGAGATGAAGCCGCGCACCAGCGGGTCGTCCATGATCAGGTCGGTGGTGGCGCCGGTGATCGCGCTCACCGGGTTGACGGTCATGTTGCCCCAGAGCTTGTACCAGACGTCCTTCTGGATCTGCGCGGAAAGCGTGGCATCAAAGCCGGCGGCCTGCAAGGTGTCCACCAGCGCTTGCGCGCGCGGCGTGGCCTGGCCCGAGGGCTCGCCCACGATGAGGCCGTTGCCGAAGTGGTGGCGCACATGACCCGGCCCTTCCAGCGCGCAGCTGGCATGCACCACGCTGCCGAGGATGTGGCGTGCGGGGATGGCCTTTGCGATTGCGCCGTCGGGGTCCACGGCCTTCAGGCGGGTGCCGGCCAGTGCGCCGAAGCCCTCGAAGAACCACCAGGGCACGCCGTTCATGGCGGTGAGCACCATCGTGTCCGGCCCCAGCAGCGGACCGATGCCAGCGGCCACGGCGGCCATGGCGGGCGCCTTGACGGCCACCACCACCAGGTCTTGTGGGCCCAGGTCGGCAGCGTGTTCGCTGGCCTGCACGGGCACGGCGATGTGTTCGCCTTGAATGTCCAGTCGCAGACCTTTGTTCTTGAGGGCCGTGAGGGTCGCGCCGCGTGCCACAGCGCTGACTTGCGCGCCCTGGCGGGCCAGCCGGGCCCCGATCCAGCCTCCGATGGCCCCCGCGCCGTAAATGCAGACTTTCATGGGGCCCGATGTTACGGGAGGCCTCCGACCGAGCCCCGCCGCCTTTTCTGGGGACAATCGCGCATGGCCAAGGAAAAGACGATCTACACCTGCACCGAATGCGGTGGCACCAGCCCGCGCTGGCTCGGCAAGTGCCCGCACTGCGAAGCCTGGAACACCCTCATCGAGAGCGTGGCTGAAGGCGCCTCCGCGCCCGGCAAGAATCGTTTCGCGGCGCTGGCCAAGTCGGCGCCCGTGGCGGTCTTGGCCGACATCGAGGCGGCCGACGTGGCACGCACGCCCACCGGCATCGACGAACTGGACCGCGTGCTCGGGGGCGGCATCGTCGAGGGCGGCGTGGTGCTGATGGGCGGCGACCCGGGCATCGGCAAGTCCACGCTGCTGCTGCAGGCGCTCGACGGCTTGCAGCGCGCGCAGGTATCCACGCTGTACGTGACGGGCGAAGAGTCAGGCGCGCAGGTGGCCCTGCGTTCGCGCCGCCTGGGGCTGGAGCAGTCGCAGGTGAAGGTGCAGGCCGAGATCAACCTGGAGAAGATTCTGGCCACGCTCGCATCTACGCAGCCAGCGGTGGCGGTGATCGACTCCATCCAGACGGTGTACTCCGACCAGCTTACCTCCGCCCCCGGCTCGGTGGCCCAGGTGCGCGAATGCGCGGCCCACCTCACGCGCGCGGCCAAGGCCAGCGGCACCTGCATCATCCTGGTGGGCCATGTGACCAAGGAAGGCGCGCTGGCCGGACCGCGCGTGCTGGAGCACATGGTGGACACGGTGCTGTATTTCGAGGGCGACACGCACTCGAGCTTTCGCCTGGTGCGCGCCATCAAGAACCGCTTTGGCGCCGTGAACGAAATCGGCGTCTTTGCGATGACCGAGAAGGGCCTCAAGGGCGTGGCCAACCCCAGCGCCATCTTCCTCTCGCAGCATGCCGAGCCGGTGCCGGGCAGCTGCGTCCTCGTCACGCTGGAGGGCACCCGTCCCTTGCTGGTCGAGATCCAGGCCCTGGTCGACACCGGCGGCCCCAGCCCGCGGCGCCTGTCGGTGGGCCTGGAGCGTGACCGCCTGGCCATGCTGCTGGCGGTGCTGCACCGCCATGCCGGCGTGGCCTGTTACGACCAGGATGTCTTCGTCAACGCGGTGGGCGGCGTCCGCATCAGCGAGCCGGCCGCCGATTTGTCGGTCATGC
>JBEEIS010000174.1:0-2833 GCA_041169755.1 Pseudomonadota bacterium | reverse complement strand
GCGCTGAAAGAAATCGACCGCGAAACGCGTGCCATTGAGTTCTATGAAGTGCTCTCCAGCTTCGACTTCATGAGCAGCACGCCCACGCTGTTCAACAGCGGCACGCTGCGCTCGCAACTTTCGAGCTGCTACCTCACCACCGTGCCCGACGACCTGGACGGCATCTTCGGCGCCATCCACGACAACGCCATGCTCTCCAAGTGGGCCGGCGGCCTCGGCAACGACTGGACCCCGGTGCGCGCTCTTGGATCGCACATCAAGGGCACGAACGGCGAGAGCCAGGGCGTGGTGCCCTTCCTGAAGGTGGTGAACGACACGGCGGTGGCCGTGAACCAGGGCGGCAAGCGCAAGGGCGCCGTCTGCGCCTACCTGGAGACCTGGCACCTGGACATCGAGGAGTTCCTGGAGCTGCGCAAGAACACCGGCGACGACCGCCGCCGCACCCACGACATGAACACGGCCAACTGGATTCCCGACCTGTTCATGCGCCGGGTGATCGAAAAAGGCGAGTGGACCCTGTTCTCCCCGTCCACCTGCCCCGACCTGCACGATCTGTTCGGCGCCGACTTCGAGAAAGCCTACGTCGCCTACGAAGAACGCGCCAAGCGCGGCGAGATCAAGCCGGCCAAGACGGTCCAGGCGGCCGACCTGTGGCGCAAGATGCTCACCATGCTGTTCGAGACCGGCCACCCCTGGATCACCTACAAGGACGCCTGCAACGTGCGCTCGCCCCAGCAGCACGCCGGCGTGGTGCACTCCTCCAACCTGTGCACCGAGATCACCCTGAACACCAGCGACACCGAAACGGCCGTCTGCAATCTGGGCTCGATCAACCTGCGCCAGCACCTGAAGGACGGCGGCATCGACCACGACAAGCTAAAGCGCACCATCGCCACCGCGATGCGCATGCTCGATAACGTGATCGACATCAACTACTACGCCGTCAAGAAGGCCCGCGACTCCAACCTGCGCCACCGCCCGGTGGGCCTGGGGATCATGGCCTTCCAGGACGCCCTCTACGAGCTGCGCGTGCCCTATGCCTCACAAGAGGCCGTCGAGTTCGCCGACAAGTCCATGGAAGCCGTCTGCTACTACGCCTACTGGGCCTCCACCGAGTTGTCCAAGGAGCGTGGCCGCTATTCCAGCTACAAGGGCTCGCTGTGGGACCAGGGCATCCTGCCCTGCGACACCCTGGACCTGCTGGCCCAGGCCCGTGGCGGCTATGTCGAGGTCGACCGCTCGGCCTCCCTGGACTGGGACGCCCTGCGCAAGAAGATCGCCAAGGACGGCATGCGCAACTCCAACTGCGTGGCCATCGCCCCCACCGCCACCATCTCCAACATCATCGGGGTCGACGCCTCCATCGAGCCCTGCTTTGGCAACCTCTCGGTGAAGTCCAACCTCTCCGGCGAGTTCACCGTCATCAACCACTACCTGGTGCGTGACTTGAAGCGTTTGGGCCTGTGGGACGACGTCATGGTCATGGACCTCAAGCACTTCGACGGCTCGCTGCGCCCCATCGACCGCGTGCCCCAGGAGATCAAGGCGCTGTACGCCACCGCCTTCGAGGTTGAGACCACCTGGCTGGTCGAGGCCGCTGCCCGCCGCCAGAAGTGGATCGACCAGGCCCAGTCCCTGAACATCTACATGGCCGGCGTCTCGGGCAAGAAGCTTGATGACACCTACAAGCTGGCCTGGATCCGGGGCCTGAAGACCACCTACTACCTGCGCACCATCAGCGCCACGCAGACCGAGAAATCCACCGTGACCTCGGGCCGCCTGAACGCAGTGTCTTCAGGCGACGCACCTCAGGGCATGAGTGCCCTGGATGCGGCAGCCGCCGCCGCGCGTGCCCAGATGGACGCCGCAGTGCCGGCCACTGACATCAAGTTTTGCGGAGTCGATGACCCCACTTGCGAAGCCTGCCAGTAAAGCGCCGCGCGAGCGACGCGAGCGACCTGTCGGCGTTCTCCGACAGGTCGCCGACGTAAACGAACAACAAAATCGAGCGGTGATGTGAATGGACACTTTGCATTTCATGTCGCTGCTCTCATAATCCGAGCATTGGAAAACGTATGTTGACCTGGGACGAAAACGTCAAACCCTCATCGCAAATGCCTCCGCCTGGCGCACTGCCTGTCAGCCGCGAGGGCTTCGCTTCCTTCACCGCTTCCCTCCCTGAGTCCCCGCTGGCACCTGTCGCCGCCACCGCGCCGCGCGCCGCTGCGCCCCAGTCCTCGGTGTCTGCACCGACTCCGGCAGCCGCCACCAGCACCCACCGCGTCAACGCCGCGGACAAACGCATCATCAACGGCCAGACCGACGTCAACCAGCTGGTGCCGTTCAAGTACAAGTGGGCCTGGGAGAAGTACCTGGCCACCTGCGCCAACCACTGGATGCCGCAAGAGGTCAACATGACCCGCGACATCGCCACCTGGAAAGACCCCAACGGTCTGTCCGAAGACGAGCGTCGCATCATCAAGCGCAATCTCGGCTTCTTCGTCACCGCCGACTCGCTGGCCGCTAACAACATTGTCCTGGGCACCTACCGCCACATCACGGCGCCCGAGTGCCGCCAGTTCCTTCTGCGCCAGGCCTTTGAAGAGGCGATCCACACCCACGCCTACCAGTACATCGTCGAGTCCCTGGGCCTGGACGAGAGCGAGATCTTCAACGCCTACAACGAAGTCCAGTCCATCCGCGACAAGGACCAGTTCCTGATCCCCTTCATCGAGGCGATCATGGACCCCGACTTCCACACCGGCACCCCGGAAGCCGACCAGAAACTCCTCAAGAGCCTGATCGTCTTCGCCTGCCTGATGGAAGGCCTGTT
>JBEEIS010000173.1:0-3766 GCA_041169755.1 Pseudomonadota bacterium | reverse complement strand
CTGCCGATCCGCGCGCTGATCCTCACGCCCACCCGCGAGCTCGCCGCGCAGGTCGAAGAAAGCGTGCGCGTCTACGGCAAGTACAGCAAGCTCAGCAGCATGGTGATGTTCGGCGGCGTCGGCATGCAGCCGCAGATCGACAAGCTGCGCCGTGGCGTCGACATCCTGGTGGCCACGCCCGGCCGCCTGCTCGACCACCACCAGCAGCGCACGGTGGACCTGAGCCAGGTCGAGATCTTCGTGCTCGACGAAGCCGACCGCATGCTCGACATGGGCTTCATCCACGACATCAAGAAGGTGCTGGCCGTGGTGCCGGCCAAGAAGCAGAGCCTGCTGTTCTCGGCCACCTTCAGCGACGAGATCAAGGCGCTGGCCGACCGGCTGCTGAACCAGCCGGTGCTGATCGAGGTGGCGCGCCGCAATTCCACCGCCGAGCTGGTGGCGCAGAAGGTGCACCCTGTCGGGCGCGATCGCAAGAAGGCCCTGCTCTCGCACCTGATCCGCAGCGGCAACTGGCACCAGGTGCTGGTCTTCACCCGCATGAAGCACGGCGCGAATCGGCTGGCCGAGTTCCTCAACGACGAGGGCATCACCGCGATGGCGATCCACGGCAACAAGAGCCAGGGCGCGCGCACCAAGGCGCTGTCGGAGTTCAAGACCGGCGACCTGCAGGTGCTGGTGGCGACCGACATCGCCGCGCGCGGCATCGACATCGACCAGTTGCCGCACGTCGTCAACTTCGAGATCCCCAACGTGCCCGAGGACTACGTGCACCGCATCGGCCGCACCGGCCGTGCCGGCAACAGCGGCGAGGCGGTGAGCCTGGTCTGCCTGGACGAAGAGGGGTTCCTGATGGAGATCGAGCGCTTCACCAAGCAGCAGATCCCGCGCGAGCCGGTCGAGGGCTTTGGCCCCGAGCCCGACGAGCGTGCCGAACCGATCGCCATGGGTCGCCAGACCATCTGGGGCGGCGCCGGCAAACCGCCCAGCCGCGAGGTCATGGCCGCTGCGGCCAAGGCCGCACGCTCGGAAATGATGCAACGCATTCGCGACAACAAGGCAGCGGGTGGCGGCAACGGCGGTGGCCGTGGCGGTCAGAAGCAGTCGGCCGGACCCAAGCAGGGTGGCGGGGGTCGCGGCGGCAACGGCAACGGCGGTCGCCAGACACAAGGCCAGGGTCAGGGACGCAACGGCGGCGGACGTCCGCCCCAGCATCAGCGCCTCGAGGATGGCGAGGCCCAGCCGCGCATGGGCGCCCACCAGAGCGGCAGCCCCTTCGTGCTGCGCGAAGCGACCCCGGTGCGTAGCAAGGGCGACGGGCAACCCGACCCGCTGCGTACCAGCGTCGACAGCATGGGCGGACGCGGTCGCCGCGGTGGCGGCGGCGGTGGTGGTGGCCGCGGGTTCGGCGGCGGTGGTGGCGGAGGCGGTCGCAGCGGCGGCTCCCGCAACTGGGGGCGCTGAACACGCAGATCCCATCCGCCTGCCGCACACCTGCTGCACGCCCGCTGCGTTACACCCTCAACGTGAACGCGCGAGCAAAAAACACTCAGAGCACAAACGGTCGCCCGGTCACGGGCGTCGTGGGCACGGCCATGTCTTGACGCGCCATGATCCCGGCTTCCCAGGCGAGGCGCCCGGATTCCACCGCGAGGCGAAAGGCCTGCGCCATCGTGACCGGGTCCCGCGCGTGCGCCACTGCGCTATTGAGCAGGATGGCGTCGAACCCTAATTCCATCGCCTGCACCGCATCGCGCGGCGAGCCGATGCCGGCATCGACAACCAAGGGCACATCGGGCAGCCGCGCCCGCAAGGTACGCAGCGCAGTCGGATTGAGCAGCCCCTGGCCTGACCCGATCGGCGCGCCCCAGGGCATGAGGATCTTGCAGCCGACATCCAGCAGGCGCTGACAGCTCACGAGGTCGTCCGTGCAATACGGAAACACCTCGAAGCCGTCTCGCACCAGGGTGCGCGCTGCCTCGACCAATTCAAAGGGATCGGGCTGCAAGGTGTGCTCGTCGCCCACCACCTCCAGCTTGATCCAGTTCGTGCCAAACAGCTCGCGGGCCATTTTCGACAGAGTGACCGCCTCATTGGCCGTGCGGCAACCCGCGGTGTTGGGCAGCAGGCGTGCGCCGGTGGCTCGCACCATGGCCAGGAAGTCATTGGGCTGCCCGTCGCCCGCGAGCTGGCGCTTGAGGCCCACGGTCACGACCTGGGTGCCAGACGCAGCGATCGCGTCTTGCAACACCTTGGGAGAGGGGTAGCCGGCGGTACCCAGGAAGAATCGACTCTCCAGGCGGGCGCCGCCGATCTCGAGGGGCAAGGGCATGGGATCAGCCTCCGGTGATGGGTTGAAACGTGAAGACCTGGTCGCCCGCCTGCAGCACGCGCGCGGCACGCGCATCGCGCGCCACGAACTCCTGGTTCAAGGCGGTGGCCAGGGCCTGCGGTGTGTCCGCAAGCTGGGCCACGAGGTCGGCCAGCGTGCTGCCCGCAGGCACTTCGCGTGGCTGCCCGTTGACGGTAATCGGGATCATGCGGACGTCTCCAGGCGTTGCAGGGCCTTTTCCGCCAGGGCCGGCGCGATCAGCCAGCCATGACGGAACAGACCATTGACCTGCGTGAGACCGGGCTCGGTGGCGAGCACCGGCAGGTTGTCGGGCAGGGCCGGACGCAGATTGGTTTCGGTGTGCACCACGCGGGCCTCGGCCAGGGCCGGAATCACGCTGTGGGCCGCTGCGAGCAGTTCGACCGTGCTGCGCAGCGAGATGGGCGAGCGGTCCTCGCTCTCGATTTCACTGGCGCCCACCAGCACGCGGTGATCGGCGCGCGGCACGATGTACACGCGGTGGCGCGGATGCAGCAGGCGGATCGGGCGTGACAGACGCACGCCGGGCGCCTGCAGGTGCAGGATCTCGCCGCGCACGCCACGCACCGGCAATTGCGGGCGGGCACCGGTGCCGCGCACGTCAAAGACCCAGTCCGCATCGATACGCCGGCCGCCGACCTGCAGGTGGCCCGCGCCCACCGCATCGACCGTCTGCCCCCACTGAAAGACTGCGCCCGCCGTCGCTGCACCTTCGGCCAACGCGCCCATGGCCTGTACGGTGTCGATCTGTCCCTCGTGCGGCAACAGCCAGGCGTGGGGCGCACCGCGCACCTCGGGCTCGAGTTCGGCCAGCTGCGCGCCTGCCAGGCGTTGGGGCGCGTGCAGCGCGGGCGCCTTGGCGCGCACGAGATCGACCACCCGGCTGGCCGCGCCCTCGTCACCTCGATGGGCCAGCAGCAGGGACCCGCGCTGATGGACATCCACTGGGCGCGGCAGCGCCGCGACCAGGCCGGGCCACAGCTGCAGGGAGCGCACGCCCATGGCGAAGACGTCGTCGTCGGCGGATTCGAGTTCGGCGACCGGTGAGAGCATGCCGGCGGCGGTCCAGCCTGCGGCCCCGCGAGCAGCGGCATCGGCGGCGGGGTCGAACACTTGCACGGCATGGCCCGCGCGGGCCAGTTGCAAGGCCAGCAGACGACCGAGCAATCCGGCGCCGGCGATCGCGATGCGCAAGGGACTCCCGGCCCGTGCGCTGGGGCGGGTCGCCTGGGGCGACGGGGAGCCTATCGGAACCACCATGCGGATCGACCTCGTGCTGGGTATCGTGCGTTGCGGCAGTCACGCACAAGAGGAAGGGCCGGTGGGATGGGGCTCTCCTTCCGCCGGTGCGAACCGGTTCAAGTTCACGGGTTTGGCTGGGCCATCTCAGCGGGC
>JBEEIS010000172.1:0-6541 GCA_041169755.1 Pseudomonadota bacterium | reverse complement strand
CAGCCAGTTCGGAGGCGTCATGCAAGTATCCAAGTGGGGCAACAGCCTGGCCGTGCGTCTGCCGGCTGCCGTCATTGAAGCCATGGGGCTCAAGGAGGGCGATGACATCGAGATCCAGGTCGCCGGACGCCGCGCCTTCGAGATCGTCAAGAAACCCGGTGCGCGCGAAGTGCTTGCACGTTTGCGTAAGTTCCGTGGGCGCCTGCCACCGGACTTTCGCTTTGACCGCCTAGAAGCCAATGAGCGTGGCTAGGCGCTTCTTTGACACCAACGTCCTGCTTTATTTGTTCAGCGCCGATACGGCCAAGGCCGATCGTGTCGAGCAAGCGCTGGCCGCTGGCGGGACCATCAGCGTACAGGTGCTCAATGAGTTCACCTCCGTGGCCTTGCGCAAACTCGGTATGAAGGTATCGCAGGTGCGTGAAGCCCTCGAGCCGATCATCGAGATTTGCGAGGTGATGCCCCTGACCATGCAGATCCACCAGCGCGGCCTGCAAGTCGCCGAGCGTTATCGGCTCTCGTTTTATGACGCATTGATCGTGGCCGCGGCGCTCGAATCAGGCAGTACGACGCTGTATTCCGAGGACCTCCAGGACGGTCAGGTGATCGATCGCGTGCTCGCGGTCAAGAATCCCTTCGGGAAAGCGGCGGCGTAGTTTTTTCTGGCGCGCTGTGCGCGCCTGCTGGACGCTCAGGCCGCGTTCGCTTTGCGCGTGCCTACGATCGCCGCCCCGATGATCAGCGCCGCGGCCAGTGCGATCGAGGGTGTGAGCGGGCGCCCGCTGGCCACCAGCAGCAAGACCGTGGACGCCAGTGGCGTGAGGTAGCTCAGGATCCCGATCTGGCGTGCGTCTCCGAGCTTGAGCGCCTTGTCCCACAGGAAGAAGGCCGCGCCCAGCGGCCCCAGACCCATGATCGCCAGCAGCATCAGATCGCGACCCGTGATGTCGGCGGCAGGTTCGAACACCCCATGACAGGCCAGCGAGAGCAGGCCCGACACCAGACCAAACAGGCCGATGGCCGCGGTTGGAAAGGTCGGAACCCGCCGGGTCCAGAGCGAGTAGCTGGCCCAGATGAAGGCCGAGCCCAGGGCGGGCAGGTAGCCCCAGGACCAGGCGCCGCTGGCGCCCTGGGCCGCACCCAGGATGGCGATCGCGGCGCCAGTGAAGCCCGCAACGGCGGCGGCGACATGCGTGACGCGCAGACGCAGCCCCGGGAGAAACACAGGCGCGAGCACGACGATCAGCAGCGGCCACAGGTAGTTGACCAGGTTGGCTTCCACCGCAGGCGCGTGGCGCAGGGCGATGAACAGGAGCAGGTGAAAGCCGAAGAGACCATAGATGCCCAGGGCCAGCGTGCGCAGCGGCACCCTCCACTGCCGCACCAGCGGCCAGGCCGGCACGCTGCCGATCACGAGGGCCAGGCCGGTCAGGAGGAAGGGGGGCAGGTGGGCCAGTGACACACCGAGGGTGGCCAGCAGCGACCATAGGGCGATGGCACCGAGCGCATAGAGGTTGGCAGGCATCGATTTACCTCACTGCGGCGTCGGGTCAAGTTGGCGGGCGAGGCGGATCGGTGAGGTGGGAAGGCGAAAATCAGGGCTTGATTCTGTTCTGCGCACCTGCGAGCCCACCCCATGAAAATCGTTGAAATCCGCGAAAAGACCGTCCCCATCAGCTCGTCGATCCGCAATGCCTACATTGACTTTAGCAAAATGAATTTGAGCCTCGTGGCCGTCGTCACCGACGTGGTCCGCGATGGCAAGCCGGTGATCGGCTACGGCTTCAACTCCAACGGCCGCTACGGCCAGGGCACTCTCATGCGCGAGCGCTTCATCCCTCGCATCATGGAGACCGACGCCGCGTCCCTGGTCGACGACAGCGGTAAGAACCTGGATCCGCACAAGATCTGGAACGCGATGTACACCAACGAGAAGCCCGGTGGCCACGGCGAGCGCTCGGTGGCCATTGGCACCATCGACATGGCGGTCTGGGATGCCGTGGCCAAGATTGCGGACCAGCCCCTGTTCCAGCTGCTGGCGGACCGTTATGGCAACGGGCAACCCAATCGCAAGGTGTTCGTCTACGCCGCCGGTGGCTACTACTACCCCGGCAAGGACGACCGCAAGCTGCAGGACGAGATGCGCAGCTACATCGATCGCGGCTACTCGGTGGTGAAGATGAAGATCGGTGGCGCCTCGCTGGACGACGACCTGCGCCGCATCGACGCGGTGATGGAGGTGCTGCAGGATGGTCAGCGCCTGTGCGTCGATGCCAATGGCCGCTTCGACCTGGACACCGCCATCGCCTACGCCAAGGCGCTGTCGCAATACGACCTGTTCTGGTACGAGGAAGCCGGCGACCCGCTGGACTTCGAGCTGCAGGCCACCTTGCGCAGTTACTACAAGAACCCCATGGCCACCGGCGAGAACCTGTTCTCCATGCAGGATGCACGCAACCTGATTCGCTACGGCGGCATGCGTCCTGACCGCGACTGGCTGCAGTTCGACTGCGCCCTGAGCTATGGCCTGGTCGAATACCTGCGCACGCTGGACATGCTCCAGGAGCACGGCTGGTCGGCCAGCCGCTGCGTGCCGCATGGCGGCCACCAGATGTCCCTGAACATCGCGGCGGGCCTGGGCCTGGGGGGCAATGAGTCCTACCCCGACCTGTTTCAGCCGTTCGGTGGTTTCCCCGACGGTGTGAAAGTGGAAAACAGCTACGTCACGCTGCCCGACCTGCCGGGAATCGGCTTCGAGGGCAAGTCGGACCTGTATCGCGAGATGAAGGTGCTGGCGGGCTGATCGCCTGCGCGCCCCGGGTGAGGCCGTTTAGGCCACGCCGGCCGCGTGCGCCTGCTGGTCGGCGTGGTAGCTCGAACGCACCATCGCGCCGACGGCGGCGTGGGTGAATCCCATCTTGTAGGCCTCTTCTTCGAACATCTTGAAGGTGTCCGGGTGCACGTAGCGGCGCACCGGCAGGTGCGAGGTGCTGGGCGCGAGGTACTGGCCGATGGTGAGCATGTCGATGTCGTGCGCGCGCATGTCGCGCATGACCTGCAGGATCTCCTCGTCGGTCTCGCCCAGGCCCACCATCAGGCCGCTCTTGGTCGGCACATTGGGGTGCAGGGCCTTGAATTTTTTCAGCAGGTTCAGGCTGAAGGCGTAGTCGGAGCCCGGACGCGCCTCCTTGTACAGGCGCGCAATGGTCTCCAGGTTGTGGTTCATCACGTCCGGTGGCGCGGCCTTGAGGATCTCTAGCGCCCGGTCGTCGCGGCCGCGGAAGTCCGGAACCAGGATCTCGATGGTGGTGGCGGGGGAGAGCTCGCGCGTCTTGCGGATGCAGTCGACGAAATGCTGGCTGCCGCCATCGCGCAGGTCGTCGCGGTCCACGCTGGTGATCACCACGTATTTCAGTTGCAGCTTGGCGATGGTGCGGGCCAGGTTCTCGGGCTCGTTGGCATCGAGCGGGTCAGGGCGGCCATGGCCCACGTCGCAGAAGGGGCAGCGGCGCGTGCACTTGTCGCCCATGATCATGAAGGTGGCCGTGCCCTTGCCGAAGCACTCGCCGATGTTGGGGCAGGAGGCTTCCTCGCACACGGTGTGCAGATGGCTCTCACGCAGGATCTGCTTGATCTCGTAAAAGCGCGTGGTGGGCGAGCCCGCCTTCACGCGGATCCACTCGGGCTTTTTCAGCAACGGGGCCTGTTCGACCTTGACCGGGATGCGCGAGAGTTTCGCTGCGGCCTTCTGCTTGGCCAGCGGGTTGTAGGCGTCGGCGTCTTGCGCCTCGCGAACGACGGGGTTGCTGCTCATGGTGTGGGATGGCTCGCGTGTTCAGGGCGCCAGCAGTGCCTCGAGCTTCTGGCCCAGCACTTGCGCCGCCTCGTTCCAAGGGGTGATGACGCCGATTGTAGAAAGGTCGACCGTCTCCAGCCCCGCATAGCCGCAGGGGTTGATACGCGAGTAGGGCTCCAGGTCCATCGCCACATTGAGAGCCACCCCGTGATAGGTGCAATGGCGACTCACCTTGATACCCAGCGCCGCGATCTTGGCCAGGCCGCGAAACGGGTCCTGGCCCGGTTCGACCGTCACCGGCCGCTGGTGCGAGAACGGATCGTCGCGACGCACATAAATGCCGGGCGCCCCGCGCACGCGCAGGCCGGTAATGCCGTAATGGGCGAGGGTGCGGATCACCGATTCCTCGATCCGGTAGACGTATTCCTTGACGAAGTAGCCCGCGCGCCGCAGGTCGATCAGCGGGTAGGCCACCACCTGGCCGGGGCCGTGGTAGGTCACCTGGCCACCGCGGTTGGTGGCCACGACGGGGATGGTGCCGGGCGCCAGCACGTGGCCCGCCTGGCCCGCCAGCCCCTGCGTGAAAACAGGCGGGTGCTCGCACAGCCAGAGTTCGTCGGGGGTGTCGTCGCCGCGCGTGGCGGTGAAATCCTGCATGGCCTGGTAGGTGGACGGGTAGTCCACGAGGCCGCACAACTGCACCCGCATGGTCAGAGCACGACCCGCACCATCGGGTGGGTCGACAGCGTGCGATACAGCTCGTCGAGTTGCTCGCGGCTGGTGGCGGTGATCGTGATCGTGATGCCCAGGTAGTTGCCGCCCTTGCTGTCACGCAGCTCGATGCCGGCCGCGTCGAAGCCGGGGTCGAAGGCCGCCGCGACCGCAGTGACGGCCTCGACGAAACCTGCGACCTTCGCGCCCATGACTTTGATCGGAAAGCGGCAGGGGTACTCGATCAGGGAGTCGGCGCGGGAGGCGGGCGGGACGGGCGTGGTCATGGGCGGCAGTTCAGGAAGCCAGGCCCGATTGTGGCCGCACCCCGCGCCGCCGCCCTGCGTTGCATCCTCCATGGCGTCGCGCGTTAGTACCTTCGGATTGCAGTCGCCTGGGAGCGTCACGGAAAAGCCCTTCACGGCGTCATTCAACCTGGAAATGGGCGGGTTTCCACTCATATAATCGATGGGTTTGCTGAAATCGCTGCTCTGTTTTCGCTGGCGTTTCGGCGGGGGCCACATCCAATGACAATCCAAGCCCCCGAACCCGAGACGCTGCTGGACGAGCTTCCTTTCAAGCCGCTCAGCGCCGAAGAGGCGCAGGCGCTGCGCGAACGACACCCCTCGGTTTCTCCTTGGCGCGTCGTGGTGTGGCAAGGGGTGGTGGGAGGCGTCGTGGCCCTGGTGGCATGGGGCCTGACGGGTCGGCAGAACATCGGTTGGTCCGCCGCTTATGGCGCACTGGCCGTGGTGATTCCCGCGATCATTTTTGCCAGGGGGCTCACGGGGCGTTTTTCCTCGCTCAACGCAGGAACGGCCGCCGTCGGCTTCATGGCCTGGGAGATGGTCAAGATCGTCGCGTCGATCGTCTTGCTGGCGATGGCGCCGCGGTGGGTGTCCGCACTGAGCTGGCCGGCATTGCTGATCGGATTGGTGCTGACGATGAAGGTGTATTGGGTGGCACTGGCGTTCAAGCCATCGCCGCGCCTCAAGGTTGAAAGCAATCGGCTCCCCCCGGGGCCGACGAACAAAGAGTCAAGTACAGAAGATGGCTGCTGAACACGGACCCACCGCCGGTGAATACATCGTTCACCACCTGACCCATCTGCAGAACCAGAAGCCCAAGGGCGTCCTGGACTTCTCGGTCTTCAACCTGGACTCCATTTTCTGGTCGATCACCCTGGGCGTCCTGGGTTGCTGGCTGCTATGGCTGGCCGCGCGCAAGGCCACGTCGGGCGTGCCGGGTCGCTTCCAGGCGGCGGTGGAAGTGCTGGTCGACATGGTCGACTCCCAGGCCAAGGGCATCGTGCACAGCGCCGAGAGCCGCAAGCTGGTCGCCCCCCTGGCCCTGACCGTGTTCGTCTGGATCTTTCTGCTGAACGCCATGGACCTGCTGCCGGTCGACCTGCTGCCGGTGATCTTCGAGAAGATTTACGCCGCCGCCGGTCATGACCCGCACCACGCCTACATGCGTGTGGTGCCCACCGCCGACCTGTCGGTCACCATGGGCCTGTCGCTGTCGGTGCTGCTGGTCTGCCTGTACTACAACGTCAAGATCAAGGGTCTGGGCGGCTGGGTGCACGAGCTGTTCACCGCGCCCTTTGGCAGCCACCCCCTGCTGTGGCCGTTCAACTTCCTGATGCAGATCATCGAGTTCGTCGCCAAGACCGTCTCGCACGGCATGCGACTGTTCGGCAACATGTACGCCGGCGAACTGATCTTCATGCTGATCGCCCTCATGGGCGGTGCCTTCTCGCTGTCCGCCACCGGCATCGGCCTGGCGATCGGCCACATCATCGCGGGCTCGGCCTGGGCGATCTTCCACATCCTGATCATCACCCTGCAGGCCTTCGTGTTCATGATGCTCACGCTGGTCTACATCGGTCAGGCCCACGACGCGCACTGAGCGGCGTTCTCTTTCCTTCCCTTTCCTTCACCCACCTTCCAAAACCAGGAGCAACTAAATGGAAGTCATCAGCTTTGTCGCCCTCGCCGCCGGCCTCATGATCGGTCTGGGTGCCGTCGGTGCTTG
>JBEEIS010000171.1:0-11720 GCA_041169755.1 Pseudomonadota bacterium | reverse complement strand
GGAAGGGCAGCGGCACCCTGGCCAATTCGGGCACCCAACGACGGATGAACAGGCCCTGCGGGTCGTGTTCTCTGGCCTGTTTGGCCGGCGAGTACATGCGCAGGGTGTTGATGCCGGTGGTGCCGCTTTGCATCTGCATCTGGCTCCAGTGGATGCCCGGCTCGAAGTCCAGGAACTGGCGGGCCAGGAAGAGGCCGGTCTCGCGCCAGTGCAGCCAGAGGTGATAGCTGGCAAAACTCACCAGCATCGAGCGCATGCGAAAGTTCAGCCAGCCCGTGGCGCGTAGCGAGCGCATGCAGGCATCGATCATGGGGTAGCCGGTCTGGCCCTCGCACCAGGCGATGAACCGGGCTTCGTCGAATTCACCTTCGCGCAAGCCGTCGCATACCCGCGCGAAGTTGCGAAACTCGATGGCCGGCTCGCTCTCGAGCTTTTGCATGAAGTGGCAATGCCAGTGCAGCCGGCTGGCGAATCCGCGCAGGTCGCGCGCGAAGGCAGGGTCTGGCGTGGCAGCGATGGCCCGCTCGGTCGCCTGGTGCACCGTGCGCATCGAGAGCGTGCCAAAGGCCAGGTGCGGGCTCAGGCGGCTGCAGCCTGCGTCTGCGGAGAGCGGACTGGACAAGGCACGCCGGTAGCCCATGGCGCGGTGCTGAAGGAAGCTGCGCAAGGTGGCGTGTGCAGCTTCCTCACCCGCCGCCTGCAGCGTCTTGCCGTGGGGAGCCAGCCCGAGGCTGGCCAGCGTGGGCAGGGCCTGCGTGTCGGCGCCGGCCGCAGCCTCCAAGCGACCGGTCAGGCGCTGCAACGGTGCGTCCATGCGCGCCTGCCAGCGCGCGGCCCAGCCCGATCGGCTGCGCAAGCGGCGCACCACGCCGGTCTGGGTGGACTCCTGCCAAGCCACCCCGCGCATGCGGCACCAGTGGGCCACGGCCAGGTCCCGGTCATAGGACCAGCCAGAGCCCGTTTCCTCATGGCTTAGCAGGTGGGTGTAACCCAGGTCCTGATGCAACTGCCCCAGCACCGACACCGCCGACCCCACCCGCACCCACAGCGGCAGGCCTCGCTGGGCCAGGGTCTCGCGCAGCTGCGACACGCACGCGAGCGCAAAGTCCACATGGATTGCATCGCACTCCGGACTCTGGAGCCACTCGGGCTCGAGGATATAGACCGCCAGCGCGTCGCCGTGCGCCTGCGCTCGCGCCAGCGGCTCGTGATCCTGCACGCGCAGGTCACGCTTGAACCACACCAGGGCTCGGGTGGACGACGGCATGGAAACTTCAGAAGCAAAAAGCGGAGCCACGAGCCTACAGCGCCCGGCAAACCCACGCCCGCACGCGGGCATCCCCCTGTATCAACCTAGGGCTAGCCCTCGGTTGTCTGGTCCGGCTTTTGTGCACAATCAGGCGCGCCCTGACCGGGCCCACCGGCCAGAGGCCAGAACACAGAAAACCACAGGAGACACGCCATGCATCACGGGATCGTTAAGGGACTCTTGGCCGCAGCGGCCGCCACGGTATTGGCTACCAGCGTACAAGCCGCCGACAAACTCAAGATCGGTTTTGTCAGCACGCTCTCGGGCCCCTCGGCGGCCCTGGGGGTGGATATCCGTGACGCTTTCCTGCTGGCGGTCAAGCTCAATGGCGGCAAGCTCGGCGGCGTCGAGGCCGACGTGATGATCGCCGACGACCAGTTCAAGCCCGACGTGGGCAAGCAGCTGTTCGAGCGCTTCGTCAAGCGCGACAAGGTCGACATCCTCACCGGCGTGGTGTTCTCCAACATCATGCTGGCCGGCCTGCCGGAAGCCATCGACAACAAGACCATCTACCTGAGCCCCAACGCCGCGCCCTCGCCGATGGCCGGCAAGCAGTGCAACCCCTACTTCTTCGCGGTGTCCTGGCCCAACGACGCCTACCATGAGGCCGCCGGTCAGCACGCTACCACCCGGGGCGTGAAGTCCGCCTACCTGCTGGCGCCCAACTACCAGGCGGGCAAGGATTCGCTCGAGGGCTTCAAGCGCTTCTACAAGGGCAAGGTCACCGGCGAGGTCTACACCAAGCTGGGCCAGCTCGATTACGCCGCCGAACTCGCCGAGATCCGCGCCGCCGCGCCCGAGGTGGTCTACACCTTCCTGCCCGGGGGCATGGGCACCAACTTCATCAAGCAGTTCATGGCCGCTGGCCTGAACAAGCAGACCCGCCTGCTGCTGCCGGGATTCAGCGCCGACCAGGACATCATCCGCAGCATCGGCAACGACATGCTGGGCGTCTTCGACACCGCTCACTGGGCGATGGACCTCAATAACGACGCGAACAAGAAATTTGTCGCCGAGTTCGAGAAAGAGTACAAGCGCCTGCCCACCGTCTACGCCTCACAGGGCTACGACACCGCGCTGCTGATCGACGCCGCGGTGCGCGCGACGGGTGGCAAGATCGCCGACAAGGAAGCCCTGCGTCAGCAGATCAAGGCCGCCAAGTTCGCATCGGTGCGCGGTGACTTCCGCTTCAACACCAACAACTACCCGATCCAGAACTACTACCTGCGCGAAGTGCAGAAAGACGCCCAGGGTCGACTCGTCAACCGAGTCGTCGGCCAGCCGGTTCTGACCCGCCACGGTGACGCCTACGTCCAGGACTGCCCAATGAAGTAAGGGGCTTGCGGCCCTCATGTCTGGAATCCTGTTGCTGGAGCAGGCCCTCAACGGCCTGCAGTTCGGGTTGATGCTGTTCTTGCTGGCCGCCGGGCTCACCCTGGTGTTCGGCATCATGGACATGATCAACCTCGCCCATGGCGCCCTCTACATGGTGGGCGCCTTTCTCACCGCATGGCTGGCCAGCCTCACCCAGTCCTTCTGGCTGGGGGCGGCGCTGGCCGTGCCGCTGACGGCGCTCCTGGGCATGGTGCTGGAGGCGACGCTCCTTCGCACGCTCTATGCCCGCGACCACCTTTCGCAGGTGCTCGCCACTTTCGCCCTGATCCTGATCCTCAATGAATCGGTGCGCATGATCTGGGGCTCCGACCTGCCGCTGTCGGCACCGCCCGCCCTGTCCGGGCCGGTGCAGTTGCTGCCAGGTCTGGCCTATCCCAGCTACCGGCTGGTGATCATCGCGGTGGGTCTGATCACCGCCTTGCTGTTGTATCTGGCCGTCACCCGCACCCGCATCGGCGCCTGGGTGCGCGCGGGCGCGGCCAATCGCGAGATGGCGATGGCTATGGGCGTGAACATCCAGCGCCTGTTCACCCTGGTGTTCGGCGTGGGCGCAGCGCTGTGCGCAGTCGCTGGCGCCATGCTGGGCCCGCTGCTGGCCGTGCAAGTGGGCATGGGCGAGAACATCCTGATTCTGGCTTTCGTCGTCATCGTGATCGGCGGCATTGGCTCGGTCTGGGGCGCGTTCGTCGGATCGCTGCTGGTCGGCTTTGTCGATACCGCTGGCCGCACCCTGCTGCCGCTGCTGTTTCGCGAGCTGCTGCCGCCGCAATGGGCGAGCGCCGCCGGCCCGGCGGTTGCCTCCATCGGGGTCTACCTGCTGATGGCGGTGGTCTTGTTCCTGCGACCGCAGGGCCTGTTTTCAACCCGCAGCCACTGAACGAACCCCTCGCGGCATGCACACCGACGACTCTCTGCGACCGATCCGCGGCACCACCCTCTGGCTCTGGTGGGCGCTGCTGGCGGCCGCCATCGCGCTGCCCTTCGTGCTGCAGGCACTGAAGCTGGATTTCTATACCAGCATGGCCAGCCGCATGCTGATTTACGGCCTGGCGGCCTGCAGCCTGAATCTGCTGATTGGCTACGGCGGACTGGTGTCGTTCGGCCATGCGGCCTTCGTCGGCGTGGGCGCCTACACCGTCGCCATCCTGATCACCGAGGGCCAGCCCAATGGCTGGATCGGATTTGGCGCCGCCATGGGCATCGCAGGTCTCCTGGCCGGATTCATCGGCGCGATCTCTCTGCGCACGCGCGGCGTCTACTTCATCATGATCACGCTGGCCTTCGCCCAGATGATTTATTACCTGGTCAACTCCATCAAGGCCTATGGCGGCGACGAGGGGCTGAACATTCGCCGCCGCTCGGATTTCGGCTTCGGGCTGGACCTCAAGAACGACATCGCCTTTTATCTGTTCGTGCTGGGCCTGCTGGCGCTCACGCTGGTCTTCACCGCGCGCCTGGTGCGCTCGCGCTTTGGCCGCGTCATCCTGGCCGCCCGTGACGACAACGTGCGCGCCGAGTCCATCGGTTTTCCTGTCTTCCGCTACCAGCTGGCGCTGTTCATGATCGCGGGTGCACTGGGCGGCCTGGCCGGCGCGCTCATGGTCAACCATCAGAACTACGTCAACCCCAACCTCATGCACTGGACCCAGTCGGGCACGCTGATGGTGATGGTGATCCTGGGCGGCGTGGGCCGACTCAGTGGCGGCGTCTGGGGTGCCATCGTGCTGCTGGCCCTGGAGGACGTCATCGCGGAGTACACGCTGCACTGGGCCTTCTACGTGGGCTGGATCCTGCTGGCGGTGGTCCTGTTTGCCCCGCGCGGGCTCAGTGGCCTGTTCGCTCGCAAGCCGGCTGCAGGCTCCGCTGCCGGAGGCGCCCATGGCTGACGCGGCACTGCTCGAGGTGCGAGGGCTGGTCAAGCAGTTCGGCGCGCTCAGAGCCACCGACGGCGTCGACCTCGCGGTGCGTACCGGCGAGATCCATGCCCTCATCGGCCCCAACGGTGCCGGCAAGACCACGCTGGTCGCTCAACTCTCCGGTCATGTGCGTCCCGACCAGGGGCAGATCCGCATGGCCGGCCAGGACATCACCCGCCGACCACCGCATGAACGCGTGCGCCTGGGACTGGCCCGCTCCTTCCAGATCACGCGCCTGTTCAAGTCCTTCAGCGTGCAGCACAACCTGGCGCTGGCCGTACAGGCACGCAGCGGCCACAGCTTCTCGTTCTGGCGGCCGGTCGACGACGAGGCGGCCATCACCCGCGAGGCCCAGGCACTGGCCGATCAGATCGGTCTGGCCGATCGACTGGCCCACCCGGCCAGCGCGCTCTCGCACGGCGAGCAGCGGATCCTGGAGCTGGGCCTGGCCGTGGCCACCCAGCCCCGACTGCTGCTGCTGGACGAGCCCATGGCCGGCGCCGGCCCCACCGAGTCGCAGCGCATTCTGAGCTTGATCCAGCAGCTGCGAGCACGCATGGCCATCCTCCTGATCGAGCACGATATGGACGCCGTCTTCACGCTGGCCGACCGCATCACGGTATTGGTCAACGGCGCGGTCATCGCCTCGGGCACGCCCGACGCGATCCGACAGGACCCGCAGGTCATCGCCGCCTACCTGGGCGAGGAGCACGCATGAACGCCCTGCTCGAGATCGAAGGCCTGCAGGCCGCCTACGGCAGCAGCGCGGTCCTCCACGGCATCGACCTGCAGCTGGGGCGGGGCGAAGTGATGGGGCTGCTCGGTCGCAACGGCATGGGCAAGACGACCCTGATCCGCAGTCTGCTGGGTTTGCACCGTCAGCACACCGGACGGGTCCGCTTCGCCGGCCAGGACCTCACCGGGCTGCGCGCCGACCAGGTGGCGCGGCTGGGGCTGGCGGTCGTCCCCGAGGGACGGCAGGTGTTCCCCACCCTGAGCGTGGTCGAACACCTCACCGCCTTCGTGCGCAACTCGCACCGCGCCCCCGAGCCCTGGACCCCCGAGCGGGTGCTGGCGCTGTTCCCGCGTCTGGGCGAGCGGCGTCACCACATGGGGTCGCAGCTTTCGGGTGGAGAGCAGCAGATGCTGGCCATCGGTCGGGCCCTGGTGACCAACCCGCTGCTGTTGATCCTGGACGAAGCCACCGAAGGCCTGGCGCCTCTGATTCGCGAGGACATCTGGCGCTGTCTTGCGCAGCTGCGCGAGGCCGGTCAGACCCTGATCGTGGTCGACAAGTACGTCAATCGCCTGGTCGATATCGGCGACCACCACCTGATTCTCGAGCGGGGTCAGACCGCCTGGCGCGGCACCTCGGACGCCCTGCGCGACGACCGCAGCCTCTGGAGCCGCTACCTGGGGGTCTGACCGCGACGGCGCCTAGTGCGTCCTAGCCAAAGGCCTGCTGTGCGCAGGTCCGGATCAACTGCATCAGCACCCGCGCGGGCGGGCTCAGCGACCCCTTGCGCCGGCGCGTCAGGCCCATGATGCGGGTCCAGTGCGTATCGGGTACGTCCAGGGCCGTGAGCTGCCGGGCCTGCGCCTCCCAGTAGATCAATTCCTTGGGGATGAAGGTCAGGACGTCGCTTTGCATCACCAGCGACTTCATGAGGACGGTGGAAGTGGTCTCGAATTGCGGCACTGGCGGCGTGAGGTTGTGCGCCAGAAAGAATTCATCGAAGGCCACCCGCTCGAGCTCGCGTGCCCGGGGCAGCACCCAGGCATACGACACCAGGTCCTGCGGCGTCAGCCCGCGCTGGCGCGCCAGCGGGTGGCCGCTGCGGGCAACCACCACCGCCGGCTCAGTGCACAGGCGCTCGTGCACCAGCTCGGGGTCGCTGCCGCGTGAGGGCACCGACGACAGCGCGAAATCAATCTCGCCCTGGCGCACCCCCGGCATCAGGGACTCGTTCAGGCCATAGAGCACGGTGACCGCGATGTCCGGGTGCGCCTTTTCCAGCTGCTGCAAGGCCATGGGCAGGAGGCGGCTGGCCTCGGTCGGCCCGCACCCCAGGAGCACATGGCCACGGCGGGCGCCGCGCATGGCCTCGATCTGGGCGGTCGCATGGCGCATCTCGGCCTCCATGACCTGGCCGTGGGCCAGCAGGGCCTGGCCGAACACGGTGGGCGTGACGCCAAAGCGCCCCCGCTCCAGCAGGCGCACGCCCAGCGTCGCTTCCAGCGACTTGATGCTCTTGGACAGGGCAGGCTGGCTGATGTCCAGGTCGGCCGCGGCCACGCTGAGGTTGCCGTGGCGCGCCGCCGCGACGAACAGTTGGAGCTTTCGGTAATCCATAACCCATGGTAATTGAATTAGTCGTTTGGGTTGTAGGTGGCGAATCGGCTATTTGCTACTTTTGGGGCAGTCATCGCACTGCCAGAACGAAACAGGAGAACCCATGCTTGATATCGACCAGCTGGTGCAGCCCGATCGCGTGCACCGCACCGTCTACACCGACCAGGAAATCTTCGACCAGGAGATGACGCACATCTTCGAAAAGGCCTGGGTCTATTGCGGCCACGAATCGCAGGTGCCCAAGACGGGCGACTACTACACCCTGCAGATCGGGCGCCAGCCCATGGTGATGGTGCGTGACCGCGATCGCAGCATCCGCGTGCTGTACAACCGCTGCCCGCACCGCGGCGTGCAGCTGTGCGCCAATCACAGTGGCAACACCGGCAACGGCTTCGTATGCTCGTACCACGCCTGGAGCTTCCACCTGGATGGCAAGGTCCGTGCGATCCCCATCTCCAAGGGCTACGAGGGGACTCGCCTGGACTTTGACGACCCCGACTGCAGCATGGTGCCCGCCGCGCGCGTCGACACCTACCGCGGCTTCGTCTTCGCCAGCCTGGCGGCCGACGGCCCCGGCCTGGTGGAATTTCTGGGCGAAGCCAAGGTGGCTTTTGACGATATGTGCGACCGCTCGCCCGTAGGCGAGGTCGAGGCGGTGCCGGTATGCCACCGCGTCGTGCAGCACTCGAACTGGAAGTTCTTCATGGAGAACCAGCTCGATGCCCTGCACCCTTCGGTCACCCACCAGTCCACCGGCGTCTCGGCGACCCGGGTCGAAAAGCGCATCAAGCAGGAACAGGGCTCGGCACCGCTGCACTACCACTACCTGTCGACCTTCTCCTCGAGCTTCGCGCAGTGGGACTCGGTGCAGACGGTCAACTTCCCGCACGGCCACGGCATTCTCAAGGCCTATATGGGCCTGCGCCCCACCGACCCCGACACCGTCGAATACGAAGGCCTGATCAAGAAGGCCTATGGCGAGGAAAAGGGCGAGGAATACCTTTCGCGCAGCATCCACCACGTGTTGATCTACCCGTACCTGTCCGTGCAGTCGCCCCTGCAGCAGATTCGCGTGCTGCGCCCGATGGGCCCGGGCAAGACGCTGTCCGAGATCTGGCACTTCCGGCTCAAGGGCGCACCTGAGGCCATCTATCAGCGTGCCATGTGGTACTTCAACCTGGTGAACTCGCCCGCCACCATGATCAACGCCGACGACCTGGAAAACTGGAATCGCGCTCAGATCGGCCTGAACTCACGCGGCGGCGAGTGGGTCAGCTTCCACCGAAACCACGGCGGCGACACCGAAAAAGACGGCATCACCTACTCCAACAACGGCACGTCCGAAGTCGTGATGCGCAATCAATTCAAGGCCTGGTCCGCATACATGCGCCCGGCCGGCGCAAAGGCCTGAACCGGAGTTCTCCATGAGCAAAACACTTGATGTCCAAAAGGCCCTGAACGCCAATGTGGTGATCGAAGGCGTGCAGTCCATGAGTGGCGCCGAATCGATCGCGCCTGACCACATGGGACGGGGCCGCGTCCCCGCCAGTGGCTATGTCCCGCAGCCGATCACCGTCGACCCGGCGCTGCTGCGCGAGGTCGAGGTCCTGCTGTATCGCCAGGCCGCGTTGCTGGACGCGCGCAACTGGCAAGGCTGGATCGATTTGTTCGCCGACGATGGCGTCTACTGGGTCCCCGCCACCCCCGAGCAGACCGACTGGAAGCGCGAGCCTTCTATCTTCGCGGAGGACCGCGACCTCATGGACGTGCGCATGGGACGTCTGAGCCATCCCAACGCCTGGTCGCAGGCCGCGCAATGGGGCACCAATCACCTGGTGGGCAACATCATCATCGAGGCCGCCACCGCGCAAACGCTCGAAGTGCATTCGCGCTTTCAAATGATGGAGATGCGGCGCGACATGATGCGTCACTTCGGCGGCACCTACCGCCACTCGCTGGTCAAGATCGGCAGCCAGTGGAAGATCCGGCTGCAGCGCGTGGACCTGATGAACGGCCAGGCCAGCTACGACTACGTGATCCAGGCCTGGGTCTGAAAAAGCCGGCCTGATTTCAGCGGGCAGACCCAGGAATTGGGGTGGTCGCGCAGTTCAGGCCTACTTTGCCTGCGCGAGCGCCCCGACATGCCTTCCACCCGTGCCCGTGTCCGGGAGCGTGAACTCGGCGAGTACCTCCAGCATCGCGTGAAACCCGGCAGCGCTTTTTGCAGCAGCTGGCGCGGATGGGGCCGACCCTTCATTCTTGCCATCCCCGGCAGGCCAGGTCAGAAACTGCGCGAGGTCCTGGTCTTGCAGACCCAGGCGGGGGCTCAGGGCCGCCTCGACCAGCATCCGCGCAGTTTCGGTATTTCCCTGCTGCATCGCGGTCACCAGGCCCGGCGTGCCGTTCCGGTCTCTCGCCAGCAGCAGGTCCAGGGCCTGTTGCCGGTTGCAGCCCGCCAGCGTTTGCACGAGTCGCTGCGCCAGGCCGGCGTTCAGGTTGTCGGAGATGCGCAGCTGCAATTCGGCCACGGAGCACTGGGGGCCTGCGTGGGTGACGCTGGCGGGCTGGCTCTTGGTGTCGGCGCGGGACGCTCCGGGCGATGGGGAATCGCCCAGGTCGGCGGGATCCAGCTCGATCACCCGCGCCAGGCGTTCCGCCGGGTCCGAGGGGAAATAGTCCGCGAGATCGTCCTCCTCGAGAAATGTACCCAGCGTGCATGCGCGGGTGCTGGACTCGTCCAGCACCAGGCGCTGGTGGGTCAGGGTCTGATTGGGGTCATAAAACATGACCACCCGATAGGGCGACTGCCCCTCCTTCTGCTTCACCTGGAGTTCGGCCAGCATCGCATGGTTGACGGACAGCACCAGCAGGTGGCGGTGCTCCCCCGGCTTCAGGGTCTTGAACTGGTCCTCGAGAAACGCGCCCCAGCGCGAAGCCAGCACCAGGTGACTACGACCCGAGCGCGCCGCGATCGCTTCATAGAGGGTGTCGGTGCTGGAGTCCACGGTGGCCTGCAGTCTCTCGGTGGTGGCAAAGCCCGAGTAGCTGAAACGACCGGTCGGCTCGCCGGCCTGCCTGGCTTGCAGGTACGCCGACCGTGCCCGCCATACAGCGATCGCGAGGTGACGGCAGGCGATCTCCTCGTCGCTGTCAGTAAAGCGCGCTTTGCAGTTCAGGTTGACGTCCCGCTCTGTTTCGCCTTCCTCGACAGAGGTGAGGAGGGCGGACATCCCCGGGTCGAGCGCCCGCAGGTACGGCTCGGGCGCCTCGACGAGACGGACCTCGCGCTGCTCCAGCCGGGTAGCGCAGGCCTGCGCGCTCGATGCGGCGAGAGGAACAGGCGGATCCGCCACAGGGCCGGGCCGGACCTCGCGAACCTGGCGCACCTCGAGTCCACCCGCCGCGCCGCCAGGGGCGGTCTGCGGGGCAGGGGACGTATCGCGGGACTGCGCGGGCAGTCCGACCACCGACAGGCCGGTGCCGCGTACCGTGCTTGTGCTCATGACCATCTCGCACCGCCTTTCACCCCCCTCTGCCCACCAGCCCTTTGCGGCGGGAGACGGGTACGGATGAGCTTAAGGAGCGACTGCTGAGCAAATCCTTGCAGCTCATCCTTAAGATGCAGGGTCTGGACACATTCCCATGCACACACCCCCCTATCCGCCCAGCCCCCAGGCCCTGCAAGGCCTGAAAGTCCTCGAAATGGGCCAGCTGATTGCTGGCCCTTTCGCCGCCAAGACCCTGGCCGACTTCGGCGCCGAGGTGATCAAGATCGAGCCGCCGGGGGGCGGTGATCCCTTGCGCAAATGGCGTCTGCTCAAGGACGGCACCTCGGTCTGGTGGCAGGTGCAGTCACGCAACAAGCGCTCGCTGGCCCTGGATCTGCGCACCCCCGAGGGCCAGGCCCTGGTGCGCCAGCTGGCCGCCGAAGCCGACGTCCTGATCGAGAACTTCCGCCCCGGCGCGCTGGAAGGTTGGGGACTTGCGCCGGAGGACCTGCTGGCGGCCAACCCGCGCCTGGTGGTCCTGCGTATCAGCGGCTACGGCCAGACCGGCCCCTACCGCAACCGCCCCGGCTTCGGTGTCGTGGGCGAGGCCATGGGCGGTCTGCGGCATCTGACTGCCGAACCCGGACGGGTGCCCGTGCGGGTGGGCGTGAGCATCGGTGACACCCTGGCCGCCCTGCACGGGGTGATCGGCATCCTGCTGGCCTTGCAGCACCGCCACGCGAGCGGCCGCGGCCAGGTGATCGACGTGGCCCTTTACGAAGCCGTCTTCAACTGCATGGAAAGCCTCTTGCCCGAGTACAGCGCCTTCGGTGCGGTGCGCGGCCCGGCCGGCAGTGCTCTGCCCGGCATTGCCCCCACCAATGCGTACCGCTGCGCGGATGGCGGCTATGCGCTCGTGGCTGGCAACGGCGACAGCATCTTCAAGCGCCTGATGAGCTGCATTGGCCGTGACGACCTCGGACAAGACCCAGCCCTGGCAGACAACACGGGCCGCGTGGCCAGGGTGGACGAACTCGACGCGGCCATCGGGGCCTGGACGGCCACCCGCAGCGTCGACGAGGTGCTGGCTGCGCTGGAAAAAGCCAGCGTCCCCTCTGGCCGCATTTACACGGTGGCTGATATTGCTGCGGACCCTCATTACGAGGCGCGCGGCATGCTGCAACACGTGACCCTGGACGACGGCAGCGACATGCTGGTGCCAGGCATCATCCCCAAACTCTCGCGCACACCGGGTGAAC